>DAHXNH010000084.1 GCA_027365485.1 Clostridiales bacterium
AGTTGCGTGATGGGATGCCGGACCACGGGGTTGTCGACGCCTCCAATCTCAAGCGTGTCTCTTCCACCCCCGACATGACAGCCAGTCACGCAGGTTAAGCGAGCGCGCACTTGCCAAATTTGTTCCAAATGCGGGTTCGGACCGTTTCTCCTAGTGGCGTCGGGCATGATCACTACCTCCTCTATTCGGCGCGGCGGTTTCATTGTCAGTCGGGAAATAAGCCACCACGCTCTCGAAGTGTTTCACAAAGCCTTGAAACTGCTCCCAATTTTTGACGGCCTGCCACACATTGCGCTCAATGAAAGTCGGAAAGAACTCTTGGGCGAGTTGTCGTTTGACCGCATAGTGGGCTTGGGGAATGAGGGAGTACAGTTCACTCTTCTTGGTCTCAAAGTGGCGTCCACCGTCCATACTCCGTTCAATCGCCTTGACTCGGTTAAAAAATCGCCGAAGGGCATGCGGCGTGGTGCGCTGCTTGAGATGGTCAACGACAAAATGTGCTTCTTCCAGATAAATTGCGGGACGATAGCCCCCCGATGGCAATAAATAGCCATGGGGGTCGGTGAGATAGTTGCTGCGGGTCACTGGCAACGGTGCCATGTTCATCCCTCATTTCGTTACTTCATGTGATCGACCCTAGACCCCAAGGTTGACTAGGGAAACTAACAGCGGAATCAGGGCAATTCGGGCACCGCATCCTGGGTCATCGGGATCGGCGTAGGTCATCAGCCAATCACGGACCGGGCGCTGCTCCGGATCCATAAAATTTCGACGGATTTCATAGGCGATACGGGGAAACCACGCGGCCTTTTTTTCCGGCGCGGGACGGCGCCCCACATATTCGGCCAGCTGTCGGAGTCGATGGAGCGCACTACCACCCATCAATTTCTGCTGTTTGTACGTGGAGATTTTCGCTGCCTCTTCTAAGAGAGCCTTATAGCGCGACCAACTGAGCGGCGTCTCATCAATCGCCACCTGGTTTCTCCCCATCTCCCGCCCTTGTTGCCTCCTCTCTTCGGAAGCGACCTCTTTGGCACAGTGAAGCGCGGCTTCCACTCTCTCGGTGGCCAAGGCCAATGAGAGATGCGGAGGAACAAAGGCGACGCCCGCCGAAAGGGTAAGTTCCCCATGAAATCCGGTATATGCCTGAAAGGCTTGGTGGAGGGTTAGGGCAAACCGTGCGATTTGCCTGGCTCCTCCAATCAAGTAGACATCATCGCCTCCCGAAAACACGGCATAAAGCGATTGTCCATTCCTCTCCATCAGTGCTCTCAGACCTTCGGTAAAGAAGCGGTCTAAGGCTTCACTCAAGGTCATGACGCGATAGACATCGCGTCCGACCGGCGGCCCGTCCAATAGTCCGACCGCAAACACCGTGGCTAGGTGATCCACGTCGGCCTTCAGATATCCAAGTTGGCCGGAAGCCGTCTCGTCTGGAGCGTCCAGCGCGGCTAGACAGGAAAAGGTATAGAGTTCTCCACGGTGGACGGGATCAGGATCCCCCGACGAAAGGCAGTGTGGGCAATTCTCAGGCGCGATTGGCAGCGAAAGATTCATCCAAGAAACCGGGGTCGCCGTCAGATCGGATGGTGCAGTGGGCGCATTAATCGCTCGGTAGATTCCGGCATGAGGGCGGCGTTCGCTGAGATCTAAGCTATATCGACCGCTCAAGGGAATCATGCCTTGGCTATCTTGGCGGAGTTGTATCCAGTGCATCCGCCAGACGTTGGTCCCGATTTTTCGGTCGAGCGCACATGCTTCACAAAGGCCATCAGATGCTTCGCCGGGTTGCTCTTCGCAGACGATACAGCGTGGCAGCCCTAGCGTATTCCGCCAGACCCAAGGATCGGTCTCGGCCGCTCCCAACGTTCTTAGCACGTCCGCCCATGGCTGGCGTTTTTGGATAGCGATGTCCTGGCGCAATGATTCGAGAACGTGGGTATAGCTCGCAAAGAACTCGTCTGCGGTCACCAGACGTTCGGCGACCACCAGTTCCACCCGGGCATGGGTCGTTTCTTTCAGCCAACCATTCATCGCGATGGCCCAGGGTCGAAAGGACTCTGAGGGGGGCAACAAGAGGGAAAAGCCGCCGCCCGCTGTAGCAAGGGTCAAGAGGCCGGTGCCCGTACGCTCCACGCTGGCCGCCCAGGGCAGGCCGAGGGCAATCCAACCAATCCGGGCACTTCGTGCCCGAAGCGTTTTGGCCAAGCCCTTCACCCCCACCCGGTGCGCGGCAAAGACATAGCTTTGAATGCCCGACAAGTCGCCGTAGATTAATTGGGCTCGACCCTCTTCAGCGGCCAAGCGCCAGGCCACCTGCATCCGCAAGAAAATAGGCAGTGGAACCACGACACCGCCCGATTTCATTTGAATCCCAAAGCCATAGGCCAATCGGTCGCTTTCGGCGATGACTTGCTCTAAGAGAGATTCCGGCTCTCCCTGGATCCGGCCCAGCGTCTGCGCTATTTGGTGGACGCATGCCCTCCAAGTTTCACGAAACTCGCTGAAATCCAGGGGCTGGCTATGTGGCACCGGCGACGGCTGGGGCGCCACATAGGACGTAGGCGATGGGGCCGGTTGGTGTAACGAGACGAGATTAAAAATGCTGGTGAGCGGCACCACTTCCCCGACATCGGATCGCTGGTGTCCATGGAACTGCCTTGGGCCAGAGCCAACCGTCATCGGGCGGCCTGCCCAACTAGTCCAACCATCGAGCACCCAGGACAACACATCGACAGCGGAC
>DAHXNH010000106.1 GCA_027365485.1 Clostridiales bacterium
TCTTAGCAAAGCAGGGAAGGACTTGGGGCCCGCCTGGAGCACCCGCGAAAGGCATGGCTGCCCGTATAAGCGTACACCGCGAAGTCGGGGAGTGGACCCAAGCCCGGCGGATCGGGTCGTAGTCCTAATGACCTGGCGGACAACATACCCGCTGTCGTGGCAAGAGCTTCGGCTCGAGGACTGCGACCTTGAAGGGATACCCGTAGGTCGGAGCCAACTCGGGGTAGTGGGGGTGGATAGGCGGGTGCCTTTAAGCCTCGGCTGGCCGAGGCAGACTCCGGGTGGAGTGGTCGTTTGAAGCCGTATCCGGGAAAACCGGACGTACGGAATTTTAGAGAGGTTGCAGGAATTCGGGGATAGTGGCGCTGAGGCACCGTCAACCGAAAGGGAGGAACGGGGCGACAGCCCACTTAACTACGGCGCCTGCCGCCTACTCGATGTGGCTTACGCGCAAGTGATCGGGGGTACGGTTGTGACCATGGAACAACCTGCTCGCGCAGGGACCAAGGTCAAAATCCCGGATGTGTGCGAAGCTATCGGTGTGCCGCGGATTACTACGTACGAAATGTTACGCAATTTGGGGGTTCGGCTCCGTTTTTAGGGTCTAGTTGCGAAAGGTGGGTGCGACCTAAGAAACTGTGAAGGACCTCTGATACGGTCTCGTGGTTCCTAAGCATCGCCGGATTACCTCTGCCGGATAGTCTGACTAGGGCCGTGCGTGGTTCGCACGGGGCGCCTGAGGGATTTCGCACTACTCGCTTGTTTGGTGTTGAATCGCCGGGGGGAATCCGGCGTTTTGCTTTGCCTACCTGGGTAGCCGTTCAGCACTGTTTAATGGAGCTAATAGCCTGATATTTAGGGCGTTAGTGCAGTAGGGTAGATCCAATCATTTCGATCGACTTTTTTACATGGTAGGGGACTCCGCAAGGACTCTGGTCATGTGCCATACCATCGTTCAACCATATTTTGCACAGTACGGTACCGGTGATTCAAAAAGGGATTCCACCCGATATTGCACAAATCGGACCAAACTCCGTCCGATCCGTTAGTTGCTCTTTCAACCACCTTTTGCAAATAGCCCATTTTTCTATCACCCTATTTACAGTATAAAGCTCCCGGGGCGTCGTCACATGCATGAAAAGACTTGAACCTACCTTAGAATAGGCCGGCTCATGGAGGGATTGGGCAAGTTCCGGTTTGGGTTGTCGATGCCGAGGCATTGGGGGCAGACAGAGAGCGAACGCGACCAACACCGATGGTACTTTCGATGGCGGTCCCATTCGGACCAGGCCACGTGCCCCGACTGCCATACCGTGAGTCGGCATTCGGCCAAGCGGTATACCGACCCTACGCTTCAAGATTTTCCGTTGGATGGGAAGACCGTGGATCACAGGCTCACCAGGACGCGATACCTCTGTGACCAGACCGATTGCTCCGTCTACACGTTCGTGGAGCCGAGGGGAGGCTTTGCCCTCCCTCGGCTCGCTTGTCGAATCGGTTGAAGACCTTTCTCATCCGCTTAGCCTTAGGATCGAGCATCCATGCCATAGCGCCTAAACTCTTGACCGCCGGCATGGTGGTCAGCCGGGACCCCCTACTCCGCTGGGTGAAAGCTCAGGGCGCGACCGTGGTTGCGCAAAAGCTTCAGCGTCGGGATGTGAAGGTGCTCGCGACGGATGATGTCCATTTGCGCGCAGGGGATGCATCGACGGCGTGTTCCGTGTTCATTGATGGAAGACCTCGTCGATTTCTGGTAATGATCGAAGGGGCTCGTCAAGACACCGGCGCTTACGCACTTTCTGTTATGGTCCGGGTCAGGCCTTGGCGTTGGGTATTGAATGCTATTTGGCGGTTTGCACTCTCACTTCATGGTTTTCCAGCAATATGCAGAGATCTATACGTTCCAATGAACTCCGCCTGGCAACGTCGTTGGGCTAAGATGGACCAAGCCAGGATGGCGGTTTCTGGCCGTATAACACAAAATGCGCAAGAGCCAAACCGTGGAAGTTTTGTCTATGAGCATTATCGTGAAGGCCGCATGCGCCGCCCGGCAAAAGTTCCTCTTCTCTGATAATCGCTAACAATCTCTGTATGAGGAATTGATTGGAGTGATTAAGGACTTACGTCGTCGGGTACTAGTGATCACGATATGTCCTTCGGATCCGATGCAATAAGATTTCGGTCTTTGGAGGACACCACCATGCTCTCGGTCATTTGCCAGAGTGAAATCAGGAAATCGGAAAGACCCGCGGGAACCTTGGAGTACCGAATCGCTCTCGTTGTCTTTCAGCGGAGGCTGGCGTGGCAGTCAAGACGCGCGAATCCCATCAGGCCTCTGGGTAGCGCGCTGCCCAGAGGCCAATAGTCTCTAAAACGCACCTCTCGACGAAAGGGATTGTGTTAGGCGCCGATGCCACTCTTCGGTATCAGACCCCGCCTCACAACCTTCCGTTCACAATCGCCTGTAGTGCCTCCCGATGGGTATGGATGAATTGAGTGCCGAATCGGGTAGCAAACTTGGTTGCGTCTAACCACATCGGCGATCGCCAAAGATATTGTGTTTCGACCAGTCCGCGGGCGGGGGCAAATCCGAGGCCCATCAACCGAATCAGGCCGGGGCTCATCACCGTGAGGCGGACGGCGCGTCCTGTGACTTCTCGTGCAATGTCTCGCAACTGATATCCGGTAATAGGTTCGGCGCCCGTGACATGCCAAACTTTGCCGGCCGACTGTTCGTCTTCGGCCAGTAACCGCACCGCGTGAGCAGCGTCGGGGATATGAATAAATTGATGGGCCAGCCTGGGAGGTCCAAACCACCGCACGCTTCTGGGTAACGGGTCGGTGGAAATTCCGTAAAAGTCCGGGAAGCGGGCAATGGTGATAGGGTGTTTCAGCATGGCAGTCATTAGCTGCTGTTCTATTTTGTAGCGGATGTGTCCCTTGACTGTTTTGGCTAACTCCTTTTGTCTATGGTTTGGCTAAGTCAGTGGTCATCAGTTCTAGCCTAATTCCGAGGTTGCACTGGTGGTCGGGGAACTCCCCACGATGGTATTCCCAGAATTCGCTGATTGGCGTATGCAGTGGGTTTTCTGGGTGCGTCAATCAGCGAATCCCAGCCCTTTGGGCTGATCTCGACTTTACGTCTAGCCCTGATCCGTGGGGTATCTGATGGCATGAAAGTTAGTGGAAGTGATGACAAAACCAGTTAGCGCCAACACCTTGACACTCACGGGTTGCCGTGCCGTCGTTTCGTCCACGGGGGCTGTCGTGGTTGGGCGTCCGTACAGGTAAAGATTATCGACGTACACGTAGTGTGTCTCGATATCCTCGAGCGCGGCCAAGGTTCCCGCCATCATAGCGGGGTAACAACTCCAATCGTCATAGCGTTGATTGCGTGCGTCCACAACGCAGTCGGCCTCAGCAAATAAGCGATGATGACCCGTGACGTCGTCCGGATGCAATGTCGCCCAACGCGGCACTGCGCGCGCCTCAGGTGACCCGCCGCCCCGCATTACTGCCACCACCTCATCCCCAGCGGCGATGCAAGCTCGCACTACGTGCTGGCCGAGCCGCCCCGTAGCACCTAGTATGATGTATTTCATGGATCGACTTCCTTTCATACGACCGAACGGACGGTCGTTATTTGGGAAAAAATTAGACGATAACGATGGCCTGACACAATTCGCGGGTTTGGTGTGCCAAACGTGTCAGGCTGTCAGGCTCCATGTCGTGAGCGCTGACGATAACCTGGTTAATAAGGCCGTTACAGGCCGCGACTAGGAAGTCCGGTTCCATCGGTCGCACGGGGCCACCTTCGTGCTGAATCCGGCTAAGAACATGGGTGGCCCAACGGGGCACGACGTCTAAATAGTTGTCCTGGGCCGACAGACGGGGAACATCCCCATGCCATTGCAGGAAACAGAACCGGTAGGCGGTTTGATGCATCAAGCCCCAAAGCGTCAGCTGTTCCGCCAAGTCAAGGACATCGTTCAGACTCGCGTTGGATTCGGGCTTCAAGTACGGAGTAAGTACTTGGGCTTCCTCGGCTAGGATTTTTTCCAGCAACGTAGCGGTCAAACTTTCCTTGCTAGGAAAGTGGGCGTAAAGGCTCGATTTGGTACGGAAACCCGCCGCCTTCCGAATCGCATCCATACTGGTGCCTACGTAGCCAAGTCGGTCAAACAGTTCCAACGCAACCGTTAAGATCCGCGTCCGGGAATCCTGTTCCATACGCTACCTTCCTCCGTCCGACCGTTCGTTTGTTAAAATTTTAATACACGGCGGGGAGGGAGTCAAGGCGCGATGGGCAAGAACCTACCGATTCCGTTAGGGCTACGGGATCCCCTTGATGAAGAATTTTCATGAGCAAATGTGCGACCTCTCCAACCTCTGCGGACGGTCACGGGAATGAATTCAGCGGGAACGCATTCAAATAGTCGCCCTTGAGTTCAGGTGCAATGGCGGAAGATTAACGGAGCGTATGCCCCTAACCCATCCTGCGGCCTGACCATCCCAGGCACAAGGGTGCGCGACGCACGGACAAAAGGCATGGATCTTCGCCGGCAATAGGGGAAGCGAGACGCGATGGTGGCCGTAAACGCTCGACTCGGGGGAGAGCTCAAGGCAAGGGTGTCCTGAACGGGAGTCTTACACTGCGGGTCAATCCCATGCCGCGTATCTCAAAGACTTCCGTCAAGAAGACCATGGGTTTACTGCTTAGGCCAGCGATGCGTCATGCCCTGAAAGCACGTCGGTGCCCGACCAGCGGCGGATAGGTGTACGGGTTTTTCGCCGTAGGCTCTCTCCCCTCGTCGTTGGTTTGATCCTCGTACCCATTGGCGCTATATCCCGAAGCCATCGTTGGCAGTTGGGAGAACGTCATCGGTTGTAGCTAGTCGACCAACCGGGGTGGCCCGGAGACAGTGTCCGGGTGGTCCAACTCATTGATGAACGGGTTCTTTAGGCATTATTCCAGCGTTCGGTGTGGGCCGTGGTCACCTGTCCCATGAGCGCGGATTCGGAGCCTAACCCCTGGGAATAGTCGTCGTCATACGGGTTGGATTCAGTCGCGGTGCCACGGAGGGCCACCGAAAGTAGCCGGCCCAAGGTCGTTACTGTCGGTAGACACGGATGGCACTTGGAGGGTGAATGAAAGCGGCGTGCCGTTTCGACCAATCAGGCGACCACCCTTCTTATGGTAGCCGATGGTGGCTTACAGTTGTTGTGCCTGACTGGGGTCGAACGCATACGTAGACTGTCTTGCCAAAAAGGAACCTAGCCATTGCGCATTCAGATCCGACGATAGCCGCGATTGCTTGGCCGGAGGGTCATCGCCATATTCGCCCTCTTTATAAATAAGGTCCCGATTGATAGCGTAGGCGATAGCACGGCGGCGGACCACGTGGTTGAATGGCTGTTCTCTGAGATTCAAGTAGAGATTCACCGGGGATCGGGTCGAACCCTAATATGAAACCAGTGGGTGGTGCAAATCCCGTGGAGGAGACGGCCGAAACGAGGTTAGCGAGCCCCTTCCGGCGTTTACCCAGACACTCCTCTAGACGGCTCTGCCAAAAAGCTCCTCTCCCCGTCAAACGCAGGACTCTCACAAATCTCCCGAGGGAAAATGTCCAATAAAAACCCAGAATAGCTTAGATAGCAAAATCAATGATTGGCGCAAACCTGAAGCGGAATATGGGTTAGACGCCGGCAAGACGATTCGATGGCTTGGCCATGAGGACGAGCGCTTCGCCAACGCCTTTGAAAGCGCCGGGAGTCGTACGACAGGGAGGCTCGCGTTACGAGCGTTCAGTGACGTTCGTGGGAAAATGTTCAAACGGCCGTAGGGTATGACGAGATACGAGTGCGGAGAAAGCCCTCGAAGGAAGGGGAGGGGATGACGGGTTGAGGTCTATGCCGCGAGTACGATGGATGGCCCGGATGATACCACAAAGTGCTGATTTTGCGTATAATCGTTGTGAAATGATACCACTTTCGTACTTTGCAAGCGCTCGTAAAGTGATCGGTGACGCCTTGTTCCCCTAATTCAAAGAATGCTCGGATAGTCTCAGAACCCCCAGGAGGTTAATTTGGACAATGGAGTGTGGTGCCACCCGAGTGATGACGGAGATGGGCTGCGGACGGAACGGTGGCTAAGGAGCCGCCAAATATTAACATACGATTTTTGGCTCCGAAGTCTTGACGCGTGGTCGGATGGTATAGTTCCATTGCTGATTTTGACCTTCTGGTCGCTCGATATTCAGGCTGACCATCTCCTTGTCTTTCACCACAATTCCTGTTTCATAGGTACCCGTATCTAGCGCTGCCTGGACCCTGAGCCCCGTTTTGGTCGTGGTGTGACGAATCAGATTCACGACCATTTCATAATTGATCAGCGGGCGACCACGCCAATTGATGCTAATCGCCGAAAAGAGACGATGCTCGATTTTGTTGAATTTCGACGTGCCGGGCGGATAATGGCTGACGGTGATGGCCAGTTGTGTCTCATCCGCGAATTTTTGAAGTTCGCGCTTGAAAAGCCGCAAACGGGATCCATTGCTACCACCGCCGTCGGCGGTGGTAAAGAGTTCCGTCGCATTCGGATAGGCTTCTTGACCCATATTGAGCCACCATTGCCGAATGCTTTCCACGGCAAATGTTCCGGTATCGTGGTCCGTGCCCACGTTGACCCATCCCGTGTTGCGCACGGGATCATA
>DAHXNH010000132.1 GCA_027365485.1 Clostridiales bacterium
CCGCTCATGCCCACATCGCGGTTTGGCCGCGTCCGGCACTTGCTGCAATCCGGCCAAGCCCGCATTATCAGCCACGATCCCTTTGCCATTCAACTGCTGTATGACACGCCTGAGATCGTTCCAACGCCGCTCATCGGCGGCATCGATCCAGGATCGGAACACACCCCCATCGCCCTCGTGCGGCCAGACCCCAAGGATCCAGCCAAAGCGCACGTGGTCATCGCCCAGGAAATTCTATTGCGCCATGATATTCATTTCCAAATGACACGCCGCCACGTCGCGCGCCGTGCCCGGCGTCAGCGCAAGACCCGGTACCGCCCCGCCCGGTTCCACAATCGCGTGAAAGCGCTGTGCTCGGCCTGCGGGAAACACCACACCCCGAAGGTCTGGAAGAAGGTTCGGCGCAAAAATGGGCACAGCTTCAAGTGGATCAGCAAGGGCCGCGCCGCGCTGTGTCGCGTCTGTCAACACCAGGTGCCGCGCCCCCAGGGCCAGCACACGACGCCCACGATCTTGCCGCCAACGCTCACCAATAAAGTCGACACCATCGTCCGCGTGGTCCAACGCTGGAACGCCCTGTTTCCCATCGCGTGCTGGCGCATCGAACTGACCGCGTTTGATACCCAGAAGATGGCGAATCCTGCGATCCAAGGCCTCGAATATCAACACGGTACGCTCGCCGGATACGCCGTCAAAGAATATCTACTCCGCCGGGACCAGCATCGTTGCGCCTACTGTCACGGAGACCGCGGCGATCCCATCCTGGAAGTCGAACATGTCGTGTCGAAAGCGCAGGGAGGCACCGACCGCATCAGCAATTTGGTGATCGCCTGTCGGACCTGCAATCACGAAAAAGGCCGTCGCAATGCGGATCAGTTCGGTTTTCCCAAGATCCAGCACCAGGCGGCGAAGTTTCGCGCCTTTCGCTACAGCGCTCTGACCCAAAGCTATAAGTGGGCCCTCTGGCGCGTACTGAAGGCCCAACCGATTCCCGTCGAGGCAACCTTCGGCTACGTCACCAAATACTGGCGCATCCAACACCATCTGCCCAAGGCGCAAATCGTCGACGCCATCGTCGTTGCCGCCGGCGAACGCACTTGGGACGCACCTGAAACCGTCACCATCGTCCGGCGTCTCAAAGCGCGCCGTCCGTTTCATCGGAAGAGCCACGAAAACACCCCCGGTACGCCCATTGTCACCACCCGAGCCCGCCGGACCATCGCGGGGTTTGCGCTCTACGACCACGTCCACGTGCTGGCCGGGAAGTTAGCCGGTACCGTCGCCTACCTTTCCGGCCTGCGAGAACGTCAAGTGTTTCCACTCACGTCGCTGGATGGCGAAATCCTGGGAGATGTCGCAGCCCACCATCTCGAACGTCTGGCTCCGGCCTGGCGGAATCGCTGGCACGAATCCCGATCCTTTACCCAAGCAATCCTCAAGGAATTCCGGCCGTCCCCGACGGCGCTTGAGTATATTACGCAAGCGCTCCAAGCCCAATCTTCCCGGTAGTCCCGCTCGACCTGACCCGTCATCGGCAGACCATGGAGCCCTCTCGGGCTCACGGGCTGACCTCCCCGCCCTAACTGTGTCCTTGGCGAAGTCCAAGGAAGGACGGGGTCCCACGCCCGACTTGATGGACTTGGAACTATTTAATGCAACAACCCGCGTCTCACTACCCCGCCCTGCAACAAGCGCTGGCTCCATGGATTCAATCCCTGCCTCATCCGCATTCATTGCGTGGCTCCCGCAATCTCGCGCTATGGGGCCTCCACGCCTTTATCCAGCCAGATTCCACACGGACTCCTCCACGGATTGCGCGTGCGCTCCGCCCCTATCCCCAAATTGCTCAGCGCATCGCGACCTTTCCCAGGACGTTCGCCGACGATAGCCAGCCTCCCATCCATCCCCACGAAGAGAACTCGGCCCACATAGCAACATGAGCTCCAAAATCTGCCGAATTTCGTCGCATCGAATGTACCCCCGACGTGCATCCATTGCCACCCACGCATTCATTCCACGTGGACGTGCGACTGTAATTAAGGCCCCTACTTCGACTCCAAGGATCGCGCGGACCGGCATCACCCATCCTAAGAGAACGGCCAGTCCATACGACTTCAGCCTGCTTTGCTGTATGCGGCCGTCTTAGCACCCACACTCGAAGCGCCTGTTAACCATCGTTTGCCTAGCATTCTACACGAAAGGTGGGGCTATCCCTCATGGGTGATCACTCCAAAATTGCTTGGACCGACAGCACGTGGAATGTGATTTCTGGTTGTAGCCGTGTTAGCGAAGGATGTGAGCATTGTTACGCAGAAGCCTTAAGCCATCGCTATGGCTGGACAACCACCCCATGGACCGCCATCCACGCAGCAGAAAATGTCACGTTCCATCCTGAACGCCTCGATCAACCGCTCCGATGGCGCACGCCGCGTCGTATTTTCGTCAACTCAATGAGTGACCTCTGGCATGATCAGGTGTCCGACGCGATCCTCGATACCATCTGGGCCGCGATGGCGTTAGCACCCCACCACACGTTCCAAATTCTCACCAAACGACCGGAACGCATGCAACGGTATCTCTCCGACCCCCAGACCCCCGTGCGCATTGCCGACCGACTGCTCCAAGTCGCACGCTCTCCCAATCACATTCGGTTGGCAGCTTTGCTTCAGCAAACGTTCCCCTGGCCTTTGCCGCACGTTTGGCTGGGCATCAGTTGTGAAACCCAACGGTGGGCCGCTGTGCGCATCCCGTTTCTATTGAACACCCCTGCAGCCATTCGCTTTCTTTCCTGCGAACCCTTACTCGGGCCGATGGATCTCTCCCCTTGGGCTCAGCGTACCGTCGCCCGTCTGCACTGGACCATCGTCGGAGCCGAATCCGGACCTCACGCTCGGCCGATGGAGGATGCCTGGGTCCGGGCCATCCGCGATACCTGTCAGTCCGCCGCGGTGGCGTTCTTTTTTAAGCAACGCGCCACTCCGGCCGGGCACAAGCTGATTCATCCGGTACTCGATGGCCGTCTTTGGGAAGACTATCCTGCCGTGAAGTCACCCAAGGGTTGGCCCCTAATACCGGCCTCACCGCCGTAACCAGGCAGTGGGCGAATCTTATGGTGCAAGGCAGCGTGGCCTTGCACCATAATGACTCCCTCGAAGTCACCTTGCGTTACGTGGAAACCGCGCAGGGGATTCGTCCCCATTCGTTTCATTCACCTCACGCTTTCCACTCAAGCACTTACCGTTTGTGACGGTTTCGAGCCTCAATCTCATTTTCCAGCAGATCCGCACCTCGCAGAAAGGACCGATCTCCCATGCCGTGGCACCCTACCGAAGCCGCATCCATCACGGACCAACATCATCAAGCGGCCGCCACCATTCCCCAGCAACTGACGTTACTCCATCCGACATCCTATCGATGGCGCGAACTGACTCGACGTTTCCAAGCGTATACGGAAGATCCCAAAGCCCCATCACGACAACGTACCGGGACCTGTCGTACCTGTTTTTACCTGGATGCCAGATTAGCCGGCCAAGCCTTTACCGACTATCGCTGCGAAGCCTGCGGTCGGCAGGCGTCATGGCATACCACCGCTATCCCCCGTCTTTGCTCGGCCTGTGCCCGCTACCACGTCGTCTGCCAACACTGCGGAGGAAGCATGGATTAACACCGGCGGATTCGTACAATGTCTCATCTTCGACGCGCGAACATCCCATTGGTGCAATCTTTGCAATTATCACCGCCATCGCAGGTCTGGTTATCCAATGCGCCATAAAGATCCTGGCGTTCGCGGGGAAGCGAAAGTGTTTTCGGCTATGTCCAAAAGATGCTGGAATGAGCGACCGATATATTGCATGGAGTAGAGGCTGTGCTCCCAGGATTCGCTGTACCGCTCATGTACAATATCGAGTGGAATTCTCCTTAAAGCACGGGCACCGTATTGTGCAAAACGTGGTTGAACTATTCGTTCGGGACGGTAGCTCTTAATGCATTAACGGGCAGGAGTGCGCGTTAGGGAATCGTCCGTTCGTAACAGAGTGACAGGGTTTTGGGACCCGCAAAATGATATCGGGTTTCCGTAATGATGTCCGACACCTGCGCAGTACCCCTACCCCAGAGGAATTGCGGATAGTGAATCAAAACCGTGACGCCTAAGGACGAAGAAGGTAGCCTGCTGACGCTCATATCGTACAGCTTGACGGGGAATACTTGCTGGTTTTGATTTAACCAGAAAAGGCTCGTTTCTATCATCCACCGCGGAGCGGGAGGAAGCTTCGCGGTGTGAGGAGTCGGATAGTTGGGATTGACCATAAAATATTTTAGAATCCGTCAGTTGCGACCTGTGCCGGTTTCCACTTGAACATAAATACGCGGTCCGCAACGATTAAATGTGGCTAAAGTCTGATGGAGAGACTTCTCAACGGCTTGACCCACCACGACCGCGCGATGATGGCGGATCGAAAACACGGTGAGCCCCAGCAGGAACACCAAGACAAGCGCATCCATGATCATAATCGCATTTGATTTCCTCAGCGACATCGGTCTTGATCTGCTTTCTCGTCATCGCATCGCGTACATTGCCTGGGCCGAACACGGCCAGGGTTCCGTTCTCGCCTTCCCCGGTCCGCGCAAGGCCTCAGTGAGACTCAAGAAACAATCCCATCAGTTATCCACATACGTCGTATACGTGCGATACGGATCTTTCGTCCCGAAGTTGTATCCCGATTCGTCGTACTTTGTAAAATACCTGTACAGATTTCGCGGTGTCAGGCGTTAGGTTAGTGGAAGGGAGGAGGTCACGACGCAGGAGCGCGAGACGATGGATGCCTGGATTGAAAATATGTCCCGCCTCCTCTTACGCCATCTCGTCAAGATCGGCGCCAACCGCGATGATGCCCAAGAAATCGTGCAGGAAGCGTTGTATAAATGGTTCGTGCATGTCGAGACCATGGATGGAGAGTACGCGCCGGCTTGGCTCTTTCGGGTTGCTATCAATCTGTACTATGACCTATGCCGAAAGAACAAACGCCGTGTGTCTGTGACATGGGACGAAAACCTCTTGCCGGACGAGAATACGCCCGAGACGGCTTGGTTGTCGCAGGAGGAGCGCAACCGGGCGCGGAAAGCGATGGAAACCCTCTCGATCACACAGCAGCACCTTTTGATTTTGAAATATGGGGAGAAGCTGTCGACCGTGAAAATCGCGGCCCTTATGGGGTATCCTCCGACCACCATATCGACGTATCTATATCGAGCTCGGATGAAATATCGTGCAGCTTATGAGGAGGATGATGATGGACACCCATGACGAAACGAAAAACTTTACTGGCCAGTCCGAAGACATGCCGGACGACCTCAATCCCGACACACTGCGCAAGCTCTTGCGCAAGGCACGCCGTCGAGCGACGTTTCGGAATGTCGGCCTCTCGGTGTTGGCGGTGATGGTCCTTGCCGTGGCCGGCTATGTTATCAATAGCCGGTGGACGAACAGTGTGGGCAATCGTATGACGGCCCAACTGCAGACGCAGATTTCTCTGAAAAACCCTGACCTGTACATGGGGCCGTATCATTATTCGCAAGGATTTCTCGGGGGCGATCTGACCGTCGGGACCTATGATTTAATCGACGGGGTTCCTACGCTAGGACCGACCTGGGGATTTCGCTACAGTGTTTTGGGCGGGCTGTCCTATTCAAGCGAAGTGGGCGATCAGAGCCCGGCACCGCAGTTCGGAACGCCCCAAGGGACCCGGATGTTCAACGATCAGACCGAGCAACCTATTATGGAGTTTTATCTACCTGGCGTGGACTACAACCAGCACTTCAACGATTTGGCGAAGCTAAACAGAATCCCTGCGCTGGATCACGTGGAGATAGCCATCTCGTTCAATCGGGATTACAGCTTCCAACAGGTCAATGCCATGCTCCCCGCCAGAATCCATCCTTCGTGGTATTGGGTAGATACGTATTCGGCCGCGGTCAGACGCTTGCAAAATCCGTTCCCGTTTACTCCTGGGATGCTCAGCGGGACGGTGTACGGGTTCGCGCGCGAGACGATCCCCGGGCAGCCGTCTCCCGCTCAAACACCCGCCGATTTTTTGGCGACGGTGGAATCGGGGATCAACGGACCGGCCATGTGGCGGAGCCAGGACCAGCAAATTCTTCGGACTTTGGCCCATGGGAAAGGGGTCCCCACGCCGTCGGATGTGAGGATTAGCGGGGTCGTGGTGACGGGAACTCCTGCAACGTTGAAATCGCTTCAGGGTGAGGGTTATATCCGCGCATCCAGTGTGGGCGCGATAGCCTCGCCGTATTGAGGTGGGGAAAAGGGAGTGGAAGGTAGTGGGGGAGAGTGCGGGCGGGTATCCCCAGAGCTGACAGTTCTGATCAAAGACCCCTCTACCGCAATGCGCGCACGATCACCCCTCACTTTCACATCCTCATCGCACATCGCTGTGGCAGAAAGGCCCGAGACGCTTAGTTCAATTCCCCTTTTGTGGCTAACATATTTCGAAGATTCAGCCTGCACTCGTCACAATCGCGACTCCCAAACGCACGGGTGGGGCATCGAGATGCGTTAACGGGGGCGTATGTGCCTTAGTTGCTAGTGCGTATACGCCGCCGTTTATGCAGCAGACAGAAATTCATCAAACTTGTCGAAAACAGATGACAAGAAACCCTGTCCGCTCTCCCGAGACTATGGGGAACGAACTAATTTGCGTGCAATATACTGCGCGCGGGTCAACCTTCACGATTTGCGACCCAAGCCTTGTTCGTCCCACACCTTGAGAAGTAAGGATCCCTAGCAGCAGGTCGTTCGTGTAAAACGAAAACGACGGCCCGCGGCCAGTATGGTAGCCTCCAAACAAACATGAGTAAAATGATGCCGCCCAGTTTGTTCCCGATGATGAATTGATAGAAAGACCTAAATGCCCGGGTAAAACGGCCAAAAGGCGAACCGCAGAAACTCGACAAAAGGCCGGTCTATTGTGATTGTCATGGAACCTGCGTTTTGGATAGCGTTGAATCCACGACCACCGGGAGCACAGCGGTTCGCCCATCTGCTAATGCTGTAATGTCTGTCGTCCCCAATCCTCTGCCGGTAATGACGCCTTGGCTGGTCACGCTGGCCACCTTTGGATTAGTACTGGTCCAGTAAACCCTCACACCGGGCATGAGCTGGTGTGTTTGATCGTACACCGCCCCGGTCACGGTGTGGGAGCTCCCGATCGAAACGACGACCGACGAGAGAGACAATGCCAGTTCCGAAGGTACTGGAGGCACCAGATAGGGTAGCCCCTCGTTGACATCCAGGCTTAGGGCCCAGCGCCCGTCAAAATTCCAACCGGCTCGGGTATACAGACGCTTAGTCAGCATCGTCTGTGTCGTCTCCGCATGCACTGAAGACCGATGCGGTGGTGCTGCCACTGCGGGGCGGAGTTCCGCAATCGCCGGGTCAAAGAACGTTCCGATATCCTTTCGCACCTGTTGAAAGCCTATAAGCCCGCCAGAATGCGGTCCTGCGACGACGTCAAACGCATAGCAATCGGTAATCACGCCGTTTTGAAAACCCACCAAGCCCCCGGAGTACTCGCCGAGGTCTCCCCCGCCAGCGACCGAACCCAACGCATAGTCGTCTATCAGCGGCCCATTCTGAAATCCGACTAGCCCCCCTGCATCGTAGCTGTGGGAACCGACTACGGTAGTGTTCGCGAAGGAATCGCGAATCGACGCGTGCCCACTATTACCGCCCACCAAACCACCGGTGACGCCTCCGGTCACAAACCCAGTCGCATGCGAGTCGAAAATCTGTCCAAATTGGTTGCCGACGAGTCCTCCCGCGATGTTTCCCGGGGTCCCTAGTACGGTGACCTGGGCTGAACAATTGGTGATGACTCCGCTAACTTGATTGCCAACCAGACCGGCAATGCTGTAAGAACCGTGTCGTGGGTCGCTAACCCACGCGTTTACGTGCATGTTTTCGATGGTGCCGGACGTCTGCCCGAAAAATCCGTAAACGTATGTATTGGGCGGGTCGTCAACCACGATGCCTGAGACCTGATGCCCGTTGCCCTGAAACGTGCCTGCGTACGGGTGATCTCCCCCCGCTCCCCCCAACGGAATCCAATGAGGTTCGTCAGCCAAATCTACCGATTGCAAGAGGGCGATATTCGCCGACAAGTACCGCTTTCGGTGGAGATCGATATATTCTAGTTCTCCCGCGGTCGACACCTCAACCCAGCGCACCCTTTGAATCACGGTTGTCGGCGGCGCACTCCATGCCGAAGACGGCGGCTGCAACGCTACTACGCTAGTCCCAAGACGTGCAGCAAGAGTAAACGGTATCAGTCCAGTCATCGAGAGCGTCATCATCGTCCTATGAATCCTGGTAAACCCCATCATTTTCCACTCCTCGATAAAGACCTATCCCCGGAAGAACACCTCCGTAAATACAACGCCACCCAGTCGCAGTAGGTTACCGAAGGCAGAGATCATTCACTTGACCAAGAGGCCCGCCGGCTGTAATCTGCATTTTGCCAGCCAACCCGAACCGGATAGATGCCAAAGATAACTCATCGTGGAGGGGTCACATGGATCTGATATTTAAGGCACATACCTGCCCGTTAAGGCCCCAGAGACTCGCGCTCTGGGGCTTATTATAACGGATCACAGAACATTCGTCATCGGCACCGTTCACTGCACAAAATACCGCTGATAGGCTTGATGGCGGGCCTCTCCACTCAAAACCGCATAAAGTTGAGTGGTCTCCGGTTTCTCATGGCCGAGAATGGATTGCACGGCAACGAGGGGTGCGCCTTGGTTGAGCAAAGTGGTGGCTAAAGTGTGCCGGAGCACATGGGGGTGAACCTTTTGGGTCTTCCAGCCAGCGGAACAGGCTTTTGATGGCCCGAATCTTGTGGCCGAGACTCGGCGGCTGGAGGTGGCCGTAATGGGCTAAGTGGGTCCGGAGGTCGTCGAGGGTGAGGGTGCTCACGTCCGGGTCGCCCACATCGTGAATCAGGGCTTGGTGCTGGAATTGGTACGCGGTCAGGGTGTAGGGCGAGTAGCCGTCTTGTTGGCGGACGGCGAGATACCGGGTTGAGGCTTCACTGAGGTGCATGGGTGAGGCTCCTTTCGAGGTGCGCGAACTGCGGATCCTTACGGAAGCGCGAAGGGTTTGATGCAGGGACTGTCGCAGAGATTTTCTCTGGCATTTAGAGGAATCCCATCTGATTGCCAAGAAAATATGGGTTATTCACGCAATTTCTAGAAAATCCTGTGGACATCGCGAAATGGATGTGATAAGATATAAATGTAAGCATTTCCATCCACCACCATTCCAAGGAGGCTACACGACATGACCTTTACCGAAACGGCACGATCCACCGACAGCTGGACCAAGATGGAAGAGGCTCAGACCCACATTATCGACGGGCTCGACCCCGACGAATGGCAACAAGCCTACGCCGAGGCCCTGTATCTGGATGAG
>DAHXNH010000152.1 GCA_027365485.1 Clostridiales bacterium
TATTAAGCACGCCGCCAGCGTTCGTCCTGAGCCAGGATCAAACTCTCCATTGCTCAGTCGCGCATGGGCTGGCCCATACGCCTTGATCGTGATATACAGTGTTTCGATTCTGACGATGTAGTTTTCAAGGACCGGGTCGCAAGACGAGATTTTACACGCCCGAGGCTTATCTGTCAACCTCGGCTTTTGTGCCCGTCGAGCAACGCAACTTCCTGAGTATACGCCCAATGGACGCAAACGTCTAGAGAAATTTTTAAGCGGACCACAATTTTTTTCTTGGCCGGGTTCGAGCTTCAAATCCTTGGCTCAGCTAAGGCACAAAGTGCCGCGAACTCCTCGCTTTGGACTCGCATCCCCAAGAAAATCGGGCGAGGTTAGCCTATGATCCGCCGCACTCTCCTCAACCTCTCCCATCGCGGCCACCGCTCTTTCTGCCACCGGGGGCTAATGGCATGAACCTTGACCGTACACTAAAGGGCTTGCGACAGGCAGGCCCTTCTGTCTTGGTATGGAGATACCTTGGTGGCAAACACTGCGGTCCCTCATTTTCGACACCAGACCTTGGTTCCGCCCCCGCCAGGTCATCAAGTCACTCGCGGTTGGACCCGACTGTGGGCGAGTGGCTCCCTTCGTAACCTTCCCACCGGAGCCGCCTTTTATTCTAACGAAGGATGGAACCCTGCAAACTGCTCTTGTCGTTCCCTTCTTGAAACGATGGGTAAAGCGCGCTCGTGGCAGATTTGGCGCTGACCAGGCCCAAGCCATACCGGCTCGGCTCTGGCCCTCATGGTCCCATTTTCTCGTCAGCACCTGATGAGCCAGCGACTCTCCGCACGATCTCCCCTCTAACCTTCTCTCAAGCAGCCTTCGTGTCGGCGATATCTCTAAGTCGCAACTGTGCCTTTCAGCAACAATAGGTGGAGTGGATAGCCAGTCCCACGCCTGGTCAAAATCCGATACCCTGCAACCGTAGGTAGGATGCGCCGTCAATCTCTGATAGCAAGTGCTCGAGGCTGCCTCGGGGCAGCACCTAGCCGAACACGATGCTTAGTTTCGGGCATTTTGCTGGCGGTATCCACCAACGCTATACCGACAGGCGCATTTTCATCGCCTGGATTGGCTACCCTCCCGATGCCGACTCTTGCCCTACGAGCGCCCGCATGGACTCCAGCGATTGACCTCAGACACTTTCAGACGCACGCCTTTTTCAGTTCAAGAACCCTATTCTCCGTCCTAAGGTCAAAAGTTCTGATGGGCTCGACTCGCGCCGAGTCCGATCGTCTTCGTCTTTTGCGGCTAACTGGGAGTTTTCATTTTTTTGTGCCGAATTGATTTGGTTGGGATCTTTCGGACCGGACCGGACCGTTCTCGTCAAACGAAGTCTTGGAGTTGTGCAACCAATAGGGGGCTGAGCCAATAGGCCCAGTCGGATGCTCGTCGAACCGACAGATAGGCTGGTCATGAAACTAGAGTCGACCCCGATCGAAAGCGCGCCTGGCTGATGACTAGGGTATGCTCCATACCCTAGTCATCAGCCAGGCGCGTCCAAATCACCCAGTTGATGGTGGTTAGAACAGGGGACCCGCCCAGCAATGAAAAGGAACTGGCGAGCCAAAGCCCAAATCCCGACCAACCACGCTTCCCCCTGACGCTTCAGTGGTTAGAGCCCTTTCGATTTCTATTGGATTACGCTGAGATGAGTATTAGCTTTTCGTAGGCGTGACCTTCTTGGGTTTTTTAGCCCATGAGCGTTCACCGGAATCGCCCCAGACCGCTCTTCGAGTAGACACCCTTAATTTTTCTTGGGACGAAGTCGCCGCGTCCAACGCCGCAATAAAAATGGGGCCAAGTAGAGCACCGTGGCCTTCGGTATATACCGAGTGAGATGGCGGGCGCGCAATTCGGTCCATACCGTGCTGGCCCGACGGTCGTCTTTCAATAGACGAAAGGCCACCCAAAATCGCAAGTAGTGCCAAGTCTCGATAATCAAAAACGAGCGAGATTGCTCCGCTGGACGATGTTTTTCTAACATTGGCTTCATCGTCGAGTAAAGCCGCCACACATCTTTGCTGTAGCCGCTACCCACATCCCGATACATCACTAAGGGCTCGGCCAGTTTTTTCACCGCCGCTATGTGCGCAATCCGCACCCACATGTCCCAGTCCTCAGCGCCGTCCACCTCGGCATCAAATCCGCTGAGGGTCTGCAAAATGCTTTTCTTGACTAGGACAGTAGAGGTTTGGAAGCGATTTAAAACCAAGAGCTGGTGATACGAGATGTCAGAAACCGCCAATTCCTCAGCCAGTATGGGAGCCGATTTCCCGTAATGGCGAAGCCAATCGGAGGCCACCAAGCCCACCGTGGGGCTTCGTTCCATGACGTTTAATTGACGTTCTAACTTTTTAGGATGCCAGCGATCATCGGCATCCAAAAACGCTATCAGGTCACCGGATGCTCGCTCGATACCGTGATTTCGCGCCCGCGAAGGACCTCCATTGGCCACCCGGACCACCATCACCTCGGGAAAGTGCTCTTCGACAAAATCACCGGTCCTGTCGTGAGACCCATCGTCCACGACAATGACCTCTGCAGCAGGTCTCGTCTGCTCCTCAACCGAAGCAATTGCCTCAGCGATGGTATCGACCGCCTCATAGGCAGGGATTACCACGCTGACCCTATTGTTCTCGCTCAATCTGCCCTCCTGGGTTAAATCCCACATCAATCTCGCGAACCGCTTTCTCTGCGACCTCGCTGTCGACCAAAGGCACCGACTGGTGACCAAATTCCTGGGTGGTTTCAGGCCCTCGTCCAGTAATTAACACGACATCTCCGCTCTCTGCTCCGAGGATAGTCTGCCGAATGGCCTGAGCCCGATCCAAAACAATCCCTGCCAGTCGAGTACCATCCACCGCCCGAATGCCCGCGATGATTTCTTCGGCGATGTTTGCCGGATCCTCAAATTTAGGGCTATCGGTGGTCACTACAATTCGATCAGCGCGTTTGGCAGCAATCTCTCCCATCTCTGGGCGCTTTCCCCGATCGCGCCCTCCTCGAGCTCCTAACACTAACCATAGTCGGTGGGGCCGAAGATCCCTCACCGTGGTTAACGCTTGCTCTAGCCCATCAGGAGTATGCGCATAATCTACGATTACGGTAGGACTCGCCCCGTGCTGGATCACATGCATGCGGCCCGGTACCGCTGGTAGGTCGGGAATCACTTGCGCCAAAATATTGGCTTTGACTCCGAGTGCTCGGGCAGCCGTCACCACAGCCAACAAATTATAGATGTTATAGCGACCAGGATGGTTAAGGCGAGTATCGAACTGCACTCCGTCCCAGCCAATGCTTAGATCGCTGTGCCATGCCTGCCCGTCGATAATCTCTGCGCGGACCTCTCCAGCTGACAAGCCGTAGGTCAACACGGGAGCCTTCACCCCACGCCGCACATCATTAAAGTAGGGATCATCGGCATTCAAAACGGCTCCCCAACTGTCGCGGTCCAATCCGGAAAAGAGGCGAGCTTTGGCCGCTACATAATTCTCCATGGTATGGTGAAAATCTAAGTGTTCTCGGGAAATGTTGGTTAAAATTGCCATCTTGAACCGGACCGCATCGATGCGGTGTTGAACGATGGCCTGGGAGGAAACTTCCACAACCGCATGCCGATATCCAAAGTCTCGAATTTTAGCCAAATACTGTTGAAGATCAGGGCTCTCGGCCGTGGTCAAGTCCGATTGCAATTTCTCCCCACCTAGATCGTTAACCACACTGGACAACAAGCCAGTGCCCAGGCCAGCCGCCCGCAGGATATGAGTCAGCCAAAAGACGACCGAAGTCTTTCCATTGGTTCCAGTGACCCCGACCACGGTGAGATCGCGCGATGGCTCGTGAAAAAAGCAAGAGGCCAGTCTGGCAGCCTCGGCTCGACTGGATTCCACCCGAAAGTACGGAACTGACAAGTTCAGCTCTGCCCGCTCCCCCACCACCGCCACCGCACCTCGTTGGATCGCTTCCTCAGCGAACTCATGCCCGTCATATTCATACCCAGGCGTCGCAACAAAAATATATCCCGGTTGGACCTTGCGAGAGTCCATAGCAACCCCGGTTACTGCGGCATCTATCAACCACCCACGTTCCGTGCGTTCCAACGGAGGCACAGCCAACACCCCCTTTTCTTTTCAGCTTGCGGCCACAACATGATAGGGCGATAAGAAAGGACGACCAGGCCTAGAGCAACGTTAAGATTTTACCCTATTTGCAGCCGACTTTCGAAGTCTGAGCCAAAATAACCTGACACCGGCCTTGGGATCTATGATATCGAGTTTTGACTGAAGTGTGCATCAATCCTCCCCTCTGTATGCCCACAGCCCGGCCTTGGTTCAGATCACAAAAACCCGCTCTGAGCCTAAACTCAGAGCGGGGGGGATGCAATAGCTTGTCGGCATGGCCTGGGCCTCCCAAGGGCCTGCGCCCTCAGTACCACCAGCGTAGGCAAGGGGGACCACCGTGTTCGGAATGGG
>DAHXNH010000154.1 GCA_027365485.1 Clostridiales bacterium
CATTCAGGTTGACGGTAATCTGAGAGACCGTGGCCGATGAGGCCGTCCGCCACCAACTATATGGTCGGTATTAAAGATTGATAGTTTTGGGACGGGATTATGCGAATCTGCGATATATCGTGCCAACGCGGCGAGTTTCGATCCACTCAACCTGTTTTTCAGTGCCACCTCCCGACGGGTGGTGCACCCTTCGGAGTCGAAGCGGAGCCATCCGGATCCCTGCTGGAACCTCAGGGATGTGCCGGTAGCCCCTCCCAAACGGGAACGGCCATCACGATGGAATCCGATTTGGCTACCGCCAGCCTTAAGCTTTCGGGCCGTTCTCGGATTGAGTGATTAACCGTCCAACACCATGGGGCACCAGCCTCTTTGGATCGGAACGCCTTATAGATAGATAATATTCCGCTACCCTCTCAGTAAATCGAGAACGCGAGTAAAAGACCTTACTTTGTCATTCGACCTTACTTTGTCATTCGACTCCGGTTCACACCCGAACATCCTCTTTCGTGAGCAACGGAGCCCCTTCCCAACCAATTGCCTTGGCCAGAATCGAGTTGGCTAACACCAACAATTGCGGGGGATTTGTTCGTGCCTGATCTACGGTTTTCCATGCCTTATAACGAAGCGCTTCCGGCAACTTGGGACTTGCCTCAGACTGACCCAGTGCGGTCACCAATTCCACCAGATCTTTAGTCGGCAAACGTTCGATGACTCGACCCATCCGATCTGCCAATTCTTCCGGTGTCATTGCCATGAGCGTCCTCCCGTTCACCACCGATTTCACTAACTTATTGACTGGTTTCGACATAAAAGCACCCGATTCCTGCCGAAAACCGGAATCGATCGGGTAAAACTTCAAGCCCCCGCAAGCCGCCTGAGTCATCTAACCAGACCCTGACTTATGGCTCCCGCTGCAATTGGGTCTTTTTTCGCTGGTCCACCCAAGCCACCACCGCGGCCGCGACCCACAAAATAGCGGCTGGCAACGCTACGTAGTGGACCGCCACAAGAATCCATACTGCGGCCACTGCAAATCCGAGTCCCGCCCAACGCGGTCGCCACCAGATAAAGACAGACCCAGCCACTCCCAGAGCGACTGCAACCCAGGCACTCACATAAACCAAGGCCATCGTATGGTCCGTAATACCCGACACCATTTTTACGACGATGGCCGCGAACACAGAAGCCAATACTCCTACCATGCCCAGTACGAATCCCACGTATCGCATAGTCTACCCTCTTTAACCGCTTATTCGGGGGTTCCCGTCGGTCTCTTCCATTGTACATGGGGGGATCAATACTGGCCACTATGCTCTAGCGATCCTAACTTCGTAGCAATCCTTATCCGCCTCGGTGTGGACCAACCATTAACTCAAACAAAGGGATTCACCTGTCGTAGCGTCTACTAGCTCTAAATTTTTGAAAAACTTTCCGACCACTCTTCTAAACCCCCGTCGCGCTTGCCCAACAAATGCCACTGCACAATCAGAGCATCGAGTTCTTGCGACTTCTTCAGTACCTCCGGATGCGTGGGATCCCCATGAGAACTGCAAAGTGAGTGTAGTTCCTCGCGCATAATGTGAATCACTCTGAAAAGTTGGGTTCGTGTCATCCCTTGGGCTCCCTCCGATTTACCATCAGATATGTTGCCACGAAAGGCACATCGGTGCGAGACGGGAAATCCCCCATTCGGCACCGTTCCAAAGCCCCCGAGTTATGATGGTCGAGCCAACTTCAGGGGAGCCGAAGCCACTCCGGCCATGGATACTTGCACGCGACTCGCAGGGGGTACTGAGATTCCCCAACAGGCGGTGCCACCGTCATTCGTAGTAGCTGCAATGCCAGGGACGTTTTCGATGCCAGGACTCGCTGCCGGATCCCACACTAGCGACACCGAGGTCGCCGGTATCACGGCTAGGCTGGCTGGGATGTTCGCCAAGGGCGTGGTGCCCGCGTGACCTTCAGCACACACGAGCCAATGACCATTTACGGCTTCGGAGGTTACATGCACGGCTGGCGCGGGTTCAGTGGGCAGACTTTCGCCAATTAGCGCCTTACACATTTCGGCCACCCTCGGGGCTCCCAGACCGGTCAAGGGATTCCATAACCTACCTTGGCTGACCTGATTCACCCCGTTATTGCCGTCCACCGGTTGCACGAAAATACCGGGATCATTTTGGGCCATTTGATACAACTGGGGATTAATATTCCCCAGGCCGTGCCCGACCACTTCTCCACACTCCGCTACCCATCCCGCCAATAGGGGCGTAGCCAAGCTCGTCCCGCCCGTGGTCGCGGGACTGCCACCGACCAAAGGACTCCACCCGGGATAATTTTGCGAGGCGGGCCCGCTTAAATCGGGCGCACCGCGCCCGGGCTCGGCGCCTAAGAGTGCCTCTTGCCACACCGGTTCGGGCACATTGCCACTATATCCCCCACCACCGAGCATATTGCCTTGGCCATTGGCAGCAGACACCCACTCCTCGAGCGTCCCCTCGGCGAGATTAGCATACGTCGTTCCGCCCCAATAAGCGGCGGCAAAGTCCGCTCCGTCCGGGGTCGCTCGCCAGTCCACCCCGCCCACGGCAGTCACTCCAGGCAAGGAAGCCAAGATCGAGGTCGACGGGTCGGCAGGAGTCACGCCAGCCACGGTGGGATAAGGTCCTTGATCGCCAGCGGCGGCAAATACGGTCATGCCGCGCGCGTTGGCCGTATCCACCGCCTGATTCCATTGGCTCGTAATTTCTGCTTGCTGCGCGGGCGTCCACTGATCATTAGGCACCACGTAACTAATGCTAAGCACCGAAGCTGAAGCATCTCTGAGGGCGGACATTAAAGCTTGATCAAAGTTGGTGTCAAACGGATAGAGCGTCACAGTCGCCCCAGGCGCCGACACCCCCAAAGCCAACAAGTCGACCATCAGTTCCTGGTTCCCGGCTATGGTGGCGTCGCTAGGCAAGGCCAATCCCGGAGCCACGGTGACGTTCAAGGGAGGATATCCGTTCGCCGTTAGCCAGGCATTGATCGAACTCGTGGCCGGATATCCATTGGTGAGCAGGGCAATGGTGGGAGCATGGGACGCGGCCTCAATCACCGGCCAAGCATCCCATGCCTGATCAATCCACCAGGGGGAAACTGAGGGGCCTGAAGGGTCTCCTGGCACTGCGGTCAACGACGGCCCGGAAAACGTGATGGGGGGAAGTTCCAGGCTGCCGGACTGACCCGGACCGAGCACGAGAGTAATTCGGGGGCGAAACGTCCCAGGATTCCATGACGTCATCGTTGCTGGCAACTGCCCTTCAGCGTCAGGGACGTTGCCGTGAACGGGACTTCCGGCCAGCAACGCGTCACCGGCAGTAGGAGCCCCGGCATACATCCAGTTGGTATCGGGTTGTCCCTTATCGAGCACCGTCACCTGGATGGTGGCCGGGATCCCGGTAGGAAGAGACGTAGGCCCCTCCCAGGCGGCGGTGATCGTATAGCCCTCCCAGGACACCGGAGTCTGGTTCCACTGCACCCCTGAAGCGGCGGCTGAAGCCACCGAGACATGCGGCTTTGGGTGGGCTTTGGCCGCCCCAACACTCGCTGTCGGTGCCAAGCTCCACGGTATCAACGCTAACATACTTAACACGATGACCGATATGTAGTGAACGAGATGACGCATGTTCAGGCCCCCCATGAAAGAACCGCCGAACGTTTTATCATTACGACGGATACTCTAAGAGAGTTCGGCTAAGATTTGCGGTTCCCTCTTTTCACTTCCGTAATTCTCTAAAGGGGGGCCATGTCGAGACTCCAGCGGAGCCCATCACATCGCAGTTCAACCACGGAGATTTGGCTCAGCACATCGTGCTTAGAGGATCTGCAGAATATCGCTCGAGCGAGCCAAAGCACCGCGTCTCTCTCACATCCATTCGGCACCAAAGCAACCGCCCTTGAACCTGGCCAAAAGACCACAATACAAAAACCGCAGGATCCTCGACTCCTACTCGGTCGTTCTCTGACGGGCGGATAATGTCCTCATCCACTTTTTAACTGCCCATAAGGAAATCGGTTTTGCAAAAATTGCCCTCTTACCGCTGCCAATAAACTTGGGGAACTCCACACCGTCTGTTCCGAAATTTTAAAAGTATGTGAATGACCGACGTCACCAAAACTTCACCTGCGTCCTGACAGGTTTACCATACAGGGGGGAATCCCCCCTGTATTTGGTCTAGTCCGTATGTCACGATGGCAGTAAGCACCTTTCGAATTATTGCCGTTTTGGTCAGCCTATAATACCCGCTTTAGCGGCCACGGCGGCATCAACCTCAGGGAGGAGCAAATCCTATCGCTCTCCCCGATCTGGTCATCTGACTAAGGAGTAATCAGCCATGACACGATGGAGCCAAGAAGCAATTGTGAACGTCATCAAGGCAGTATACCAGGAAGAAGGATACTGCACCTCGTACAAATGGATGCGAGACCGACGCTCTCCCCATTTTTATACCATCATCCATTTCTTTGGCAGTTGGCATGCTGCCTGGGAAGCGGCGGGATTCGATGTGCCGCTACGCTTGGCCCCTAAAGACCGCGTGGTGACACGTGATCTGATTGTCGAGGCCTTACAGAAGGTCGGTCACTTCGAATCCGAGAGAGTGTGGAGTACCAACCATCGAATTCCCAGTGCACCGTCGATTCGGAAGATTTTTGGAACCTGGCAAGAAGCCTGGGAAGCCGCTGGCCTATGGTCAGAGCCGGTCTCTCCCAAAGAGAAGATTCTAGAACGTCTCGCTGAAGTCGGAAGTTACTGTAGCGAGACCTATTGGGACCAAATGGGATTTAGACCGGTGGCTCAAACCATACGCAATCACTTCGGAACCTGGGGCAACGCTTGGCGTGCGGCAGGGATTACCCCGACTCCGGCCAAAGTCCGTTGGTCCAAGGAGCAGATTATAGACAAACTGCGAGAACATGAGACCTATTGCACGGCTCGCGACTGGGACAGCTTGCGTTTAAACCCAACCTCCCGAACCATTCGCAAGGTATTCGGCTCGTGGAAGGGCGCATGGACCGAAGCCGGGATTGCCAGCCCCATATCGCGGGCCACCGTCACTGAGGAAACCGTCATTTCGGCCTTTCGCGACTTTGGCGAATATGTCTCTGCTCAATACTGGGATGCCAGTGACCAAAAACCCTCTTCTCACACCATCCGCAAGCTATTTGGTTCCTGGGCGGCCGCTTGGGCCGCGGCCGGCATCGAAGGCAGCCGCATCGGTTCGGTAGTAAATCCCAACGAAGCTCCGACTCAAGCCCTAAATGAGCTTGACGCGAAACTCTGGGAAAAGCGTCAGCAAGGAGTCACCCTACAGCACTTGAGCCAAGAATTTGGCATGAGCACCTCGACGATTGCCCGCCGGATTCTCCGGGCCAGAATTCCTCACGCCGATCAACGGTCTCATGGCTAGGCGAGCACCGCCGATCGCCATGATCTCGCCCCCCATCTTTCGTCGGTTACCGATTCGATTCCACTTTGAAATGCCAAACGTGGAATCGAATCTTCTTCTGGTTGGATCCGAGGATTCGATCGAAACGCAGCAGGCGAAAAACGCGCCCTGGACTCTAACGGATGAAGCCCAGGTGAAATGCCGCCACACTGACATACTCCTGCAAAGCTTCCGATACCATATCGACCCCCGATATTGATGGGATCCATCCCGTGGCTAGCCAAGACAGACGGACCGGCGTCTGGTAATCCGTCGGATAGGCGACGACATGGATGCCCTGAGCGCGAAAATCTTCCACCGCCTGCACCATATGAAAGGCTGAAGTGACTAAAATCGGTCGGACGAAGTGGTGCCGCCGCAAGATCACCGCGGAATTCGCCGCATTTTGATACGTGGTCTCGCTGTGATTGTCGACTAAAACATCGCGAATGTGCAGCGAGAAGAGGGTACTTCGTCCGATATCCGATTCATTCCCGTCACTGAAGGAACCTTTTCCGCCGGAAATCACAATAGGCACATGCAAAATCCGTTCCAAACGAATCACCGTCAAAAACTCGTTGGCCATCGACCCAGACAACGATCCCATGCCGTGGTTAGAGGGGGTTTCAGCGACCGCGCCCTCTCCTAGGACTACGATAACATCCCCTGTTAGGTGTCGTGGCCGTTGATCGGCGTATTCAAGACCATGCACCATCCATTGTCCCAGCCACGGCGACATCATCACCCAAATGATCAGCAGCAAAAAGATAGCCGTCAGGCGCCGATGGTATCTAGCGGCAACGGCCGATGCCGCGCCTAAGATCAAGAAGTCTCCTGGCGGCAGAGCAAAGTCCAGGAAGTCGCGCATAATATAAATCAGCATTCCAGAGTTTCCTTTCACGATTCGACGATAGGCGCATCTGACACGATGACGGTCACACCGTTGACACAAATTCGACCGCATCAGCTAAACTCATGGTATAATATTTCGACAACCTTCGTTCGTGTGCAATGACTCAGTCCGTGCTCATCGTACGTTATGTTATCCCAAGAAAGGAACCGATATTTGGTGTCAATGCCCCCACGAGCCGCACGCCCTTTGAATTTTGAGAGGCACCATCGCGTCCATCCACTAAGTCTGCCGGTGGTCTACGATATCTGGATCGCGTTCCTCTGTTTGTTTAGTTTAGATGCCTACCTGTTGGTAATCCCGCACGGAACCAACGCGCTTCGTCTCGGCCTCGGCTTGGCGGTTGGTCTCTTTGTTCCCGGCTACCTCTCTACTTTAGCGTTGTTTCCGGAGCAGGAAACCCTCGATGGCATTGAGCGAACCGGCTTGAGCTTAGTCTTAAGTGTAGTCTGGATCCCGCTGCTGGCGCTCTTGCTAAGCCTCGGGCACATTCGGCTCAATGCGAATCATATCGCATGGGCGATTAGTGTCGTCTCTTTGGGCGTAGGCATTGGCGGGATTTGGCGGCGAAGCCTCCTTGCCGTAAAGACCCCCCCGCCGGTTTATCCGAACGGCAATGCTCGCTTTTATTTAGGAGGCTTGGTGTTGGCCTTAGGCATTCTTACCTGGGCCGTCGTCACCCCCAACCTCAAAGCGAAAAGTGTGGCCTTCTCGGTACTTGGAGCCCAAAACCAATTACAAGGATATCCGTACCAAATACGCTTTGGCCAAAAATATTTTCTTCACCTTCAAGTGTACAATCCTGGACTCAGCGCTCACCGTTTCCGAGTAGAAATGGTCGCCAACGGCGTGCCCACCCGTACCCTTTTGGCCAGCGTGGCCCCCGGACACACGTGGACCCACCCGATTAGCCTTCCAGCTAACGCTCCCGCCCGCGACGAGAACGCTCGCTTTTTGCTATGGAGCGGTGCCAGTCATCGGCCCTTGCGCAGCCTTTGGATTCGCTATAGGATCGTATCATGATTTCATCAAAACGTGCGCTGACGAGGGCGCCCCACGCAAAAGAGATGGATCCTCGCCGCCAAGATCTCTGGGAGCGTTTAGAACCCTGGGCCTTTTTAGTGGTGCTCGGATTTAGTGAAATGCTTTCAGATATCTGGGCTCCGGCCACCGGCATCTTGCTTCATGCGCTGCTAGCCGTTTGGCTGTTGATTCGAGGCGGCCAACAGTTAAGTACAACCCGGGGCAAATTTTACATTGCCATCAGTACCATGACCATGGTACGAATTATTAGTTTTGCCATCTCCCCGACAATCGCTCCCGGAATTTGGTATTACACGTTTGCTGAGATTCCCTTAATGTTGTTCGCCATCATCGGCACCAAAAGTCTTGACCTACCGCTGTGGAAAACCTTGGGGGCAGTCTGGCCCAAGGGTTGGATAGGCTGGACCATTTTGGCTCTCGTGAGTGGACCGCTCATCGGTTGGGGTGAAGGGCATATTCTCCACCCGGCGACCCTCTCAGTCAATGGCAGCTTTTCTGCCATGATCCTTCCTGGACTGCTCTTAACCGCCTTTACAGGATTCAGCGAGGAGTGGCTGTTTCGCGGCCTGATTCAAACCACGGCCTCTAACTGGATGGGACCAGTGGCCGGGCTATTGTTCACCGCAGTGGGCTGGAGCCTGCTTCACATTGGCTGGAACTCTGGCGTTGATGTCGCCTACGTATTTTCTGTCGGAATCTTTTGGTGCTGGATTCGTCTTAAAACCCAATCGACCTGGGCGACTGGAATCGCCCACGGCACCGCCAACATCGTCTTGTTCTGTATCCTGCCCTGGCACAGCAATCTTTATCTCATTCCCACCCTATGGCATCTTCACGGTTGACCCTAGCCCGATTCCGCGTCACTGGCATTAAAAACTACTGGACATTATCATTCCAGTAGTTTTTAACGCCCTACCAACATCATCCCTAAGTTAAGTTACAACATGGACAATAATGCTACAAAACCGCAGTAAAGTGTTGAACCAAAACAAACATGACCGATACGCCCAAAGGAACCGCGACCATGTTTAAAACCCGATGAAACCCAGCCCATCGCACATCACCCGCGTACTGAGTCACCTCTTTGGCAATGAGCGCCAAGATAAGCAACACAAGCGCAAATCCGCCTAGAAATGGGGCAAGGGACCCGGACACCTTGGTGGTGGTTACAGCAGTCGTTACGACAGCCACCAACATAAACAACGCCTCCATTTCAACTTTCCTTCCCCTTCATGTTACACGGAAGTCAACTTCTTGACAAGTATTTCCTCGAAACATTCAGGGGGATTCCCCCTTACCCCGCCAAACCAGGGTCCCCCAGAGCGAATCGGTCCCGGCGTCGGCCGTGGGGCTTTTAAAGATTAAGCTCGCCGGTGACCCTAATGGATTCTGCCTTTCATCCGCTCTCAGATAGCGTGGTCGCGGCCAGAACAGTTCTGACTCTTATGTGTCTAAGAAGTCCCACCATCGTCGTGGGCTGCGCTTAGCGCATCCCTGACATCAGGACCGAAACACGCCGGCCAGGGCTCTAGGGCATAGCCTGGCCGAGATTGCTAAGCCAAAGCGGTCACCGTGCCTTGATGGCCGTCAACCAGCACCAGCTCACCGTCACGAAACACTTGCGTCGCGGTTTTAGTACCTACCACGCACGGCACCCGGTATTCGCGCGCCACCGTGGCTGCATGGGATAAGATCCCGCCGGAATCCGTGACGACGGCCCGGGCAATAGCAAAAAGTGATGACCACACAGGCGTTGTCGCCCGAGCAATCAATACCTCGCCGGCCTGAAAGCGCGCAAAATCTTCGGGGCCAGAAATGACTCGCGCCGTACCTTGAACGCGACCCGCTGACGCTGAAACCCCTCGGATTTGGCGACGGTCCGAAGGCGTCATCTGCACCTGACTGTTGCCCGGCGCCTCAGGCGAAATTCCCAAGGATGGTGGTGGTGTTTCTCTTTGGTATTCCGCATAAGCGAGGCGCCGCTGGTCAAGGATCTGCGCCAGATCACTTTGTCGTATGCCATTTGACAGAGCTTCTAATTCGTCGGCATAAAGAAAAAAGATCTCATCGATCATGCCGAGCAGTCCCTGTCCGACTAACCAAGCGGCTAGTCGCAATAAAAATGGTCGCGCCCTGGCCGGAAGCATTGCGTCAATGTAAAAGTGGTGATCTTCGTCGATCGGGCGGGCATCATAAGCCGTGTGATAGGCTTCAAGAAATCGCTGACGATCGTCTGGGTCAGCGATAGCCGTGAGCGTGGCCTCTAATGCGGCTTTTTGTTTGGCCACTGTCTTTTCCCAATGGCGCTCAAAACGATAATCTTGTTCGATAAATTGGCGGATAATCGCCAAAACCGGTGTCAAGTCCTCCCGCCAAGATCTCTGGTAAAAATCGTGGGTGGTGCCCACCCGCCATCCATAGACCTCTTTAAAGGCATCAATTTCCCGCATAAACCCAAAAGCAGCCGGTTCTTCAAGCAACGCAGCCCACGGTTTTTTTGCCATCAATGCTTGCCGAATCGGCTCTTGAGCCATAGCGGTTCGGGCCATCTCCGCCATCTGGCGGTCGGCCTCCAAAAATTTGTTTAGGTGACCCGATAACAGAGCATGCGCATCGGCCGGCGACCGGTCGGGAAACTGCTTTAAATAGATCGCTTCAAATACTTCTTGAACGGCAAACACCGGCAGAACAACCCGCATATGAATCTCAAAAATCTCGTCGTACAAACGCGATAGATGCTGCAATCCTAAGATCGCCTGATCCACCGTCTCAATTTTTTCCGTGGCCTTTTCAAAGGCCTCATAGCGCGGCAGAATTTCTTCTCTAACGGTTCGCTGAAACGCCTCGCCTAGATGAGAACATTTTGGGTCGATGGTCGGGGTAACCTCAGTGCCTCCGTGATCGTAGGCTTGCGGCGGACTCAGCACAGAACGATAGTAATATCCATGATAAATGCGCACAGTCGACGGCGGTACCGGGAACTTCAACGACGCGGCTGCTCGCCCCAGTCCTCGATCCAATGCGGGCACAATAAATGACTGAAATAGAGGCGTCATGACAAAGCCGAGATGGTCGGCGTCATGGACCCAAAATCGTTCCAGAAGGTCTTTCTCGGACAAAGAGAGCGTCTCTTCTAAAGTACTCATAGGGATAACCTGCCTTCCCAAAATGGTGTCAACCGATTCTACTTCCTTCGCTAAGCCCGAAGTCCCACCTTTGGATGGACCACGAGGTCAGCCAAGCAAGGAGTCTCGCCGAAACTCTCGATCGAGCCGAACGTTCCTCCCCACTCCTGCTGCCACCCGCGTACGCACCGTGACTTATCATCATCGGACGGACGGTCCTGTCGATCTTTACACCGTGGGCAGCGCGTCCTTCAACGTCCCCAGCGCACTAATCATTGACCAGTCTTAGTGCTCGCTTTGACGGCGTGAACTGTTTTGAGCCCGGCGGAGTGCCTTCACCGCGGCACTAAATCCCTGAATCGATACCGATCTAGTGGTCCGGGTACCGGATGGGGTTAGACCTGACAGCAGTCCCCAACCCATCTGCCATCCCAACTCACTGTCACCGTCGGCAGCCCACATCTTTGGCAGGGAAAAGGATCCAGCCCCCGGGTGAGGAGATTGATCAAAACGCGCGCCGGCAACTGCTCTGCTTTTTGTTGCAGACGCAGCGAAACCGCCACCCTGGGCACAACGAACATCCGCACGTGGTCGAGGGCGACTTGATGATCGACGTCATATGCCGCCCGCAGATCGGCCAATCGCCTATCCCGGTCAGCCAACACCGCCTGGCGTCGCTCCGCTAAAGCATCTTTTCGATCCAGAGGAGCTTTGGCAATCTTGTCATCCAGATCTTTCAGCGTACCACTGTAGTACACACTCATCCGTTGATACTCGGTATCGTATTTGCCTTGGTCCAACGCCACCAGGTCCTTCTCACGGTGCCGGGCCAAGCTCTCGATCTCGACTGAGGCCTTTTGCCACAAGGTCTGAAAGGCGACCGGTGGCAGTGAAGGCAACTTTTCCTCTTGCGGTCCAAGGTGATTGGCCCAAAAAAACCGAGCATAGGCTGCTTCGCCAGCCGCTAACGCGTTCCCATTTCCGTCGACCAATTTCACCAATGTCTCTTCGATTCGGCTCGAGGACTGCCAGGTTACTCGGAACCCAAACGAAAAATCATAGCAAAGCACCGGACTCATGGCCTCAATCGCCGGTCTCCGGGTTTTCCGAAATTCGAGCGTCTCTTCCACCAGAGCCAGCGCACGCTCTGAGCTAACCTCATAGTCATGTGGCTCCAGATGAGCATAAAAACGAAAGCCCCGCTGCCGTTCTAGAATATACGCAATCAAGTCGTCGACCAAAGGGTGCCCATAGGTCACCAGCAAAGCATCGGGCACCTCCCGTGCAGCTTCACTTTCGAAAGCTAGCGTGACTAAAGACGGAATATTTAACCGCTCGGCCAACGCTTGTGGCACCAATACTTCGGTCAATCCGTAGCCCTTAGGTTCCGCTATCCCGCCAGCTTGATGCAAGGCATCCAGAACAAATCGTTGCAGATCGGCTTTAGGCATCGGCGGTCAACTCATCAAAGAGCTCTTGATCGGTCGCCTTAACCTTTTCGTAGGCCAATTTGGCATTACGATATTCTTCTCCCAAGTCCTCCATCCTGACGCGAAACTCCTCATGCGATGCCGACTCTGTCAGTCGTTGCATAATCGCTTCTTCAAAGTCTTGCTCATTCGACCGCTTGCCCAAAATCATATCGAGTTCTCCTACCACCAACTGAAACATATTGAGCTTGGCGTCCAGCACCCGCAAGACTTCAGCTTCTACCGTGTTTTCAGCCACCAAGTTGTAGATATGAACGTCTTTGGTCTGTCCGATCCGGTGGATCCGCCCAATTCGCTGTTCGATCCGCAGGGGGTTCCATGGCAGATCAAAGTTGACCATGTAATGGCAAAATTGAAGGTTGCGGCCTTCTCCCCCAGACTCGGTAGAAATTAGAATAGGAACGTCATCAGCAAACCGGGCTACGGCGGCATCTTTGGCGGCCCTCGACAACTGGCCATGAAATTCCACACACCCTATGCCCCGGGCTGCAAACTCAGCGACGATAAGTTCCTGGGTTCGTCGATATCCGGTAAAGATAACCATTTTTTCATCGCCTACACGGGCGATGAAATCCAATAGTCGAGCGATCTTGCGATGGTCCGATATTTCCGCCGCAGTCCGAATTAATCCATTCAACTGCTGACGATCTGACTCCTCCCAGGATGAGTGCTCGGCTATCCGAATCAACGTGGGCACTACCGCCGCCACCGAGCTTCCCAATTCTTTTTGCAAGGTCTTTAGGCTCAGGCGATGGAACCCGGCAACCGAAGGGTTCGTTGCCGTCTGGTAGCGATCGCGAACGAAGGCACTGACCTGCTGATAAAACTGCTGTTCCTCAACCGAGGGAACGATTTCTAAGGTATGTGCGGTGCGATGGGTGGCAATGACTCCGGTGGTGCTTCGCCGATTCCTAATCATCACTCCGCGTAGTAACCGGCGTAATTCATCCGGATTCTTTGGCTTCAAGGGATCTTTCGCCTCAATAAAGCGTCGTCGAAAGCCCTCTTTGGTGGCTAGATGGCCTGGAGACAAGAGGGTAATCAAGGTAAAAAGCTCGTCGAGTCGATTTTCCACGGGAGTTGCCGTGAGCAACAAGATAAATTTCTTAGGCAGGCTGCTGACCAAACGATAAGCCAAAGTCTTATCGTTCTTCAGATGATGCGCCTCGTCCACGATTATTAAATCATAGGCACTGGCCTTCACCCGATCGGCCCATTCGCTTCGCTTCAGGGTGTCAATCGAAGCGATCAACCAAGGACATTCCGCAAACGGATCGGACGACTTTCGAAACACTTCGTCGTCGTGAGTGACAAAAGGCCAGTTAAACTTGCGCTGCAGCTCTTCGCGCCATTGCCCGACCAACGAAGAGGGGCACAAGATCAAAGCGCTTTTCACTAATCCGCGCAAGATATATTCCATCAACACCATCGCCGCTTCAATCGTTTTCCCCAACCCGACCTCGTCGGCCAGCAAAGCACGCCCACGCATATCCTGTAGGACGCGCCTCACCGTATTCAGTTGATAATCAAACAAGGTCACCTCACGGACCACCTCGGGGGCCAGCAAAACATCAAATCCGGGCCGGCTCTGAAGCTTTAAAGCCGCCTGGCGCAATTCGAACACGGATTCCGGCTCTTCCTTGGGCGCCACCACTTCGGCGAATAACAATCGCACGTCGTCGTCCATGGCCCGTCCGTCATTGCCCCGTTCCGCGGCGGAGTACACAAACGTCGGGCGAAAACAAATTCGCAGGGGATCGCCCTCCACCACGTCGACTAGGTATGAACGTTCGCGGTCCGTTCCCATCCAGCGGCTAGAACGAATCGTAAACGCCTGATTAAGGAAATCCGCCTGACCGGGTATTGGCGTATCTCGAAGTCCCTCCAGGCTGACCATTTTCCGGCCCTCGGCAGCATACGCTGCCATGAGTTCGGCCACCGCCGGATTCCAAGGAATCAGTCCAAGCTCTACCCACTCGCTTGAGATTTTCAGTTCAAATCCAGCACTTTCTTGAATAACAGCCGTAGCCATCTCGGTTATCCCTCCATTCCGTCCACTGACATCTTTATCGATCGCTACCATTCTTTATGGCAGTCCTCGTTTCCTTCCGACGACGATCCAAATAATGCACCGCCATCGCCAAACCAGAACATCAGACCTCCGCACGCTGACTCCATCACAGGCCCACTATGCCGCTCCTCAGTGGCAACGGTCAATCAACCGGTCCAAAGCCCCGTCCGCCCATTTGCATCCATTCTGGCTCGGAATCTCGAGAGTGCGCTCTTTACAGGGCCACCTCAGCTATCGTTCCTCTGGCAGCGGACACCACCCTGCCCCACCACTGACGGATTGGCGACCGAAAAGCCTCATTATAGGGTTAAGAGCTCGCGCACATCCTCTTCGCTGAGGGCACTTAAGGGATGGTCGTTGGCCTTTATCACCCGATCAATAAGATCTCGCTTCTTTTGCTGCAACTGATACATCTTTTCTTCGATCGTCCCTTTGGTAATCAGACGAATCACCTGCACCACGTTTTTTTGACCAATGCGGTGGGCCCGGTCGGCCGCTTGTTCTTCCACTGCCGGATTCCACCATAGATCGTACAGAATGACCGTATCCGCCCCGGTTAAATTTAACCCCGTTCCCCCTGCTTTTAAGGAAATCAAGAAGATGGGACGGCCTCCCTGGTTAAATTCTTCGGTCAACCCCAACCGTTCGTTCGGCGGTGTCTCGCCGTCCAAGTAGTAGTAAGGCCACTCGCGCTTTTCGAGTTCCCGGCGAATAATAGTCAGCATCGCCGTGAACTGAGAGAAGATCAGGAGCCGCTTTTGCGATGAGAGGGCTTCATCGACCACTTCTATCAACAAATCCAATTTTCCAGATTCTCCACCATAGTTCTCGACAAACAGTTCAGGATGACAACAAATCTGGCGCAAACGAGTGATTCCCGCCAGAATCTTAAAGCGGCTGGCCTGAAAGCCGACCTGGTCCAGATCGCCCATCGTCTCATCGCGCAACTGGCTGAGATAACCCACATAAAGCTTTCGTTGGTCATCGGTTAATTCCGACGTCTCGACGGTCTCAATTTTGTCAGGCAACTCGCGCAGGACGTCCTTTTTCAGACGGCGAAGCACAAACGGTCTCGTCCTCCGGGCGACCATCTCTGGACTCATCCGAGCAAAGGCTTGTTTGTTGGGAAACAGCGCGGGAAAAACGGCGTGAAAGATGGACCATAGATCATCCAGGGAGTTCTCCACGGGAGTTCCGGTTAAGGCAAACCGACGAGGACTAACCAAATCGGCGACATGTTGCGCCGTTTTGGTTGCGTGGTTTTTAATCGACTGCGCCTCGTCTGCAATCAAGGCATGAAATCGACGATCCCCATACCACTGGATATCGCGGCGAAGCAAGGGATAGGAGGTAATCAGTACATCGTACTGACTCGCTTCGGCAAAAATCTTCTCCCGCTCGTCGGGCGTTCCACTCACGACCGCGACCTTGAGATTCGGACCAAATTGCTGAAACTCCCGTTCCCAGTTGTACATTAAAGAGGCTGGACATACGATTAATGCAGGGTCTTCGAAAGGACCGGTCTCTCGTTCCGAGAGCAAGAAGGCGATGCTTTGAATCGTTTTCCCTAGCCCCATGTCGTCAGCCAAAATGCCACCCAAGCCGTACTGAGACAATGTCTTCATCCACTGAAATCCCATGCGTTGGTAGTCGCGCAGAATCGTTCGGACCGCCAACGGCACAGCTACTTCCAAATTATCAGGGTGTTTTAGATTGTCGATCCACTGACGAAGGCTGCGTCCCAACTTAACGTTGGATGCAGCCCCACCGCGATCGATCAGAGCCAGCGCTCGGGTCGCTGGCAAGCGCAACGCCCCTTCCCCTAACTCACGTCGATTCAAATCGAGGTCGCCAACCAATTCCGCCAAATTCTGAAAGCTCTCATCCTCGAGCGATACGAAGGCTCCATCGGCTAAACGATGATACCTGCGCTTTTCCACCAACGACGCTAATAGGTCCTGAATCTCTCGAGGATCCAAATCCCCTATTTCAAACGAAATCTCCATCCAATCTAAGGTGGAATCCATATCGACATGGGCCTTAGGGGCCACGGCACGTCCCCGCAAGACCGGTTGTAAGGCGTCGGTCACATAGACCTCAATCGATTCCTCCAGGACAGAAAGCACCTCGTACACAAATCGAAAGACCTGGTCTTCGTCTTTAAGCGCCAAGATTCCCGAGTCAGACTGAAACCCGGCTTGCTCCAAGATAGCCAATAATGCGTTCTCTTCCCCACTCTTGCGAGCCACCAGGGGGCCATTTGAGGCCTTCATCTCCGCTAAAGCATCGATCACCACCGCGCCGTAGCGAAACTCAAGCCGAGCCTCTAATGCCTCTTGGCGCCAATCCAAATACAAATGCGCCTTCAATGGGGCTTCCACAATCCGTTCTTGCAACTTCGACGCTACCTGAACTTCGCCGATGGCCCGGACCGCTGGCAATACTTGCTCAATGAACTTTTCAAGATCGGCCGAAGCGACCCGTAGCGCGACCTCCTTTGAGGATTTGTCTAGCGCTTGTATCGCCTCTAAGCCCCGGCCAATGCCGGGAGGGAGATGATAAAGCACGCCATGGCCATAGGCCAAATCGTACTTCGCCAAGATCTGTAGGCTGGCCAAACCATCGACCGAAAATGTGTACACATCGTCTCCACTCATTAACAATCTCGAGCGGATCGGCAGCGGAGGCTCCGCTAACACCGTTGGGATTTGATTAAACATCAATGGAGCTTTAGCCAACCACGGCCAAATGCGTTTGAACGCCCACGGTGAGAGATCTATGTAGCGTTGATACTCGCCCGGGGGTCCCATGTGACTGTAGTATCTGGCCTGGGTGGTCTGCATGAGTTGAGTTTCTTGGAGCGCCTTTAAGATGTTCCAATCATTCTGGTTAAACGTGTGCAGCCGGGAGTCATAGGTGAAACTTTTAGCCACCCACATTGGCGGCCCATCCAAGTGTTCTCGCAAAAATTGGCCGAAATCTTTCACAATATAAGATCGTTTGGGCCCAATGCTGATGCCTGCCACCAGGAGCGTCTCTCGGTCATAATAGTCCTTACGCAAAAATAAGTTGAATTGAACGTGAAGCATTGTACGCTCGGACGACACCCTTAACCCGGATGACTGCTCCAAGATAGCCGGCTCAAACTGTGATAAAAGGTGTCTGACTCGGTTTTTTTCGACGGTAGTGATCTCCCCTAAAGGCTCGCTAGCCCCTTGGGGTTTGGCGGGGTGGCGACGGTCCCTAATCGCCAACCAAATCGCTACCATATGCGGGCACCATCCCCGCGCGTTATCTCGGTGGCAACTGCAATCTCCATCGATGTCGTTGTCGTCTTCCATCATAAACGCATAACAATTCTCGTCTCCGTCGACCACGACGGCCGACCAGTCCCACTCTTCATCCCCCCTGGTTCTCGTCAACGAGCTTACCTTTTGTTCACGCCATAACTTTTCCCCTGCCAGGTATATTTCATGCCCGGATAACGCTTCCACCCGACGTAGCTCCACGGGACTCTGAGCCATCTACGAACACCCTCTCAACCGAGATCATACAAACAGTATAATCCTTAAACTAGGTATTGTGGAGTCCTCGCTCAGATATTCCCCTATCTTGTGGCCCATCGACAATGGCATGCTTTTGTTCGAGCATTCGCCAAACCTTGTGCGCCCCCCTTCGCCAAGGGGGATAAAGGCCGTTGCTTGCAGAAATTAGTGCATCCGGCCTTGGTGTAGGGACAAATCGTCCGGTTGCCATCAGCGACTGGATCGTCTCCACTCAAATTTCCTCGCCAACTTAGGCATCAGGAGACAAGTCGCCAATCGGGCCCTTGAACCCCCATGCCACGGGGCAACAACGAATCCTGGATGATAGATTACCTCGGTGGAATACATCGTTGGCTGCTCTCACCACCCGTCATCGTTGCAATGCACTCATTTGGTGCCGAATTCCTCTACGCGGATCCGAGGTGCGCGCCACCATCGGCAAGAAGCACGGTTCCGGTGGAAAAATCGTTTTGCGCCAAAAAGACGTAACATTCGGCCAGAGCCTCCGCCGTTCCCACATGACCCACGGGTAACCGCTGCGAGAGGTCTTGCCAAAGGGCTTGTCGATCTTGCTCCGAGAGTCCCGCATAAATGGGCGTGTCCACAATCCCCGGCGATACCGCATTCACCCGTATCGGTGCCAAGTCCACTGCTAACCCTCGAACCAGCCCTTCCAGGCCCGAGTTAATCGCAGCCAACACAAAGCCTCCCTTGGGAGGGTGCAGGGCGTACACCCCGGAAGTGAAGGTCACAGACGATTGCGGGTTTAGGTATGGTAGGGCTGCTTTTAAGGTGCGATACTGCCCCCAAAACTTGCTGTCGAATGCAGCCAAGGCCTGATCCATGGGCAAGGTGTCAAACGGGCCCATCGCTGCCTGGCCGGCGGTGACGACCAGATGGTCGAAGGCTCCCACCGTGGCGAAGAACCTTTCCAGTTCATCGCCCAGCCGAAAATCCACCGTATGCGCGTCAACATGACCGGGCAATGCTCGTATCGCTTCCGAAATTTTGGCGGACGAACGACTGCCAATAATCACTGACGCTGAAGACGACAAAAATGCTCGCGCCGTGGCCAACCCGATTCCCGACGTTCCTCCGATCACCACGATTCGCTTTCCTATGAGTGACATTAGCCAAAGCCTCCTCACCATTCTCGGTCATCATTATACTGCCTAGACTGGAGTTCGAATGTCGAATTCCGCCACCTGCTGCGCGCTCAGTCTACGCCCGCAATAGCCCGAGCCTGCCGCTGGCGGCCAAAATTGGACTGGGGTTCCAAAAGCGTCCTCACGTTTGACCAATGACGCCAGCCGGGGCATCGTAGTTGGTCTTAGATATTTCGATACCGGTACACCGCCAGCGGGATAAACACGACCAAAATCCCTAAAGTCCACAGGCCCGACTGCCAAAGCCACGACCCTACCGGGACTCCCGTCACCAAATCGCGAACGGCATCGATGGTGACACTCACCGGTTGCACGTTGGCGAAATCTTGTAGCCAAATCGGCATCGTCTTGACTGGAACAAAAGCCGAACTGGCAAACACCAAAGGGAAGATTGGCAAAAAGCCCGCAATTTGTGCTGTCTCTGGGTCCTTGACCATAAGACCGACGGCGGCGAACACCCAGGAAAACGCGTAGCCAAAGGCCACCACCAACACCATACCCGCGATATTGTGGGCCGCACTGCCGTGAAAACGAAAGCCCACCAAAAAGCCCACCAGCAACATCAAGACCACGACGAGAATATTGCGTGCCAGATCGGCGATGGTCCGTCCAGCCAAAACCGCTGAGCGGGACATCGGTAGTGCCCGAAAGCGATCAATAATCCCCCCTTTCAGATCTTCTGAAAGACCCACGGCCGTCGATGCGCCTCCGAAAAGGGACGTTTGAATGAAGATCCCGGGCAAAAGATAATCGACGTAATTCCCCCCAGGGGTTACAATAGCGCCACCAAAGACGTATCGAAAAAGCAGGACAAACATAATCGGTTGAATGCCCGAAAAGACTAATAGCTGGGGAGTCCGCACCATATGGATCAAGTTGCGATAGGTAATTCCGACGATATCGCTCACTCCCAGCGAGACCCTCTGACCAAGGCTTAAGCTTGAATGTGTCGACTTAGGCGCGACCATGGCGTGTCCCTCCTTGCTTGCGATTTTCTTCAGTTTCGCTTCCATCTCCTGCCGCATGCCCAGTCAAAGACAAAAACACATCATCGAGCGATGGCCGTCTAACCCCGATATCGTCGATCTCAATGCCAGCCTCCACTAACAATTGCCCTGCCTCGACCACCACCCGGGCACCTCCTTCGGTTCCCACCGTGACTAACCGCCGGGTCTCATCCAATCGGATTCGTCCCTCGCCCAAACGCTCCAACCACCGCGCGGCGTCTTCTAACTTGCTACTGTCGGCGACGACAACTTCCAGGACTGCTCCTCCGAGTTGTGTTTTCAACTCATCTCCGGTACCTTCAGCAATCACCCTGCCACCATCAATCACCGCAATGCGATGAGCTAAACGGTCGGCTTCTTCCAAATATTGGGTGGTCAAAAGGAGCGTAGTCCCATCGCGGACCAAGGCTTCGATGTACTGCCATAGCTCAATCCGGGTCCGCGGATCGAGCCCAGTTGTTGGTTCATCCAAAATTAACACCTCCGGTCGACCGACCAAACTCGCACCTAAATCGAGTCGCCTGCGCATTCCTCCCGAGTAGGTCTTTACCGGACGATCGCCGGCATTGGTCAATGAAAACCGCTCCAATACTTCTTCCGCACGATTTCTCCGTTCGATGCGACTCAGATGATATAGACGGCCCACGAGCTCCAAATTTTCACGCCCTGTGAGCAATTCATCAACCGCCGCATACTGCCCGGCTAAACCAATGACCGAACGAATGGCTTCCGCATCCTCGACTACATCGTATCCGGCCACCGTCGCCCGACCAGCGTCGGGCTTGAGCAACGTGCTCAGAATGCGAACCAAGGTTGTTTTGCCAGCACCGTTGGGCCCGAGCAAGCCTAGCACGGTCGCTCGTTCCACCCGAAGACTCACTCCAGCCAAAGCGCGGTTGGTTTTAAACGATTTCTCAATCCCATCCACTTCAATCACCGCTTCTGTCATTTCGATGCCACCTTTACCCCAAAATCAACCTTCACCAACCCATTGTGCCATAAAGTCAAAAGCGATTCTGAAATCCCCGGGCTGAAACGCCGTTGCTCACGGTCTCGAGACCATGGCACTTTTTGCCTGAGAGCGATTAGATGCCCGCACTCAGAACTCAAGAATACTCGGAGCCTCACGAGAGTAGACCGACGAGGATCGAAGTGGCAGAAAGGTCGTCAAAACCGCGAGGAAACGGTCCGAGCGCCTATTGAAGGGCTCTAAGCTTTTCGCCCTAAGAACGCCCGATGATGCGTGAAGCCCTGCGTTGGCGCGCTTTCAGTACAAAATGTTTTGATCTCAACCCCGAGACTTCAACCCAGCGTAAGATAAAACCCGTAACCTAGATCTCTGCCGATTAGCCTTTTCTCATCACGGCTTTAACTTTAGACGCACCTCGTAGGTGGATGGTGTCGGTGGAAGATAGCCAGTCCCGGGATTAGGGTAATGAGTAATCCATTGCAAGATGATCGCGTGTCCGCCGGGCGCTGTGCGTCCCGCCAAACCCATGGCTGAATCTGCCATAAGAGGACCGATGCATATGCCTCCTGGCGCGATGACGAAAAGAGATTGCCGACTAGGGGTCGAGCTCTCGCCCAGCCAAAACGCCCCTCCGCTCAAAGGCCCGAGTGCGCTCGTAAACACTCGCTGGTAATCAATCACGTGATGGGACTGAAGGTCGACGTCCACCAAAGTATCCGTCCCTTGAACGACGACCGTCTGCCCTGACCAAACCGCATTGGTATAGGATCCGACGGGCAACCCCACTTCCTTGGCTAACCCATACCCACGATGTTGACGGCTAAACGACCAGATGCCATTCGCATGGTCAGCATGAATCAATAGAAAATATCGTCCACCTGGCGAGAGGTAGGCGAGCGCGCCTTCGGGCACATGAAGGCCCAGGTAATGGCCCGCCGTCTTTGGACGGTAAAGCCAAAGTCGGCCCGAGACATTGAGCAGCAGTGTTCCATCGAGACTGGTGCTAGTGGTTCCGGGGATGGCAACTGGCGTAACCACACGCTCTCGATGCGCGCCCACGCCGACGACGTGAGGGCGAGCGCTTGGCCTCCCTACTTCCAACTGATAAAGGGTTCCCCCGCCCCAGACATAGCGTCCTGCCGGAAGAACAACACGCGCCGCCCCCAAGTGAAGAATCGGTGGAGATTTCTCCGTCGACAGCCAATCATGGGGGTTTTTGGGCGAAACCACACGCCCTAGGCGGGATGCTGGCACCAACCGGACCGAGGTAGTATAGACCTCACCGACACGGCGAATCAGACCTGCTTTCGGCGCTGGCCCCTTCGTTCCAGTCGGAAACAGCCGTTCACTTAGGGGCCACTCCGATAAAGGATCGCCAATCGTTGAAGAAATAGGGGTGGACTCGGGCCTGCTCATTGTCGGCGTCGAGTTCACCCCGAGTGGCGACGATGAGCCGGGGAAAACGGCGGTTCCACCTCCCGATAGTAGGAGAGTTCCCAGAAGCATCGCCGCCAAAATTCTTAGATGTCTAATCATGTTCGAAATCCCTCCGTAGCCCTTTGCATCACCTTTTACGTCCTTCTATGGTAAATAACGGCGCCGAGTCTGCCAAAGTTCCTAAAAGATCCTTCGGCCTGGGCGCATCCAGTCCCAGTTCCCACTGTGCGATGATCGGCTTTTGGTACTTTGAAACGGCCGGGGGCACTGCACACCCCCCGATAGATCCTTCGTCCATCAAAGATTGCATGGCATTGAAGGTCGATAGTACCGAAGGCCATAGGTGGCGCTTCCAATCCCTTCACGAGTGTCGTTACTTCGACCAGACTATGGCAATCGCTAGCCCATCGCCCCTCAGGGCCACGCATGCATTTTCATCAGCCTCTCCCTCCAGCATGCCGCAGCACTTATCTCCCAGAGATTCCTGAATTTTAGATCAGCCAAAAGCCGCGGGTGCCCTCACTGCCTGCCACCTTAGATTTTACCGATCCCCAGCGGAGATGGTCCAAAGGCGGTGATAAACCGCAGCCGGCGGAATGATTCTCCAAGAATATCGTCTTCGGTAATCCACATATCTCTGCAAGGAGCTTAAAATCCACCGTTCTTGTGAACGGCGGACTTTCTGCAGTCAACAAGCGTCGTTCGAGTCCTGAATCTTGACAACACCTCGCGATTCATTATTATTTATTCTAGATGGTTAATTAATGAGGAGGATCTTTGTGAAACAGTCGGGTGTAGGGTGGTCGCAGGTGGTTTCATGGTTTACGGGACGGCGTAGCCGTTGGGTCACTATTTTGGCCTGGATAGGGATCGCTGTGGTAATGACCCTCGTCTTGCCTTCATTGGCCACCACCGAATCCCCTAATCCAGCCAACCTTCCTGCCAATGCCTCGTCGGTGGTCGCCGATAACGTTCAAGCCCATGCCTTAAAAACCTCGGATGCGAGTCCTGGGTTTTTGGTGTTCTATCGTAAAGGCGGCTTGACCACAAACAACTTTCGCAGGATTCATGGATTCCTGAGTGCACTGTCGGCCAATCCTCTGCCGGCTCAAACCGGCTCGGTTCCATTTTCCAAGACTCCGGCGGCTGCCTTGTCGCGACACTCTTTTGCCCACGCTACCACCTTGATTGTTCCGCTGACCTTTCGAAATACCAGCAATTCTGAAACCCTATCCGCAATTCTAACCGCCCTGGGCCGCCATCTTCAAGTCAGTACCGGTAAAAACGGTTTAACCGTTCCTCTGCGTTCCGGTCAACTTAGTGCTAGGCTTACCGGGCCTACCGGGATCGCAGCCGACACCTCGGGCTTGTTTAAAAATGCGGATGTCACGCTTCTAGCAGCCACGACTATGCTCATTTTGCTCTTATTGTTACTGATATACCGCTCGCCTATCCTACCGTGGATTCCTTTGGTGGGCGTTGGTTTGGCGTACATGATAACCACCTCCATTCTCTCCGCCTTGGCTCGAGCCCACCTCGTTGTGCTAGACGCTCAAACCATCGCGATTATGACGGTATTGATGTTTGGGGCGGGTACGGACTATACGCTCTTTGTCGTCTCCCGTTATCGTCAGACGCTTTGGGTAGAAGGCGATGCCGTCACGGCCTTGCAGTTAGCTTACCAGCGAGTGTCACGAGCTGTGATGATGAGTGCAGCCACTGTCATGCTCGCCTTGTTAACCCTCTTAGTCTCGATTTATGGTTCGGACCATCAGTTTGCGATTCCGTTTGCGGTCGGAGTCGGCATGACCGCATTGGCTTCGCTTACGTTTGTACCCGCACTTTTGAGCGTGTTAGGACGACGTGCGTTTTTCCCGTACACACCACGCCCAGACAAAACTCCACCCAAGGCTCGTGTTTGGCTAGCCCATTTGGTCACCCGTAGATCCTGGACCGTCGTCATCGCCTCGGTTACCGTGTTAGCTGCGCTAGCTGTCGGTAGCAGTCAAATCCACACCACGTATAATCTTATTGCCGAACTTCCCTCAACTGCTCAATCCGTTCAGGGCTATCAACTGCTTTCGCGAGCCGAAGGCGCGGGGGCCTTGAGCCCCGTGTCGGTCGTCATCTCCGGTCTTGGAGCCGACCGCAACCTCAAGACGACGCTCGCTGGTCTCAGCGAAGTGGCTCACGTGAGTTCGCCTCAAAGAGGAACCTGGCACCATCAACCGCTAGCGGTCTATACTCTTCGTCTGCGCCAAAATCCCTTATCAACCGCTGCAATGAGTGACTTGGTCATCATCCAGCGCGCAGCAAGGCGAGTACTGCCAGCTAACACGCAGATCTATTGGGGAGGAGAAACCGCACAAAATGCGAACAGCGCTGCCGCCATCGCTCACGACACCCACTTTGTCATTGCTCTGGTGTTGGTCATTATCTTCCTGTTGTTGCTGCTCTACCTCCGATCGCTCGTGGCTGCCCTCTACTTGATCGCCACCGTGCTGCTATCCTTTCTAGCCGCACTTGGGGCCGGTTGGATCGTGTTACACGATTTTCTCGGCCTGTCCGGATGGGCCGGTGGGGTTACCTTATATGCGTTTGTTTTTCTGGTCGCCCTTGGCGAAGATTACAACATCTTTATGCTGTCAGCGATTTGGGAACGGCGCCGACGCCATCCGATGCTTGAATCCATTGGTTGGGGCGTCCAACAGTCGGGGCCAGTGATTAGTGCCGCCGGTCTAATCTTGGCGGGCACCTTTGCCGTACTGACCGCCCTGCCCCTCAGTATTCTGTTGGAGTTTGGATCGGTCACCGCCATCGGCGTACTCTTAGACACGTTTGTGGTACGGTCCATGTTGGTTCCGGCCATTACCGCGCTGTTGAAAGACCGGGCACTGTGGCCAGGACAGTCCTCCGCGCAGCCCGACCAGTAGTAATCATCGGTTGGTCCGAATGTCCATCTAGGCAAATTCTCCAACGTGGAGGGAACTGCTTTAATCCGACCTTCGGGCCCTTCGGCCGCGAATCTTTCCTGGGACGAACGACCGCCCTAATGGGGTGAACCCAACACGAGAAAAAACGGCTATGTGCAATCTGAGGTTGGAATTTCCCCGTGGTTAGGCCAAGCCACTCTCGTCGGCTAGTTCGGTCTAGGTTGGAATGTCAGGTCCGCCCTCGACAGTTTGCTGCCCCCCGCTGGTTGGAATTTTTGAAAATGGGGCGATCGGATCGGATTCTACGGCTCGCCCTGGCCTAAACAAACCCTACTGCATTAACGGGCAGTTATGTCCCGTAAACATTCTCCGCAACTTGAGCGTGTTGCCCAAGAAAGTCAGGATTTGGCGTTCTCTCAAACTCTATCTGATTCGTTGGTAAGTGGGTCTGAAGGAAACCATTGTTGTCATGGACCAATTTGTTTGGCCGAGAAAGTCTCGATTTCGTTGACTGTCTCAGATGGAAGCCCCTTTAGCACTGGCCGAATGGATGGGCTGTGATGGACAGGACCAGTCTCAGCTTGAAAGGCTGTATCATGGGTGTAGGGTCTGGCTTATTCTGGCGTTTTCTTGGCGGACGTCAAACCCTTAGGTCCGTAGGTTTCCACACGGAAAAACGTGGCCAACGAATTTGAGAAAAATCTCGGACTTGCGGCCAAAAAACGTGAGACTTGACACCATTGGAACGAAAGGCAGATCGCTATTCATAACTCCGCCTCCGCAAGTCAATGGTTGGAAAAAATGGGTATGCGGATTTTGCGATGGATCGAATCGGATCGCCATATGAAGGCAAAACCGGATTATGTGATGGACCGGAATTTCCGTGACAGCATTTTTTCCGCTGGGATGCGAATTTGTTCTCAACGCTGGTCCGTATGGTGATTCACCTTGCAAAGTCACAGAGTTGGAGCCGATGGCTAAGATTGGTTTTGACTGGGACAAAGATTGGCATCTTACATTTGAACTCAAGAATTTAGGTGACAATAAAACGGAGTTTACGTTGATTCACTCTGGATTCGAAGTAGAAAAGTCTACTGCCTTCGGACAGCCACATTCTGTAGTGCGTGAAACCATGGATGGTGGGTGGCAGAAAATTGTCAAAGAAAGACTTCCTTCCTTTGTCGAATCCTAAATGGAGTGGTTTGCCGCTCAAGCATGATGTATTTCAGGCAATTGCCGATCCTACACGTCGTAGAATTTTGATGTTGTTGGCAGATGAGGAAATGCCGATTGCTTCAATTGTTGAACGTTTCCCGATGAGTCGAACGGCTGTGAACAAACATCTGCATGTGCTGTCTGACGCAGGGCTAGTTATGCGTCAGAGAAAGGGCAGGGAAACCCGCTATCGGGCGAATCCGGCCCCTTTAGTTGAAGTGAAACAGTGGGTATCCTTTTTCGAGCGATACTGGGATGAAAAATTGCATTCGCTCATCCAGTACGTCGAATCCGACGAGGAAGAGAACACGGAGAGACACGATGCCTCTCCGTGTTCTCTTCCTCAGTTAAAGCGGGCGTACAGTAACAGATCCTTCGGATCCACCCATTCTGACTGATTGGTCCTGTCGAGAAAAGCACTTCGAATCAAGACGAACCGCCCTGGCTGCATTGACGATCAAAATCCGTTGGTCCATCACAAAATCCTCATACCCGAAAAATCTTGGGTGTCTTTGGGGAACCCTCTGAGGAGACAAACCTCGAAACGGAGAAACGCACAATGGACGAAGATCTAGATCTGTACTCGATACGCGACTTTGTGTTAGAAGAAGATTTTGACGAGGCATGGCTTACCCCCCCTTTTGAAACATCATCCGGAAGCGGGAAGCACTCTGGAGAAAATAGCCCGTGGGGCCGTGTTTTGTGAAGGGTTTCGACACCTTCCCCACTCGTTCTGGGCGTTCCATTGACGCGGAGATGTCCGAATGTTTGGTGGCAGGGATTCCTGGTTCCGATGACATTGACGAGGATGTTCAGCGATTGTGGGCTTTACGCAAATGGCAGATCAACAATGGCCCTACGGTTGAGTCACCATGGGGAATTGTGTTAGATATACTTTATGAGGATGGGAATGCGGCGAATGTTTGATTGGACGGACGAGATATAGCTCACGATCTAGTTAAGGGCCGTCCTAACAAAGCCGCCCTCCGTTGCGCCATTCCTAGGTCGTACTGCGCTGCATATCATACAGCTTGTGAATATGCCCAGTCGCACGGCTACCACAGAGACTTTAAGCATCCATGGGGGATTGACTAGTTTAAGGGTAAATCGCGTACCTGTGAAGAACAAGTGGTGGGACTCGTTCTCGAAGCATCTAAGCTGAGGCGAGAGATTGCAGACTATCGGGCTGTGGCGAAGATACAGAAACAAACCTGTCTTATGCACCTGAAAGATGGCGATGAATTATTAGAGAAGTTGCATAAATAGTTTGCTCATGCTCCACTCGAGTGTGGTACCAGAGACTCGTCGCCAACGGAGCTCAAAGCAGAGATTCTACTGACGGATTCTGCGGGATATGGTAAATCCCTTAGGGGAATCGATATAAGAGCTGATCCAAACGTCCGTGATGCAGATTCGGGAGCGTTAGTAGCGGTCAAACGATTTTGACCGACGCTTCCTGCCAGGCGATCGAAATCGTGCCGTTTACGGCAGACTCCTGAATTTATTCATGGGGTCAGTGGCATCTGCGACGGGGCCGCAGGCGATTTTTGGGTGGATGCCTCCGGCTTTAAGCCGTGGGGAGGATGTCAACTGAGTCGATTAGGGCAAAACGACACAATCCATTTGTATTGGCCATTTCATCCTTCAACCAGATTTTGCACAATACGGAGCTTGTGCTTCAAAGAGAATTCCACACGATATTGCACCGAACGGAGCCCACTCCGCCCGATATGTCCATCGCTCATTCAACCGCGTTTTGCAAATACCCGAAAAAACGGGGGCTCGCAAACACTCATGTCAGTTTTCTGCCTGTGTCGGCGAGGAACCGTTCGCCGACACCCCATGATTTAGACCATAGCCTCCCAAGCGATCCGGTCTCGACCTGGCGGCGGATCCCCTAATTCTAACCCTCCCACTCACCAAGGACTCCTTAGGTGATCGATGGCGCCAAGTCGCCAATAACGCAATAGTCGCTGGCGCCGCTTAATTCGGTGTATTCCAGAATGCTGTCCCCGCGTCGTCGGCAACTCCTCTGTTCGATGCGATAGGATAAACGTATTCCTCCCAGCGTTCAAGGATTGATCGAAACCCTAGTTTCCTTGGGGGAATTGGCCCTCGATCGTGGGCGCGGAGAATCCGTCCCGGAGATTTTGCGAATCGCCGGTCCTGTGGTAGCCCTGCCTCGTTCATGCCTTGTGGGGGGCCTGCAACCGATAATGGGTTACAACGACCATTGCCGTTTATGCGAATAGCGGTTGGCCGGCGGCGCTTTAGTTCGTGGGTAGGAGCGCCCCGGACGAATCGGCGTCACTTTTCGACGAATGGTGTCGACCCATTCCTAAAACGCCTGTTCTCGGATGGCGGAATCGTCGGCCAACCCGATGGGGATCCACTGATCCTTCCAGAGACCAAAGGCCACGCTAGTATTGATTTTATACGCATCATAGCGATAGCGGTCAGGATGTTCTGCTTGGTGGGTATCCCAAAGGGCCGGGGCCTCGGACACACATATTAGCCACGGGCACCAGATGCCCCTGTTCCGCAAATTCCTGAGTCCGATCGGGGGACACGGTGATGGTAACGCACTCATCGCGGCGGACCGCCGCGAATTCCTTGAGATAAAAATTGCTGGGAACCCGCATGAGATAGGCCTGACCTTGCGACTCCAACGCCATCCAAAAAGTGAACGACGGCTAGCCACGATCCCTTAACCCTAGATGCGATGACGCTGTGGCAGAATGGCACGCGCCTCGGCGATGTTGCGCCGAGCCAAATCGCGCTCAGACACAAGTGGTCCGCCACATCGTAGGCGTGCGACACCCGGGCTCGGACAATGCCGGAGGCGGTGCCATACGCGGTGCGTAAGAGGTCCGTATCAGGAACTTCCAGGATACTCCCGTCAATGGCGACGGGCAGCCAACCCTCCACAGTGCGGTACTCTCGGTCAGCATAGAAGTTTTGAATCAACAAGTGATCGAGATCGGTGAAGGCCTCGGGGTTCAGCTTATAACGGGCTTAGGAGAATGCTTGTTTGGTGTATCGATCGACCTTCGGCAGATGGCGGTTGCAAAAGCGCTGCACCTCGACCTCGGAGGTCCGGTCCAGGCGATTCAAGCGTATCTCGCTAACTTCCATGAAACCGACTTTGCGCTGTCGCAAAAAGTCTTCAGGCCGTTGACTGTGGGCGGTCCGAAATTCGGGTGCTTTTAGTCGATCAGCGATCTTTTGAAAAATGCGTTGGGCTTTGGTGAACATCGAACAAACCTTCGTCGATATGGGGTTTGCAAACCACTTTAGCAAAGGTTGGGCTCTTACGCCCTGTCTATTATTTAGAATCGACATGGTAAGGATACAGCGAGCGCTACGATGTTTGTTTTAGTCAAGGTCGATGAAAAATAAGGAGTTACCCATTGCCGATGCCTGCTTGCCCCAAGCCCAGGTGGCAGAAGCCCGCGCAGCGTACAACGCCACACGCCCTGAAGCCTTGCAGATTCCCGCGGACGCGGCGAAGGAGTTTTATGAGGAGCCCACGCGCGTGGTCAACGTGTCCATCGACGACGTCGGGATGAAGAAACAAAAACTCCACCGCAAACAGCCTCGAGGGTCCGATGCACCACCGATCTCGGAAGTCTCGCCAACCCCCACGGCCTCTCTGCCCGAAGCCGAGACTCCGGCGAAAAAAGCCTCGCCAATTCGTGCACAATACGATTGCCCATGTTCAAACCACCGCGGGCTGGTATATCCTGAATGGACTCGGGACCGTCGCGGTCCTGTGCTTCCTGGTGGCGTTTTTGCTCTCCAACGGCGTGATCTCGACCCATTATCTTCAATTTTTTGTTGACGAGCAACGGACCCTCCACGCCGCCATTTTCGAGCGCTTCGCCTGGTTCGGATCAAAACGCATCATTCTCGATTGGTTTCACCTGAAGGAGAAATGTGCCAAGGAACTCAGTACCCTCTTACGAGGCTCCAAGATTCGCCATGCAGTGCTCTCTCGTCTGCTGACCTTGCTCTGGCGCGGCCGCGTGGACGCGGCCATCGCCTACCTATGGGACCTCGACCCCGAGAAGATCAAGCCCGGGCAGTCCGTCGAGAGGCTGATCGGCTATTTCGAGCGCAACCGGGACTATATCCCCTGCTATGCCCTCCGCAAGCAACTGGGGTTTCGGAACTCGAGTAATCGTGGGGAGAAAGCCAACGACCTGTGCGTGACTGGGCGACAAAAACATCAGAGTATGAGTTGGTCGAAGGCGAGATCCGTGGCGTTGGCCAGTGTCGTCACGCTGTCGCGCAACCAGCAACTGGTACGGTGGAGTCGGACCCATCGTCTAGACTTCCAATGGGTGGCCTAATCCCGCTTCTCTGACTCAACGTACATAAACGGAAAGCGGTAAACCCCCATGTTACCGATTGGAAACCGATAACCATTTTGTCATTATCTTAGCGGTAATTCACCATTGGTGAAATATATAGGTCGGGGTTTGCCAGCGGTCTATACCTATGTTGGATCCTACTTTATCTCGCTAATGTAGTAAATTGCACAGCTCGGAAGTTTCCGACCGTCGACATTGTGAGCCGGGACCGAGGGAGTAATGGACCCATGGATGGGACCAACAATAAAATCAAAATGGTCCGTCGACGGAGGGATGGACGCGCAGGGCTGGAATTACTTAACGCGCTCTTCACGCTCCCCTGGTATTACTATGATTTAGACCCCACTCAGGAACCTCACCCCGAGGCCGCCTAGTCGGCACCCAATCCAATAAAACATCATCTCCAGGGTTTTGAGTGTTAACCGGGCGTGGTAAACCACGCCATCCCTGCTTTAAACGCTCACAGACCCTCTCCGCTGGGGATCTATTTTCACGGAGTTGCGCCATTTGCGGGAGGCTATAACAGAAAGTGCGTAAGAGCCAGGGGACGGGCCACCGGATCATTTTTGGACTTTGTATAGCGTTTATGTCGCCATCAGTGTGTTTGCTTCGGTAGTCTGGACGATACGCGTGGCACCGGAGACGCTCGACAACATGATGGCACGCATCTACCGGACATTGGAAGCCCATCGATATTTTGAATCGTCTAAACCGGCCTGGTTTACGGACTACTAACACAGGCGTGCTCGGGAGGTTGGAACGATACACGAGGGCGGCCATTTATCGAGGTTGAGGTACGTGAACCATCCACTATCGGTGCCCAATATGGCACAGAGCTTAATGCATTAACGGGCAGTTTAGTCTCGGATGAAAATCGGTAAAACCGTCAGTGGAGCGAGCGAGTACATCGGATTATTCGCGCCATCGTGGACGATTCCCGCTATGATGGGACCCAAATGGACAGGGGACGGACCAAGCCATTCGTCGCGAGATAAATGCACGGAGTCTCATCCGGATAGGAGGATGGGCCGTGGCACTCACGGACTTCGAGCGAGAGGAGTGGCCCAAAACCAAATCAAGCAATTGTTGGCATACGCGGTCGGCGATGCGACAGACGAAGCGCTGACCCACATCGTCCAGAATGTGTATTCCAATTCGGTTACGACTAGGCTGCTCTACGTGTGGATAGAGGACGGCAGAGATGTCTCTGGGTTGATCGGTTATCGGTTCCAGAGAGGTTTTGCGGAAATTTTGCATATTGCGGTGGACCCAAGGATGCGGCGCCGAGGCATTGGTCGACGTGTCATCGACGGGGTGATTGCGGTAGAGCATCCTGGTGAGCTCGTCGCGGAGACGGATCACGACGCGGTGGAATTTTACCGGAATTATGGTATTATGGCCTCACTGTCCGGTCTCTAGGAGAGAAATATCCCGAGGTAGAGCGGTTCCAGTGCCGCTGCTCGTCGTCCGGGGGCATCATGTAGCGGATACGGGGATAATGGAAACCCAGGAGTCCGTGTGATTAATCTAACCATGTCCAGTCGATGGGGAACGACACCCGCAAGGAGGAATCTTGGAATATAAGGCCTTTACTGAGATCGATACGCAATCCGCATGGTATCGAAGCATGTGTGCACTACACCGTACGATCTTCTGGTCTGCCGACTCTGACTCGATTGCCGAGGAACTATCGGCACGCGCCAAGTTTCTGATCCTCATCGCCCTCGATGAGGATCGTGTCGTAGGGTATAAGATCGGCTATCAAGACCGGGCCACGAGGTTTTACAGTTGGCTCGGTGGAGTAGCCCCGAATCATCGGGGGCAAGGCATCGCCTCTGAGCTTATGCGACGCCAACACGAATGGTGCCAGCATCAAGGCTATGCAATAATTCGTACGCACACGAAAAATCGGTGGCGCAACATGTTGATCCTGAATCTACGCCACAGCTTTGATGTTATCGGCACGTATACGGATGGGCAAGGAGAACCGAAAATCATGCTGGAGAAACGCTTCTAAGGTCATAAATGGCTACCCAATTAACGGGCAGGTCAGTCCATTATTCTCGCCGTAAAGTAGTCAGTAGCATTCAGGCGTGGGGTCGGCGGCCGCTAAAGATTTCCATTTCCAGACGATTTATATACCCGTCATTAAAGATCTGATACTGGTGCCGACCAGGTTTGAGTGCCTTGGTCTTCTTCATCAAGGAGTACGTTTCAATTCTTTAGTGCCGAATATATAGCGTCACACTTTACGTATGATCGTGTGTATAATGGAACGATGGAGCGGCTACCCTACAGAAAGAACGGTGTTGGAGGTGGCTGAATAAACCATGCCCAAGCCTCGTTTCACCCGTGACCAACTCATTACATCGTCGTTTGCCACTCGGCATTTCGGGCAGATCCGGGTGCACGCCCGAAAAGAGCCCCTGGTGGTAATGGACAACGGCCGGCTCGACACGGTCATTCTGGGGTACGCCCAATACGAGCAGTTGGTGGGCCGATGGTTAGAACTTGAGCAAATTTATGAAGCAGGCGTCTTAGAGGGACGGATTAAGCGCTTGCAGAAGAGTCCTGATGTTGCTATACCATGGCGCCAGGTGAGACGTTCGGGTCCCGATGAGTGAGCGACGGTTTGAAGTGCGGTTCGATCCAGATGCGGTCCACGAGTAGCAATGCCTCGATAAATCAGTCGTTGGCGATGTGGACAAGGCTTTGGAAAGGCTTGAGACCCGAGCCGACGAAATCGGTAAGCCCCTGCAAAACAAGCACTCCACTAAGCTACACGGATGTAAGGCAATCAAACTGCGAAGGGCCGAGCTTCGAATCGTTTTTCGGGTGACCGCCGAAACCGTCGACGTTCTGCGAATTGTCTACGTTCTCACCATTGAAAAGCGCGACCTCAACTTGGTATTTGATGTTGCCCACACCCGGTGGCACCGCTTTAAGGGGCAAAGCAATATCCGAGCCTACCTGCGTGCCAGTCCCCGCTGGGGAAAAAGCTCTACGGCAAAACTTCGCAAATAGAACAGGATCCGCCGTAAGTAGACGGCTAACACAGCCTCACAGCCTATTTTGGCTGGCGGATCCGCTCGAAGTTTCTGTGCCTGGGGCTTGATGCGCCTTCGGGGGCGAATGGGCCTTAAGTCCGTTCTTCTTTTGGCAGGAGAGCCGATCCACGAGGTCGAAGTGTTAGTCATACCATGTCTGGAGGTGACAACGGGCTTGCACTATCAGCGCTATATGAAATTGCGTACACACTCTCCCTGAAAAGAATCTGAGAGAGGAGAATTTGGATGGAACCGTATCTTGTCCAACAGTTAACCGACCCCGTGGTCGGGGCGGGCGCGGCTCTTTTTGGCGTGCCGCGCAATGAATTGAGCCCGTGTCATGGCGCGATGAACTTTGTCTAGGAATACCAAAGTTCCGGGACCGCCTGCATCTTGCACTTTACGCCCATCGCCCATCGCCGTGTCTATATGGTCCGCGCAGAAGTCTAGTGGTTACGCTATTTGGCCGAGCGCGGAGAGCGTACGTGTCATCACCGATTCTGTCGAAGAGGGGCCGTAGCGTGGAGGTGCTGGCAGACCGCGAGGGCTTTACCGTGACGGCGTTTGTCATAGCTTCCGGCCATCCGGTGACCTATCCGGATCGTCTCCATGATCACGATTTGTATTACCCCTGCGGCCAGGCGATAGGACGGTTGCACGCGGCATCCGTGTCGTATGTGCCGACCTCCCCCAGGGTACGGCGAGCCGATTGGCACGACAACTTCTATTTACGCCACATCCGGGATTTTGTCCCCCACGACGATCCGGTATTTTGCCGGGTCGACAGAGGCCACGCATCATGGGCATTTCGATTTTTGGTAGAGATCAACGGATGAATCGGGCCAGTTGCATCCTCCTTTCGGTCCATGACGCTAAACTCTGGCGGTTTCCTAGTTTTCGGTCAGGGTTTGTCGCATAAACGCGGCGAGTGTGCCATAAGAGGTTTAGCCCCCGAATAACCCGTTGATGGCGTTAACGGGCAGATTAGTGCCGTGGAAAGACTATCTGAATTTGCGGACCATGCGGGTCCCATGGGTTAGAGCCGGCGGTCCCCGACAGTAGCACTTGGGCCATGGCGCCCGGCGGCGCACGTTTATAGATGTCGAGCTTACCTCGCACCCCATATTCGCCATCGCTGTCTCTGTCACATGTCGATCTCGGCCAAGTCTCGGCCCACTGGAGCAATGCTTATGCAGGCTGACTCGGAGCTCTGGTTCCCCCTTGCAGGTCACCGTCGGGCAACGGCCCTCGGGTATAAAATGCCGGCCAGGACGCGTTCGTCTTCGGAGACGGTGCCTGGCGCTGGGAAGCCCACCTCTACTTCCGGCTCTCGGGCCACATCGATCAGGTTGTACTTGAAGAAAAGGTCGCCCGCTCGCTTGGTAACGAGCCAGCAACTTGTCAAAATGTAGTACGCTAAACCAGGGGGGGATGCCACCAAATGAAGAAAGCCCCGTTAATACGGGACACTTGTACTGTCTAAGGAAGGGAAGTGAACCATAGGAAGGAGTTTAGGACGTACGAAGGAAACGAACAAAATTCAATGTTGGGGGAATGGAAGTGGACGAAAAAATCAGAGAGCGCCAGACCCAACGGTTGGCCCTTCTCAACTTGTTTTACGAGGCCGTTGACGGAAAGGAGACCGGTCACGCGTCAATGCTACCACTCGGTGAAAAGCTCGGACTAAGTCATGAGTTGCTTGTCGAACTGACCTTTAATCTCAAGGGGCAAGGACTATTGGCAATCAAAGCTTCCCCGATGTTGTGCCAACTCACGCATCAGGGGCTGGAAACCATCGAACAAGCACGCTTGCAACCAGCCACTGCGCCTCAGGGTTTTAACGCGACGTCCATGCAACAAGCCCAAACTATTATCGTCAACGGCGGGCAGGTTCAGTTCGGCATCCAGTCCAACCTCACCCAAAACATCGGGATCCCCCCGAGCCAAGTTGTTCAGTTTTTGAGCGACGTTCGCACGGCATTGGATTCAATGTCTGTCGACCCCGCAAATGACAAGGCAATTCGAACGCAGTTAGACTTTATTGAAGACCAACAGAACCGCCCGAACGGCTAGAATCTGATATCTGGAGCACCTCAGATCGTTGGGAAAATCTTAGAGAATATTGCCATGAATACCGCGCAGTCCTTGGCCGTGCAGCCGTTAATCCATCAGTTGACCGCGATGGGCGTCCACTAATATAATGCTTTGTTGCAAAGACATCGCCCCTGCTTTTATTCTCGGAGGGGCGATTTTGTTTTCATATGGCGTTCGATCATGTCATGGACTCGCTGGCGACCGTGCGTTGGCTGTACTATTCACGTTTCGATGCGCCAAGAAAAACTGACCGTTTTGAGTCGATTAAATTCCGGTCTCCGCAAGGACTAGCCACGCACGAAGAAGTTAGGGTCTGCTTAATGTCGCGAATCATCTGCTAGCGAAGGCGTATATGCCTCAAGAGACGCGAGCGCTAACGCGACGCTAGCAATGGGCCGGTAGGGAACGACCTCCGCGACGGCCTCAAGCATTCCAGCGAAGGCTTGCCGAGTTCGCTGGGATTATGCTACGCTAGGCATAACGAAGGCCCAAGGCGTAACCCTCGGACCTCCGGGATCGAACGCCCAATCAGGGCGGCTCCTAAAATGATACTCAATCAGAGAGACCGCTTACCTAATGGTCGTCAGGGGCGGTCTTTCCTGTTGAGTGCCACAATGGCTAAGACTAACATTGCAAACATAACCGCAAACGTTAAGCCATTCCATGTAACCACAGCCTCACCCCCTTTCCAGGGAGTGAGGCGCCCCATGCGTCGAATCCATCGACATTGTAGCAAACTTTGGGGAATCCTGGGGCATAAGGTTTGACCCCTATCAACTGTCGCTCAAAGGGGTCGTGTCCATTTCAGGCTACCGCGCCGTCTTGGCCTCTTCGACGTAGGCAACCCCTCGGGTGCTTGCCGCCCTTCGGGCCAACGCAGCGGGCGGACTATTATAAAGAAAGCGGGTGGTATGAGTCCGGTGGGTGTCGAAGGGTAGGCATGAAGTCAGAGAGATCATGCCTAATCGACCGAGTACCCCCAACGAAATCTTCCAGGGTTCAGCGAACCGCCATGGTCCCTGCTATTACTATCCCAGAGATGCCTGCCAACTCGCGAAAGGAGTTCGTTCGATGCGGCTGACTGAAGCCTCCGAACAATATTGCACCGTCTGCCAGCAGGACGGCTATTCCCCCTATACGATCACCGCCTATCGTTTCCAGCACCACGCTCTGATTCGTGATCTGGTGACCACGATCACCCTAGACGACTGCCGCCACCATTTGGCTCCGTATTCACATTGGCCACCGGCCAGTCTCGGCCACAAGATTCGCGCCATCAAAAGTCTGTTCCGGTGGTTGGCAGATGAAGTTCTCTGGGTGCCCCATCTGATGCGAAAGCTCAAAGCACCGCACCTCAGCCAACGCGTCCCCAAGGCCTTCACCCTAGACGAACTCGAATGGCTGCGAAAGGCCTACGTGATCCTCGTGGATCATGCCCTCGTCAAATTCTTCTTTGCCACCGGGTGTCGGGGGGGTGAAGTCCACCGACTTTACCGGCACGACCTTTCCGGTTTTCGTCAGGCGGTCATCGTGTTGGGCAAGGGAACACAGATCGGGAAGTCTATTTCGAGTCGAAAGCGCGGATTTGGGGCCCCGCTATTTGGCCGAGCGCCAGGACCGCGACTCAGCTTTGATTGTGGCCGAACGGGCACTGCACCGTCTGTCCATTCACGGCGTCCAGGAAGCCTTGAAACGGGTCGCTGGGCGCTGTGGTTTGGCTCAAAAAATGCACCCGCATAGTCTTCGCCATTATGGGATTGTTTCGGTTATGCGAAGCGTTATGCGAAGCGTTATGAGTAAATGCCACTGATTCGTAAGTTTTCGCGCCTGAACGCTTCCTATAAAAGTGATGTGCTAATCCAAAATGACGGGAGATCGCCTTGCGCTTTGCCGAATCCCGAGATGACGCCGTGCGTCTTGTACTGCGCGTAACTAGAATTCAACCGCAGGAATAGCCGTCGTGGGTGAAGGATCGCGACCCCACAAGTTGGCTCTAAAACCGCTATCGGTAGCACCCACGACACGAAAAGTTATGGGACGCGTTTCTCGACCAGAGTGAGCTAGGACGCCGATTACCCGCTGACGCCCGTCTTGAGTGCCGAAGCTCGCCGTGAGGCCTGTCAGTGGTATTTTGTCCAATGATCGCGCCAAGAATGACGCAGCTTACCGATTGCGTTATAATGCTTCCAGCGTACAAGGTCTGGGAGCATTAACGGGCAGGAGCACGCCATAAAACTAGGTTACGTTCGCGAATGGGGAAATGTCGGTTTCAGCGAACTCCAAACTGAAATGGTGCGGGGTGCGTTAGACTGGATGATATCGCTTGATGAAAAACGAGGGATTCGTGGCTTATTATGGAATCACTTTTCAGTCTACAGTTCCCCATGCTGCCTGGCCGCGCCCCGCCGCATGCCAACCCCTAAACACAAACGACCGATCGACAGCAGTAACCGGAACGAATCACTACGTGTGGTGTAAAACCGTGGGCATTCCGTACACTGTCATTAATAGAGGGGGGAGTAGTGTGCGTGATAAATCGGATTGGGTTAGGTGGGTAGGGCTCAGCGTGGGTATAGGGGTTTTTGCAGTGCTTGCAATCGCGATGACCATCCCCGGTAGATTGCGGTCATCGCAGACTAACCGATTCGTTACAACCACACAACGTTCTCATACGGTTTATCGGGCATCAGAGTTCACTCGACCTAATTCAGCGATGAGCTATCCCGTAAACGGGCATGGGCAAACCTATGGCCCGTTACCCCATAATAATCCCGAGGTCACTCCCCCGACTTTGATCAAGGTTCAAATGACTTCGGGCGCAAGCGGATATGTGTATTGGCGGCAGCTACAAACTGCAGGACAAGATCCGACTCCGAAGACTCCCCAGCAAGCAGTGGCGTTGGACGCGCAGCTAGGGAAACCCGTGAGCCTTCCTGTCTATATGGAGAATGGCATCACGGTCATCGGACGGTTTATAATTGAACCACCGAAAACCGAGGTACAGCCTTAGGAGGATGTTCACTGAACATTACTGGACGACTGGAAACGGGTTAAGCAAGCTGCTTCCGTCTTTAAGAAACCTCTCTTCGACCATCCGCACAAGCAGAACGGTAAGGGATGATGCGTAAAACGGGGGCGTATGCGCACTAGAGACCTGGTGCATAAGTCCTAAAAGGCCGGGCCGATCCCCCTGAAACCCGCGTGGTTGCGATCTTCGAAAGACGATTTGTCGGGTTTCGCACCAGTTCCCTAGGTGTGTACTGTTACTAGCGGGAGCTAAACAGATGCATGGTGTAAACTGAACTTGCGCCAATGGTGTAGCCGTAAGTGAGGCGCATGTTCAGACCATCGAGCGCGCATCCGATCGCTCGGGACATCTCTAGGATGCATCCGCATGACTCAACGACGTAATCGAATCATCGTTCTTCTTCTGACGGTGGCGGTTATGGGGTCTGGGCTCGTGTTTTGGCTAACTCCTTTTGTCTATGGTTTGGCTAAGTCAGTGATCATCAGTTCTAGCCTAATTCCGAGGTTGCACTGGTGGTCGGGGAACTCGCCCAATGGTATTCTCGGCATTCGCTGATTGGCGTAGGCAGTGGGT
>DAHXNH010000158.1 GCA_027365485.1 Clostridiales bacterium
GACTGGTCGAGGCTGAAGGATCTGGGTCTGTCTGTTCTCAATTCGGCCCGTGACGAAGATACCTAAAGTTTTCCGTTCCGACCATTTGTTCCGAAGGTCAGCGGCTTTTCAAAACCGAAAGTTTGACCCGCGAGCAGTATAGCAGATGACACTCTGGCGTAGATCACGACTTGTTCCTGTGTACGCACTCCCATGATGCGTTTCACTTCACGAACGCTGTACAAACGTCGATCAGTCGGTGAGCGTGTTTCTTGAATCTTCCCTTCTTTCTGCCACCTGCGAATCGCTTGGGGCGTAACGCCAAGTAATTTAGCCACCTTGCCAATGGCTAAAAATTCTTCAGTTTCCATGACTACGTTATAGATCTTTAGATGATGTTTGCATAGTGTTTTTTATACTCGGAAACCCTGGCACCGCCAGCAAGGTTTGCCCTACGCACGGAAGATGGTTCCATGAGATCTAGGAAGCATTTTCGCCGTTTTCCACCGCACTGACGCGGTGCAACCTTCTATTGGCCCCTATAGCGACTTTATCCCCCTCGGCGACCTTCCCACCTGTAGCCGCTACTCCGGTCATGAACACTCCCACCTCGACCGGTTCAGAATCCGAGCCGCAGCATTTCCGCGCGCCTCCGCACTCCCATCTCGTGTCCGTCGTTCCCAGTGAGAGGCAGGCCGGGGTGATTACTAGGACCACGACGAATAGCAATCAGGTTTTATCCAAAAAGTCCAAGGAATTTATAGTCTAAGGATTGACATTGGTCCTGGGATGCCATATATTGTGATTGTGCGCACATTCACAATATATGAGGAGATGATATCCGATGCGAAGAATTCCTAAGTTGATTGTGGTCTTTACCGGAACCGAACGAACCGCTCCCGTGGTGTTTTATCAATTGGCTACGAACGGCAGCTATCGCTTGTTGACCGAGTTTATTGAACACCATCCGCGTTGGGAAGTGACCGCCGGGTGGAATCGTCGCCGCTTTGATCTCTACCGAAGTGAACGCCTCAAGCAGGGTCTAGTCAGTCCTTATTTTCGAGAAACTACCCAAGGTTGGTTGCGCGTAAACGAGCCTTCTTGGCCATTGGTTGCCGCTGTCAAAGAAGAAAGGCTTTTCGCCCCCTCGTTGTCCTAACTACACCCTAACCCGACGCCCGGGCTATCCGGGCGTCTTTTGCTGAGAATGAGCTAAGGTGCTAGTGAAGCAGATCAGGCGTCCTGAGCCCGATTATCTGTCAGCCACTTCCCACACTCTTAAATGTTAGGAACCAAACGTTAGGAACCCTGTTTAGAGCGCCTGCAAACGGCCTAGAGCCCATGTCGACAACCAAAAGAGGCAACAACCCGAGTCGTCAGCAGCACGTTTTCAACCGAACTAGCGACGGTTTGGCGCACGGATAGGTGCGATTGGATGCGGGTCCTCAAGGCAAAACTCAAGAGCGTCTTGATGTGCCGAAAAATTTTCCTTATAAATTTCATATCGGCCCGCAATAACCTGGTAACAATTACGAACTATTGTAGAAGAAGCGAAGGCGCAAGGCATGGCGTCTTCAAAAGGAGGCTATCATGATGAAGCGACAATTTGCTTGTCCACTATGCGGCCGGAAGACTTCGGTCGGTCAAATCAGCGAACGTGGATACTGGTTTTGCGATCAATGCGCGATTCAGTTCAATGCCCAAGGCGACATCTATCGACCGTCTCGCGATGGAGAGTTGATTCCAGTCCGTCTAGCCGGATCCGCCAGCTAGCCAGTCTAGCGGATCCTGGGCCGAACTGAGATACGGGCGCGGTGGAGTGGCAACACTGCTCGCATACTGCCGACCTCGCTACCGGCGTGATTTTTTAATATGGGAAACATCACCTCGTGAAGAGCGTGGATAGTCTCGTCGCCCAAAAGGTCTAAGTGGATGAGGCTAGCGATGACAGTGCTCGCTAGCGTTCGGGGATTGCCGTCCGCCATCTTCACGGCGATTCCCCAGCCACGTTCGGGCACTCCGATGGTAAATAGGGCCTCAGCTCCTCCTTTAGTGACCAACCGCCCGCCGGTGGCTTGCGCCAGCTGCACCTCTAAACGTCCTTGGCCAGAGACTAACTCGGGGTAGGTGCGAATCGCTTCTGCCATCATCTGAGCGGCAAGCGCCTGGTCTGCTTCCAATCCTCTCGGATCGACCAGTTGCGCATAGGCGAACGCCATCCGAGTCAAAGGCAGATAAAATGTAGGGACGCCGCACCCGTCGGTAGCTGTGGGAATCGGGTCTTGCGCCGAAAGTCCGGTCATGCGACGGATATTTTCCAAAATCTGCACCTGAACCGGATGCTCGGATGCCAAATACCCCGCACTTAACACGCCAAGTAGCCGCGAAAGCATCAACATGCCCGTGTGCTTTCCGGAGCAATTATTATGGAGCACCGTCGGCTGTTTCCCCGCTTCCACCATGGCCTCCCGCGCCGAAAGAGTGGATGGCCAGTGAATACCGCAAGCCAGTTCCTCGGGCGAAGCCCCGATTTTTGCCAACAGGGCTTCGACGCCCTCAACGTGGCGCACCTCGCCTCCGTGCGAGGAAGTCAACATGGCCACATCCTCCGCCGATAATCCAAATTTCGGCACAGCCCCGGCCATGATGACCGGCATGGCTTGAAACGGCTTAGCACTGGATCGCCAGAATGTGCTTTGTTCGGGGTCGCCTGCCCAGGCAATCAAGCGACCTAGACTATCTACCACCGCCACATCGGCATACGCCACACTCTCGACCCATTCACCGCGAAAAATCTCTACCGCTCTTTCCGCCATCCATTATCTCTCCTCTGCGGTCCCTCTGAACTTCTCCCCTTGAGCAATCAATTCTGCAAAGATCCGAGCCCCACTGAGGTCGCCGCCCGCCGCCAGGTCCTCGGGATGCCACTGCACCCCGATGGCAAAATGAGTTCCGCTCCATTCCATGGCTTCAATGACCCCATCATCGCTCCAAGCCACCGCCCGCCACCCGGGCGGCACCATCTCCACCGCTTGATGGTGAAACGAATTGACCGAGAGGCTCCGCGCAGCCAAGATTCCGAATAGTTGACTAGGTAAGTCTACCGTAATCGAATGCGTGACAATTTCCCGGCCTTCGGTTTGGTAGTGGCACACCTCAGAGTGCGGACGTTGGCGCCCAATATCTTGAATCAATGTGCCCCCTAAAGCCACCGCTAAGCCCTGGATGCCTCGACAAATCCCTACCATCGGCAGTTTTAGATGCATGGCTGCCCTTATGATTTGAATTTCGGCCTGATCGCGCACCGCCGAGATCGCCTCGGGCGGCGTACCCAAATTGGGCTGAGCATACCACTTAGGGTCAAAATCGCCACCGCCGGTCAGAATCAGCCCATCCAACCGATTTAAGACCTCGGCCTGACCACTATTGGGCAATAGCACTGGTAAACCGCCTGCTTCCACTACCGCGTCAATGTAAGCTACACTCACTCCATCTCGCAGTTTGCCGTCATCACCCGTGCGCGACACGGTCAACCCGATCACTGGCCGCAATCTACGCCCACCCCTCCGGAAGATCCTGACCTATCGCGATTATAACGCCGTCAAGCCTAGACTGATACGGATGGCTTGGTCAATTCTCGCCATCACGTTCGGTGACAGATGAGCAATGCGTTCCCTGAGCCGTCGTTTGTCGAGGGTTCGAATCTGTTCCAACAAAATCACAGAATCTCGGTTTAGCGAAGACTCTGCCGCGTTTAGTTCCACGTGAATAGGCAATCGACTCTTGAATCGCTGGGAGGTAATCGCAGACACTATGGTCGTCGGGCTATATTTGTTCCCAATATCATTCTGCAAGATTAAGACCGGCCGCACCCCTCCTTGTTCAGATCCCACCACGGGCGACAAGTCGGCAAAAAAAATGTCTCCACGCTTGACCTGCACCTCGACCGCTTGTGTCATGGTCCCCTATTCCTGCCGGGATCCGCATACGTCCCAAAGCTCTTCCGAATCCGTGCGAACGTCCAGGTGTCCCAGTTCTTGATATCCCTCAATCAGCTGCTGTCTTAGGGTTTGTCGCTCTTGTTCAGCGAGGAAAAACTCGACGCTCTCGCGAATTACGTCGCTCCGATGTCGGCCTCGTTGACCGGCTACCACATCGAGAGCATCCACCAATTGGTGAGGAAGACGAACTACCACGCGACGATTTACGTCCAATCCGGCCACCTCTTTCTTGTCTCGACCACATTATAGGCTTCGCAAAAATTTCGTGTCAATCGCTAAGGTAAGAACGAGGGACGCGTTTGCTGATGCCTGTGACCACCTCATAGGCGATGGAGTCCATCAAAGCAGCGAGTTCTTCCGCAGAGATTTCTTCATCGCCGTCGCATCCCAATAAAGTCACCTGGTCGCCCACCGCAACCGGATCTTGATCACGAACTGCCACAGTGATTTGGTCCATGGAAATGTTTCCGACCACTCGATGGCGGCGGCCACGGATCAGCACATCACTCCGATTCGACCAAGCTCGTCGATAGCCATCGGCATAACCGACGGGTACGCTTACCAGTTTCGTAGGCTCTGAGGTCACATAAGCCGCGCCATAACCTACCCGAAACCCCGCGGGTACCGATTTCACATAGACCACCTCAGAGTGCCAACTCATCACCGCTTGGATGCCGGTTGCAGCGGGGTACGGTTTCAATCCATAAAGCGCCAAACCCACGCGCACCATAGTAAAGTGCGCCCCGGGGTATCTTAAGGTCGCCGCCGAATTCGCCGCATGGATTTGGACCGGCAGAGCATCTTGACACCGAAGCCATTCGATGGCATCTAGGAAGCGGAGAAGTTGCTTTTTGGTAGGCTCGGGGTCGTTCGCATCACTGGAGGCAAAATGGGTCGACAGACCCACCCAATTAAAGTTGGGCCCCTTTAGGGTCTCAATCCACGCCTCATTCAGTTGTTCGGCCGGAAGTCCGATGCGTCCCATGCCCGTATCCAATTTCAGATGGACGCGGCACGGCTTCTGATGCGTCAAAACCGCAGCCTTAGCCCAAGCGATTTGACTCCAATCAAAAATCGTCACATCAATCTCATGCGCCACCGCCAAGGCAATCTGCGAGGGGTGGGATGGCCCAAGCACCAAAATGGGCACGCCGATTCCGGCTTTCCGCAACTCGATGCCCTCTTCAGCCAAGGCTACACCGAGCCAAGTCGCGCCTCCGCGCATTGCAGCCTTCGCCGTTTCAATTCCACCGTGACCATATCCGTCGGCTTTGACTACCGCCATCAACTGCTGAGACGGGCTTAAAAGGCGCTTAAAGTAAGCCGCATTCGCTTCGATCTTGGCCACATCGACGACTGCGCCGGTCGGTCGACCGTGTTTCTCACTTTCCCCGTCGGGTCTCATTACACCCATGTCACCTCTTCACCCGTAGCCTTGACCAAGCGGGTCCAATCGCCGCCCAGTGCCTCGATCAAATCGGGAGCAATCAAGCTGTGGCCATGGCCCATGGCGGCTTGGCGTGCCGCCATCCCGTGAATATATACGCCCATCGTTGCCGCCTGCCAATTAGGATAGCCAGCCGCCAGCAAGCCTCCGATGACGCCGCTCAGCACATCCCCGCTGCCCGCGGTGGCCAACTCAGGAATTCCACTGACATTGACATAGAGATGATCGGAGGTTCCGGAAATCGTATGCGGCCCCTTTAACACGACAGCCGCGCCATATTTTTTTTCGAGGGCCATAAAGGCCGCCAGGCGATCGGCCCGCACCTCGTCCGCGCTAATCCCAAGCAGCCTCGCCGCCTCCCCCTCATGCGGAGTCAACACCAAAGAAGGCAGGGGCGGCTTGAGCTGTGAGGAGTGGAGAACGCTGAGCCCATCGGCATCAATCAGCGTGGGTTTTCCCATATCGACCAACTCCTCAATCCACTCGACCCGAGGCATCGGTCCCAATCCTGGACCCACGACCACGGCATCAGACTTTTTCAACAACACCCATTGGGCTTCCGTCAACCGAAGTCGTCCGGCGCTGTCTTCGTCGCTGCCATGGACCAGCATCGCACTGGAGACCGACAACCGGGCGATGAGCGATCGCGGAACCATCAATTGCACCAAGCCTATGCCCATTCTCAGGCCTGCTTCGGCCACCATTTGGGGAGCACCGGGCATATCCGCCGAACCCCCGATGACGGCCAGACGTCCCCGCTGGTACTTGTGCCCGTCGGCGCGAAGCGGTTTGATCCAGCGTCGCACCTCATCGGCGTCAATCAGCCGCCCGCCGCCCGCCGCGTTTGGCAGTCCAATATCGGCGACCGCCAGATTTCCCCTCATGCCGGTTCCGGGATAGCACCAATGGCCCCACTTACTGGCTCCAAACGTGATCGTCGCCTCTGCTCGAATGGCGGTCTCATCGACTTGCCCGTTGTTCGCGTCGACCCCAGATGGAACATCCAGAGCGTAGCAAGGCAAACTCGCGCCATTAACTTGTTCGATGCAAGTCTTGGCCCAAGGCTTCAACGGTGCGCGAATTCCTGTGCCCAAGATGGCGTCTACGACCACGGTGGCCCGCCCTAATCGCTCCATTAGCGACTCGGCAGAATAAATCTCGGCTCCATATCTGGCGGCACTTTCCACCAACCCAGCGGCTCCCTCAAATTTTGGCGTGCCCCGGACCAGCACGACGTCCACCGGCCAATGCCGAGCCAGGTGACGAGCAACAACCAACCCGTCTCCTCCATTTTTACCCGGGCCTACCACCACCAGCACCCGGTCGCCGTCCAGTCGTTCCCCGATATATTGCGCTGCCTTCGCTCCGGCCACTTCCATGAGCCAAGGCGATTTGACCCCAGCCGCTTCAGCTTGCACGTCTAAAGCCTGCGATTGTTCGGCCGTCATGACTTTTATCATGGATTCGTCGACATCTTCCTTCGTCATCTTGCAACTTTATTGTCTTTCGAAAACAATGCCCCACGCCGCTGGTCCAGGCTCGAACACGTCTTTCACGCGGAACTGTCCAGAGTCGACCACCAAGCGCTCCACCGTGGCCCGGTCCCATCCCTGGGCGGTGAATCGGCTCCATTCGCTGGATTCTAAGCGCCAGTCTACAATTACCCACAACCCGTGCTGCTTTAGGACACGATACATCTCACGACTGGCTTTGGTCATATGCGGCACGTCGTGCAACAGGGCATGCCACAGCGCGCGATCCAAAGTGTGGTCGGCAGCGGCCACACCACCCGCCGATCCCTCTTGCACGAAGATGTTATGAATCATTGCCTCCTCCACTCGCCGTTTCAATTCCTCACGCGCGAGCGGGTTCGGGTCAACCGCCAGCACCCTGCCCTCACGACGAACCGCAATCGCCAATGGAAAGGTAAAATAACCCAGGCCAGCACCAATGTCGGCCACTTGCATGCCAGTCTCTAAATTTAGCGCCTCCAACACCGGGGCATGCGGCAGTAATGCTTCGCGATCGGGGTTGTCCAATCGTTTCAGCCGTTCCCAGTCAGACTTGTGATCCCATTTTTCTTCCATGCTGGCCGCCTCCCGATGCTCTTATGCTCATTATACTCGAACCTACCAGGGCCCTGGAGCCCGCTGCCACCGTCGTGTAGGCCTGAAGGCTAGGTCGTAATCTCATTGACGGAAAATGCGTCGACGCTGCGAGATTTGGTATGAAACCGTGGCACCTGCCGCAATAAGTCATCTTTTTGGTAAAACGTGGAGTCTGGGCCCAATGGCAGCATTACCCGTTTGCCTAAAGTCGCAGACTCGTAGATAGCAGTAATGATTTCTAGTGTGCGCCGACCTGACTGACCATCTATCAAGGGAGCTCTCTGGTGCTCAATCGCCGTCAGCACATCATCAATTTGACCCAAATGGTGCTCGTAAGTCAAGGCCGGATAACTGTCATAGAGGGCCTGGATTTCTTCAACCAGACCGCGGTTCGCCGCCGGAAAACCGTTAGGTTGAGGACGTTCCGCCTGAATTTGCCAGGGGAAGCCGACGGCCGCCCGCTCTCCTTGGAACAGCAGTTTCTGTTCTTGGCCATGATGGACCACCGAACTCGTCAACTGACCCATGGCTCCTTGCTGAAACCGAAGAATGGCCACGGACACATCCTCTACCTCGGCATTGTCATGGCCGACGTTGCCCATCTCCGCAGTGAGCGCAACCGGCGAGCCCATCATCCATTGCAAAGCATCAATATGGTGCACCGCATGGTTCAGGGTAACTCCACCCCCTTCGCTCTCCCACGTTCCCCGCCACCATAAATCATAGTATTGCGGGCCCCGCCACCAATAGGACTCCACCGCCACGTGGACCACCCGCCCGATCACGCCACTGTCCAATATCCGCTTTAGGTTCATCATCGGGGTCCGAAACCGGTTTTGAGCGACCACTGACAAGACCCGGCCCGCTTCTTTTGCACACTGAATCATCTGATCGCATTCTGCCAAAGACGAGGCCATGGGCTTTTCCACCAAGACGTGCTTGCCCGCAGCCAAAGCGGCCAGCGCTATCTCCGCATGGGTGGATGGCGGGGTCGCGATCGAAACCAGCTGAATGCTGGGGTCGTCGAGTATCCTCTGATAAGCATCATAAACCGGAGCGGAAATATTTAACGTCTTAGCCTTCTCATGTGCGCGTTCAGGCACAATATCCACTAAAGCGCGAATTTCCGCGCGCGCAGAAAAGGTGAGATAGGCCTGAAGATGCCGTGGGGAGATCCCTCCGGTGCCAACCATGGCAACACCAATCATTCACATTACCTGCCTTTCTAAATTCCTGTGGTGTTAACATCTTCTTCAATGGACAACCAAACTCCTTCCTTGGCGCCTAGGGATGGCCCACCTCCACTGATTGTACCGCCGCTCGGTTCAGGTTCAACTCCACCACTTGCTCGATCCCTAAATGGGGCAAACGGAGGTAGTGTTCAGCCACATCCAACAGTGCCTGTAAAGGCATCAAACCGACCAGTTCGCTCCGGATCACCTCGACATTCAATCGGGCCGCCTCCGACACCACGGCTTCCACCGCCTGAGCCAGCGTGGTCTTAGGATAATCGACCAGGTTCATCGACACTTGCACTGCGCCTTGCTGCTTGGGATAGAGGCCTAACGCCTTAACCCCAACCAGACCGCCGTTCGAAGCTCGCACCTGGCGGGCGATCGCTCGCGCCACGGACAAGTCGTGAGTGGACAAATAGCAGTTGAAGGCCACCAGCGCCCAGCGCGCTCCAACGGCTACGGCTCCAGCGCTGGGATGGGGTGCGCTCGGACCATAATCGGGTGGGTCGATAGCCATTCTCGTCGCCAATCCTTCAAATCCCCCCCGACGGACGTCCGCCAAATTTTTTCGCTTGGGCAGGCGGGCCGAATGTTCATATAAAAACACCGGCAGAGACAGTTCCTGGGCCAAACGCATTCCCAACTGATGAGTCAATTCGACCGCATAGGCCATTGGTGACGGCCCCAGCGGCACGATGGGAATGACATCCACTGCCCCCATACGGGGATGAATACCTCGGCTACGGCGAAGGTCGATTTCGGTTACCGCGAGTTCTGCCAATGACATTAACGCCTCGACCACGAGGTGTCCCAATCCAGCCAACGATAAGACCGAACGATTATGATCCGGGTCGCCCTCCACGCCCATCACGGACACGCCGCTTCTTTGCGCACGCTCGACTAATCGCTGAAGGAAACTTGGGTCCCCTCCTTCAGAAAAATTCGGTACCGCTTCCACCCACATCGTGATCCCTCCGTCCTTCCGTCTGTCTGTCTGCCTGTGTGCCTGTGTGCCTGTGTGTGCGCCATCTTCACCTGAAGTTCGACTGAAATCTCTCCTTGACCATCGATTCAGCCGTATGTTAAAAAGAAGCGGTGCCTATAGCATAGCCGACTTTTTCTCTCAAACGGGAAGTATCTTTGTTTGACCATGAAGGTGGGCCATAATGGGATACACTAGCGAGAACGGTGAATTCTTAGACAGGATTTATCTTGCTCAGACAAAGGGGGGAACGCTTCGATGCCTTCAAAGGGCCCGACGGCTTGGTGGCAAGCGCCCTCGGAGGGTTCCTTCGAACGATTGACGGCCGGATCCTCAAATCACCTCTACCAACTCGACTTTATTCGCGCGCTGACGGTTTTCGGAGTGATTACTGTCCATGTCACATTTTTCACTCACTCTGATCAAAGCACCCTGGCTGGAGCCGCGGTGATGGTGCTTCACTATACTCGCGAGGTGTTCTTGTTTTTGACCGGCTTTGTCCTCTTTTATCGATACCCCCAACGAGTGATCTCATGGGGATCATTTTGGCGAAAGCGCCTTACGCTCATCGCCATCCCCTATGTTTTGTGGAGCGTCATTTACGCCTACGTCGGCCTAGAGCCTGCCTGGAATCATGCCCTCTCTTTTCTTCGGAGTCTCAGTGTCGATTTGATCACAGGTCAGGCTTGGTATCATCTCTACTACCTTTTGATCACCATGCAAATCTATCTATTGTTTCCTGGGTTGAAATGGCTGATCTGTCGGACGCGCAGGCGGCACGGGTTGCTTCTGGCGCTTAGTATCGGCCTCGAACTCCTGTTGATGGCTGGATATCAACACGGTCTGCCCCAGGGGGGAGCCATCGCCGTCCTCGGCCGCTATCGGGCTTTGACGTTTCTTACCTACCAACTCTATATACTGTCAGGCGCCATGGCCGCCACCTATCTTCCCCACCTCCATCGATGGATTACGAGACATCGAACAGGTATTGTCGCCGGGTGGCTGGCCACGTTGGTGACGGCGCTCAGCACCTATGTCCTGAACCGCGAAGGCTACCACTTGTCTGTATTGGCGGCGTCCTCAGTCTTTCAGCCGGTAATGGTCCCATATTGCTTGGCCACGACGCTCTTTTTCTATACTTTGGGATGGAGATGGTCAGAGGGCGGGCGGTCTGGTCTCTTCGGGCGTATTATCATGAGACTCTCCCACCATTCCTTTGGCCTCTACCTGCTTCATCCTCTCGTCTTGCATGTACTACTGGTCTTTCTCCCCCGCCTAGTCGGGCCGTATGGCTCAATGCTCGAGACCGGAATGGCGGTCATGGCGACCCTGACCGTTTCCTATCTGGTGGTGTCGGCCCTCGCCTTCACTCCCGCCAGTTTATGTCTCTTGGGTCAGAAGAGACGCCCGCTCATGTTCCGCGATCAGTTGCAGCCCCACGATTCGCCCATCTCTCGGCCGGGTTTGAGCGATCCCCGAGGCAGCCAGTAAAGTGAAGAATGTCAGATGGCGTCAGACGTTTAGTTCCCCATGGGTCGTGTTAAGTCTGGGAATCGCCGTGATTGTCCTGTCGCTTATCGTCACTTTTTGGATCGAACCCACCGATGTCGTCGAATATGCGCGCTATGCTCGCGCCGGTCTCCTGCCCCCACTGCTGACCCATTGGCCGATAGAGTACCCTACTCTGTCAGAGGCGGTCTTTTTGTTGCCCCGATTGCTTCCGTTCGCTTACAAGTTGTCGTTTGGCCTCCTTGCCGGACTGGCGTTTTTGGTCTTGCTATCCCAGGGAAAGCACCCCCCAGAATGGGCCTATCGCGTAGTCATCTATGTGGCTTTGGGCGGTTTAGCGGTGCTCACCGGACGATACGATATTTTCGCCGTCTTGGCGGCTACCTTGGGCATCGAATCGGCTGCGCGAGAGCGCTATGCTTGGGCGTGGTTTTGGCTTGGCATCGGCTTCTTGCTGAAGCTCTATCCGGCGGTGTTTATGCCCGTGCTGTTTGTCTGGCAATACCGTCGCCAGGGCAGGTTGCCGTGGAGCGAACTCGCCACTACCGTGCTCAGCCTACTCCTGGTGCTGATCGTCGAGGTGCGTTGGGCCGGCCCCAGCGCCTTGTCGCCCTACCAATTTCTAGGCCATCGGCCTTTGGAAATCGGCAGCCTTCCCGGTGCCATCGCCGCTGCGCTCGACTTCACTCATACCCGAATCCTCTTCGCTTTCGGGGCTCTGAACATAGTGACCCCGATGAGCAGCATCGTGGGACTGATCTTTGATCTGATTATGGCCCTTTCTATCGGAACGGAACTTTTCCTGGTGTATATGGACGTTTTGGACTTGCGAGCGGGATCGTTACTGGTGCTGGTGACCTTACTGTTGACGTCCAAGGTGTTTTCGGTACAGTTTATCCTTTGGCTGATTCCCCTATGGAGCTATTATCCGGTCAATCGCTACTGGATCGCGGCGTCACTGCTTTCGACGGCTGGCTATCCATTAGCGTATTTCTACGCCGTCCACCACTCAGGCTGGTGGGCCGTGGTAGTTGTCTTATATGGACTGCGAAGCGCCGCTATCTTCGCGGGAACCTGGGTTGCGATCAAACATCGACGATCTGGGCTTAGGATCCCGCAGTAAAGGTTAAGATGCTAGAATGGCCCTTCGAATCCTGAGCAATCTGGCCCACGGTACTGCCGTCAACCGTAACCTTCACACCGAACACGTTGCCGATGGAGACTGCCAGCGAATGCGAACCCGAAAGCTCCAACCGTTCTCCGGCGCTGTAGGTGTGGCCAGCGGCGTTGACCAACGTGCCATTCACCCAATACGCGACCCAACACGTACCAATAAAGGTCAGCACCATCTTCACCGGGCGGCCGCTGGTCACTTGATAGTCGGCATAATAAAGGCCCTTGCTGAAATGCGACGCCACAAACCGTGGCGGCTTCGCTATCGGAACCACCCCCTTTTTGGCAGATGGTGGCAAAGTCGACTTCTTCGGCGGAGCCGTAGAAGGGGTCGACTTGACTTTGGACGGAGTGTCTGCCGGCGGGGCTACATGCGTTTTGGGGGCTCGGTTGCTCAGCCACAGTCCGCCCGCCGTCAAAACCAAGATCACAACCAACAACCACGCCAGGCTTTGACCGGGCAGCACCGTCGGCCCAGAATTAGCGGTCGCCGTTCGCCCCCGACGGGTAGGTACCCGTCTTCGATTCGACCGGGATCGCATCGGCACTCGCCCTGTTCCGGAATCGACGACGGTTCGAACCCGGTGCGAAGGAGGGGCCTGGCCCAAGTCTTCCAATTCGAGTCGCCGCGGCTCCAATAGACTCTCAGCATTCAAGTCCAACAGTCTAGCGTAACTCCGACAAAACCCTTGGGCGTACACTTCTCCCGGCAAGGTGTCCCACTGACCTTGTTCCAGAGCGAGAACATACTCTCGGCGCATCTTCAAGGAATCGGCGACTTCGTCCACCGACAGGCGCCGGCGGATCCTTTCTTCATATAAGCGTTGGCCGATTTCGTTGGCCGAAGATGCTTCCATAATTATCCCACCCTGAGTCAGTTCGTCCTTAATGCTTACCCTACCACCAAACCCTATCGTGGATCCACTATCGCTGGCCTATACCCCACATAAAAAAATCCTAAGAAAGTCGCAGCATATGGTGGTCCAAGACAAGTACCGCCTTGGCAAAGCGAAACCTAAATACTATAATGTCTATAATCTATTTTGGATAGAAACGGGGGTTCGAGATGGCTAGCAAGATTGAAGGCTATAAGGAGAACAGTCAGTACTTGCGAGGACGCCTCGCCGAAGAACTCTCTGATCAGAGCCAGCCCACGGTCAGCGAGGAGACACGACAGCTCTTAAAGTTCCACGGCGTGTATGCTCAAGACGATCGCGATCTGCGACGCCAGCGGCAACGAGCGCGGGAGCCCTTGGCGCATTCCTTTATGATCCGTCTGGCGCTCCCCGGAGGCCGGCTGGGATCCGCCCAGTACCTGGCAATTGACGATATTATGAATGCGTTGGAACTGCCAAGCTTACGCTTGACCAGTCGCCAAAGTATCCAACTGCACGGGATCGAAAAGCCGCATTTGCGCGATACGCTGAAAAATCTTAATCACGCCCTCGTCTCCACGCTGGCCGGTTGTGGGGATGTCGAACGTAATCTCATGTGCTGCCCAGTCCCGTCTCGCGATCCGGTCCGTCAAGATCTTGAGCATTGGACCGAGGTGCTCTCGGCCACCCTTCGACCCCAAACCCGCGCCTATGCTGAACTTTGGATCGATGGCGACAAAGCCTGGTCCAGCGCGGAAGCCGAGGATGTAGAACCGCTGTACGGCCCTACTTACCTGCCGCGCAAATTCAAGACCGCCATTGCCTTAGAAGGTGACAACTGCGTCGACATCTTTAGCCAGGATCTTGGTTTGGTGGCCCATCCCGGTCGCGACGGAACCATCGACGCTTTTACCGTTCTCGTGGGCGGAGGGTTGGCGAAATCCCATGGAGTCGAGGCCACCCATGCTCGCTTGGCCGAACCTTTGGCCACCGTATCGGCAGGTCAAGTGGTTGCGCTGGCCACCGCCATCGTAACCGTGCAAAGAGATTTTGGCAACCGCGAGGATCGCCGCTACGCCCGCCTCAAGTATTTAGTCGAAAAGTGGGGACTGAGTCGCTTCCAGGCCACGGTTCGAGAGAGGCTGGACTTTGATCTTGATCGCCCTCGCCGGCTCCATTTTGGACCCTTGGATGACCATTTGGGTTGGCATCCGGTAGACTCACAAACTGGGTACATCGGTCTTCATGTGGCCAATGGCAGAATTCAGGACAGCGGACAAGTCCGCGTCCGAACCGGGCTTCGCCGCCTCATCGAACGCTATCAGCCTGAGATCGTCATCACCCCCCAACAAAATCTCATTTTGACCGGTCTGCCGCTCCATTGCGAGAGTCAGGTGCACGATCTTCTGGCCCAGTTTGACATGGGCGTGCCGTCTTCGCCGATGGTTCGGATGGCGATGGCTTGTCCCGCTCTACCCACTTGTGGCTTAGCTATCACGGAATCTGAACGAGTATTCGCAGACGTTTTAGCCAAGATTCAGGCTATTTGGGAGTCTTTGGGCATGGGTCAGCGCCCGTTGCAAGTGCGTATGACCGGATGTCCCAACAACTGCGCCAGGTCTTTTATGGCCGAGATCGGATTCGTAGGCCGCAGTCTCAATTCTTATAACGTCTATGTGGGCGGACGCAACAACGGCACTCAACTCAATCGATTGTACGCTGAAAACATCAAACTAGAGCACCTAGTCGACACCATCCAGCCATTACTCGAACACTATGCACAAGAACATCGGGCTGAAGAAAGCTTCGGCGAGTTCTGCCAACGTCTGGTGCTCCCAGCGCTGGTGTAAAGGAGATATCGTGGGCTACTATCCTTTGATGTTTGAGGTCAGTCGCTATCCTGTCGTGCTCGTGGGCGGAGGCCAAGAGGCCGAACATAAACTTCTTTCGCTGCTCGAGGCCGAGGCCTCCCTTACCGTCTTTGCGCCCACATTGACCCCGACCATGGCCGAAAGCTTACGTTACTCCCAGGCCACATGGGAGCGTCGACCGGTCGTAGCCGAAGACTTTGACGGCGTGCGCTTGGTCTTCGCCGCCAGCGACGATCCCACCTACAACCGCAAAGTGGCCCAAATGGCCCGCGAGCGGGGCGCCTGGGTCAATACCGTTGACGATCGAAACTTTTGTGATGTCGTCGCCACCAGTCATTTTCGGCGAGGTCCGCTTCTGGTATCGATCTTTAGCGGGGGCAAGGCGCCAGGCGTGGCTAAAGTGCTGCGGGCACGATTGGAACCCTTAATCGACGAGACGTGGTCCGATTTAATTGAGCAAGTCACTGCCCTTCGCTCCCACCTCCGCGAGAACACGCCTTCGTTTTCAGAACGCCGCCAACACCTGGCTGATTATGTTCAAGCCCATCTGCCACCGCTGTTTCAAACGTCTGGCTTGGATCCAGGCACCGTCGCTCTCGTCGGAGCCGGGCCCGGTTCGGTCGACCTGCTCACCGTAGGTGCCCTCAAAGCTTTGAGCCATGCTGAGGTTGTCTTGCATGATCGCTTGGTACATCCTTCAGTGCTCGACCTAGCCCCCAAACACGCGCGTCGCATCGACGTTGGCAAAGTGCCGGGTGTGGGCCATCCAACCCAACAAGACATCCACGACCAGTTGATCGATTGGGCACGCGCTGGATACCGAGTCGTTCGGCTCCACGGCGGCGACCCCTTCGTCTTTGGCCGCGCCGGCGAAGAAATGCTGGCACTTTCGGCCGCAGGCATCCGATTTTCGATGATCTCCGGGTTAAGTTCCGCTCTGGCGGCTCCCGCATTGGCCCAAATCCCAGTGACGCTGCGCCGCATTGCCGACCAAGTCGCGGTCGTCAGTGCTCGGACCAGCTCTGGCAGCGTTGACTGGACCTGGATGCGAAGGTTCACCGGCACCCTGGTAGTCCTGATGGGCATGGCCACCTTGGAGAAGGTGGTCGACGATATCGCCGCGACCGGAAGACCGCTCGACACCCCGGCCGCAGTCATCTCTTGGGCGGGATGGGAACAGCAAGCGATATTGCGCGCTCCCCTCGGTGAATTAGCGGCCTTGGTGCGCCGTCATCCACTACGATCGCCGGCGGTCATCGTAATTGGCGCCGTCGTTAACGCCATGGAATCCGGGCTGAGCTCCGACTCGACTCCCAAGGCTTCGCCACCTTGACAGCGATTTCCCGAAGAGAGGAATCACCGCGCTAACAAAGGGGCCATCGCCATAGCAAGTTTCCTCCAATTGCGCGGGAAGCCTCGGCCTTCTTTGGACTATGCCAAGGACACGGTCAGGCCGGGGAGGATAGCGCGGCAGGCTCGGCCTGCCCCATTCCCGCTTCTCCTTTCTCCGAGGCTATTAAGGACCTCGCAGCACTCCCTCTCTCCTTCGCCACGCGCCTTACGGTCACGCCCTAGCATGGATCGTTTACGACATGGTCCACTATGCCGTACCGACCTGTCCAACCGACTGGCTGGATGCTCGGCATCCTATGTGGGCTGCCGCCCGCACAACCTCCCCGCCCTAAAGGGCGGAGATTCTGGGGGAACTGTCATGACTGCGTCCACGGGCCGTGAGACCCTGGAGTGATCTTCCGGACTCGTCACGGCTTATCCCACCAGCAACCTGCCGGGGTTCAGCCGGACTACGCCTTAACGCTCCCCGGAAGGGAACGGGACGGCGA
>DAHXNH010000166.1 GCA_027365485.1 Clostridiales bacterium
TTCATAATGCTTAAGCTGCTCCCGGCATCGCAGAAAGTCAGCTTGGCGTGCCTGAGACATTGCGCCCATAGGTCCCCCTCACCACAGTTCCTAATCCATTCTTTCGCGGTGAAAACCAAAATCCCTGCAACCTCTTAACTAGCCCCTAGATAGCATGATGGCCAGCCCCGGTCAATCCCAGCGTTTGCGAGCTACACGATAGGCAGATGGCCATATCTACCATTTAGTTGCCGCACCGATAAAAAGAAGACTGGTCCTGTATGAAGTATACCGATATCTGGGCTGGGACGGTCGTGATCGCCTACGAAAGCCGGTCCGACCGAAGGATCGTGTCAAAACTGATCGCCGAGACGCTCGCAAGTTGGCCGTTGATTCGCGTGCTTGGCCAACTTACTTCGATTCATCTGCCCACGCCACAATGGTGTCAGGTTAGGAGTCGCCGTATACCCCAGTTTCCGCATGTCAGCTCTTCGCAACTGTCCGATTTCCCAGAACTCGGTTTAATAAAGTCCGAATATTCCCCCTACGACATTTGGCGATTTGTGGAAAATGTCTTCTATTATGATCAAACAACCGCTAGCTGTGACGGTCTCGTCAACGAAAGATCCGCATCATTTTCCGCATAGTGGCACCGCGATTGCGGTGCGGTTTCTGGCCGACCGCGTGAACGGGTGGTCCGTGGTGGACACCTTGCTGCCTTGGGACCCGGCTCGCTCTCGCATAGCCCCCAGCATTTTGCTCCTCATGCTCGTCATCAACGTATTGTGTCATCGCAATCCTCTCTATCGAGTGGAGAATTGGGCCGCGACGATGCCGCTTCCTTTGCTGTGAGGTGATCAGACTCAAGCTTTGCAGTGCAACGATGATGCTCTGGGGCGCGTCTTGGAAGACCTCGCCGAGCACGGTGCGAAGCTTTTGGCCACGCTGAGCCTGCGTATGCAAGGCATTCATCCCACACTCTCCCAGTGGTTGCATTCTGGTACTACCGCGTATTCCCTGATGGGAGACTATCCCTCGGCCCCCTCGGGGCCGAGGGCCCCGATCGAAATCGTCTGGGGACATTCCAAAGACCATCGCTCCGACCTCAAACGAATCATGGCAGGCGTGACCATGGACGCCGAAGGCTGTATCATCGGAGGTACGATGCTCTCCGGGAATACTTCCGACCAGACCTGGAATGCCGATTGGGTGAATCAATTGGTCAAGGACTTCCCGGAGGACTTTTGGAAGGACAAGTACTACATTGCCGATACGGCGATGGTCTCGAACCCCGCCATTGCCCGAATTCGGGCCGCCGGGATGCACTGGCTCGGTCTATTATCGGCCCGATTCAACCTTTGCAAGGAATTAAAAATCCAAGCGTGGGATCAACCCAAGGAAGCGTGGGTAGCGTTAGGCCCGATGGCCCAGATCCCCACGGCCAAGTCGGCGACCTATCAGGTGCAAACGTTTGACGTGACCTTCTGTGATGAACCGGCTCGGGACTTTGTCTATCATTCGCACTCCTTGGATAAAAAAAGGAGCACACCCTCCAGCGAGAGATCGCCCGAGAACAGTTGGCCAAGGTGGAAAAGAAACTTTCTGGCAAACACTTTCAAGGCCCCGTCGACGCCGAGCAGGCGACCATCCTGCTGTTGGAGTCCGTCGCCTGCCGTTGGCATACGGTCACACCCATCATTGAAGCCACGGAGGTGGCCGTGAAACATCGAGGGCGCCCGAAGGCCGGAGCCCTTCCGGAAACGCGCATTGAGTATCGGGTGAGCTTACAGGTCTGTGCCCCCGAGCCCGAACAGATTCAGGCAGAACGGGAACGGCGCTCCACGTTCATTCTCTTAACGAGCGACATGACCCTCGACGCGAAGACGAGGATCCAACAATATAAGGGTCAAGATCAGAACGAGCACGGGTTCCGGTGGACGAAGTCCCCCGTCCATCTGTCGGCATTTTGGCTAAAAAAGACGACCCGCGTAACCGGGTTGGGTTATCTCTTGCTTTTGGCCCTACAATTCGCCCGCTTTATGAGGGCGTTGGTCCGGTCGGAATTGGAAGACCAACCGCCCCTCGAACTGCCCCATCGAACCGTAAAACGCCCTTCGGAAACTGTAATCCTTGAGGCCTTACACGATTTGGATACTCAACGGCAATCCGATGACTCCTTTTGGTGGTATCAGTGGACTGCGGTTCTTCCCTATCAACGCCGTGTTTTGGAGGCGTTGGGGGTACCGATTGACCGAGGTATGGTCTGGGATGCGTCCGGATAAAAGTAAAAAAACGGTCAACAAAATTCCGCACATTTTCATTTTCTGACATGCGGAGACTGGGATGAAACGTCGATCGATCCAAACCTCACTGCTGGTCCTGCTGATGATGGGGTTATGGGGTGGAACCGCTCTGGCGGCACCGCTGCCGTCCATCAATATTTCGCCGGGTGGCTCATCGCCGAGCGATACCATTTCGATTTTGGCCCTGCTGACGTTGATCTCCTTTGTCCCCGCCATTTTGCTCACCATGACCGCGTTTATCCGGATCATTACCGTGCTGTCATTCGTCCGGAGCGCCCTCGGCCTGCAGGACACTCCGCCCAACCAAGTTTTGATTGGTGGGGGGTGTTCATCACGTTGTTCGTCATGTCGCCCACGCTCACCCTAATTAATCGGCATGCCTTAAGTCCGTACTTGGCGGGTCATCTGTCGTTACTGCTGGCTGGTAGCGCGGCTATGGCCCCGATGCGTGCCTTTGTGTATCAGCAGACGCGATCACAGGATATCGCCCTATTCCTGAATTTGGCCCACTTACCGCACCCACACAGCCTGGCTCAGATTCCGACGATTACCCTGATTCCGGCCTTTATTATTTCGGAGTTGCGTACGGCCTTTGAGATTGGCGTATACATTTATATTCCCTTCGTGCTGATTGACCTAGTCGTTGCGACCATCTTGATGTCGATGGGTATGATGATGCTCCCGCCCACCCTAATCTCGTTGCCGCTCAAGATTCTGCTGTTTGTTTTGGCCAATGGCTGGACGCGGGTCGTGCAATCCCTGGTACTCTGGTTTCACGGAGGACGATAACTGTGCTGGACCACTTTTTAAGCCTGAATCCAGCCGCCTTCACCACGGCGGGCATTGTCCTCTTGCCGATCTTAGCCGGCGTGCTCATCGTCGGCCTTTTGGTGGGAATCTTTCAGGCGACGACCCAGATCCAAGAGATGACGCTTTCCTTTCTGCCTAAACTCATTATCTTGGGACTCATGATTTACTTCGCAGGCCCGTGGTTTCTTCGCATCCTCACCGACTTCATGCAACAAGACCTCTCCACCTTTTGGCACCTGACCTACTTGCCCTAACCCCGACACCTATGATCTGAGAGCTTTCACTTAACCTAGCGTTGGCCTTGCTGAAATTGATCTGACATTACCCATGCAATCTCGTAAGTGTGCAAACATCCTAATCAAAAAGACACCCCTAGTCATCTTGTGTCAGCGCTTTCATAGCGACTGACAGACCGACGACAGCGGCTAGCCTTCGTGTTGCTGTTCTTGTCATCTGCCACCACTTGGCATGCAATCCCAGATGTAAGGGTTGCAAAACCGCCGTGATCCGGGTAGTCTTAATTTGTCGTCGACCCCAGGTAGTGCAAAAAACCCTGGAGACCGACGACAGCAAGTTTGGCCGAATATCTAGAGTTGGCTCAACTGATCCTTGATAACCCCAAAGAGCCTTATCACGAAATCGTTGATATAGGCGGGGAAAATGGGTTTATAGCCTACCTATGAGGTATTGAAACGATATCCTCCGTTTCGACCAAGGTGTCCCCGTCATTGTTTATAGCCTACCTATGAGGAATTGAAACGCTTTTCTGAAGGCCGAATATCCGAAGCGCACTCCACTGGTTTATAGCCTACCTATGAGGTATTGAAACCGCGGACCTAAATGGCAAGCCAGCGGGGACCGGACCTGGTGTGTAGCCTACCACTGACCTCCAAGGCACCCTTCAATGGATTAAGTACACGATCTCGGGTCATTGACTAGATCTCGAGCGGTTAGCGCTCGTGATACAGACCCCCCCCCGTGCTTCGCTTGCGCCGGGTCTGATAAGCTCAGCCTAGGTGGATCACCTGAATTGAATCCGTTCTCAAAATCGAGGGGGTCGCCCCTCTAAGAAAATATGCCCGGAATGTGGGCGGACCCTGGTCCGGTCCCTGATGGTGGGACCGAATGGCCCCGGGGAGCCTTTTCTTGGGCGTATTAATGGCTTTCTCCGAACAGCTTTCGGGTTTATACGGTTGCTACCATTCGCGCTTCAGAGCGGCTCCAATCCAGAACGCATTGACAGCCCAGTTCGCGCTGCAGTATCTTTCGACTAGGCGTCCGGTTGGGGCGCACGGCTTCTTGCGACTGGCCGAACCTGAAGTTCATTAGGCGGTAGAGACAGACAGATACCTAAACGCTCACAAGGAGCGCATATTTTAGCTGGAATCACTGACTCAGTTGGAGACCGCCATCAGCGCATCCTGCACCATTCTACTAACGAGCAATCAAGGATACTCCACGGGGGGGTGAATGATGGACCCGGGTTGGTCATCTTTAGAGTGAGTGGGTGTAATGCGAACGCAGTTTCAGAAGAAAGAATGGTCCACGGTAGAAGAGACTACTCAAGCTGATGGGCATCAATTTTCTCAAACAGGGATGGGGACTCGGACACGGATTGTGTGCCCGCTTGGTCCATGGTTTGGTATCTAAGCACTCCGCGACAAACTTGTGGTAGATGCTAGCCCACTTAGGTGAACGAAGCAAATGGATGAGCATTGGGTCCAGAGGAGATTTCGCTTCGGAGGCGATGCAGCCCGCTTAAGCGGACGAAACAAGAGAGAAGATGAGGAAGCGATGGGGCTTTTCGGAAAGTCGCGGTTACCCATGGCCCACGATTCGAAGAGTGACGTCCAACGGATCGGCAGTTCGTTATCCTTGATCGTCTTCGCTTTAGTCGTTGTATTAGCTGGCCTGATCAGCGGACGCTTCATGATTTTATGGGTAGGATTTTTTCTTGTGGTGATCGGGGTTCTGGCCGAGACGATGGCTACGTTGACCTTTCGACATCTGACGGTGCGACATCAGTTTCAGTCCCTTGCCGCCGAAATCGATCAGCCGATGAGTGCAGAACTCATCGTTGAAAATCCCCTGCCCTGGTCGGTGGGACAAATCGAGTGGCAGTTAGATGTGCCCGAACCACTGCGCTTTTACAGTCTAGCGCAATCTTCTGTCGATGACTCCCACGGGCACTGGCGTCTCCATGGGACCTTGATGATCTCGCGACAGGAGCGCTTACGTGTTCTGCTGGAATTGAGAGGGATGCGTCGAGGCCGCTTTCGGGTCGGTACTACGACCGTCGAATTTAGCGATCCTTTGCATTGGGGCCAGTGGATGCGGCGGGCGCACCTCGACGAACGGTTAATTACCATCTGGCCCCGGCGCCTCTCGTTGCCGTCCGGCTTTTGGAGTCACGCCTCGAATCTAGGCGATCTCCACGGACGATTGTGGGATCCCCCCGACCCAGTGTTAATCGCTGGTATTCGCCCGTATCGCCCAGGCGATCCGGCGCGCCGAATTCACGCCTTTGCTTCCGCCCGCAGTGGACAATTAATGGTGAAAGAAGACGAACACTTACTCGCGCGGACCGTGGAAGTAATCTTGCATCCCCAATCTACCGCGTATGCGTGGAAAGGGCTCGACAGCGAAGCGCTGGAAGACTGTATCAGCCTTGCCGCCACCGTTGTGGAAGCCTCCCTAACCCAGGGGTTGGATGTTGGCCTCGTGGTTAGCGGAGCCGTAGCGGGGCACAGTCAGGGTCTGAATTTCAGACCTCGACACGGCCCGGGCGTTCTGGAGCAAATGCTTACCGCCCTGGCTTGGACCGAACCATCCGACAGTATGGGCAGCCACTTGGTAGACCACTTGGCGGAATTGACCCGACGGATATCGCGGGATAGTTTGGTCGTGTTGGTGGCGCCGTTTTGGCCAGACGAAGCGCGGTCGGCATGGGCAGCGCTGATGGCGCGCGGGGTCAATCCGGTGTGGATTACTAACGCGCGGACCTACGGTCAACCATTGGTTTTGCGGCCAGTCGGCGTCCACGCCGTCTGGCGCTGGTTGGATGGCGAGTGGTCGCGTGAGTGAAGGTCACCTTTTGATGTTTGCGCTCCCATAACACGGTGCATTCAGGCGCCGACAATACTGTGAGACGCGCTTCTTTACGTTGTACGAGGCGCCTTTTGGCTATTTAGTCTAAAGTGGACCCCTTTGTCAACATAGTTTTTAGCCCTACAGCGTGAGGAGTGAATTGAAACTTCCGACGAGATTCTGTATGCTTTGGGTTCGGATGTCTCCCAAGATGAATCTCTCGGGAGTGGATTGCAACGAAACCCTAATGCATCTGTAGTCATTGTTCCAAGGTTAGGTGCAATGGCGATAGGAGGATCTTATGGCGATTTTGGTGTTATTGCAAGGACTGAACCTGCTTCCGAATTATGTCGTAGCTAAGGACCTGTTGGTTTCTGATCCGTTGCCCTTGGGTGAACCGGTGGAAGAGATTCTTGTGTTTTATGAAGCGAAGGCCAAGGAAAACTACTGGTCGGCAACCATCCAGCAGGCCCATCGCTTGAAAAAGGAAATAGCCAAACTCAAGCCGGGTCAAATTCAGTTCACGCTAAAGGCTTTGTCCAATGTTCACGAGCGTATATGGATTCGGCGCGATATCGAGCGAGGTTTGGAACCTTTTATCGCGAAAAAACAGCACATCCATTTGAGTTATAGTGGGGGCACGAAGCCTATCAGTGTTCATAGTTACATGATGGCTCAGACCGCCTGCAAAACTTCTGGTGCCAAATTTACCGCATCCTATTTAGATGATAGGCATCACCAACTGTACTGGGATCAGGCGACAGCAGGATCCCAATCCCAACAATCCATCGGTGCGGATCATTCGGTGGAGTTGACCATCAAAGAGTTCTTGGCTCTTAGCGGATATGAAATGGTACCTGGTCAAACGGGTTCAGAGGGTACGGAGGACTCGCTGCAAGATCTTTTGCTTACCTTGTGGAAGAATCAGCGGGAGCAGTACGAACGAATCCAGAGCGCGGTGAAATCCCTGTATTATTTGGGAACGGACTATCAGAAAAACGTGGGAGCGTTCAAAGACCATGTGGAGGTCGTGAAATCGCAACTAGACTGGAAGGCATTGGAGCCGATGGTTCCCTATCTGCCCACGCTACAATTGATTCAGGACGGCACGTATTCCACGTTGCTAACCAAAGCCGGGCTTAGCGACGATGAGGCCACCGTTGAATGCATTGGTGGCCGCTGGTATGCAGGGTATGTGCGGCAACAAATTGCTCAAGTCGTAGAGAAAAATAATCCGGTGGCAGAAACGCCCTGGCACCTAAGCATCCCGGATACGTTCGGCCAATCTTTGGTGGCCAAAAGGCCTGGGCAGCATAATTTTGAGTTGGACATCTACTTTATCGTAGGCTACCAACTGATCGGAATCTCGGTGACCACAGAGGACTCCGCTGCCGTCTCTAAGGGTATGGGGTTTGAGGTGATTCACCGGACCCAGCAAATTGGGGGCGACGGGAGCGTGGCCTTTTTGGTGACCTTGTTGCCAGACGACAAACGGGATGAGTTGCAAAAAGCCCTAGAGAGTGACACCGATATCGGCAAGCGTTTTCAGGTGTTTGGCCAGAGCGACTTCGAGACGATTGGATCCAAGATCGTGGATGCGGTGTACGACGCTCAAGAATAACCTGCGGATGGAAGGGCGACCGGGGTCAGGTGTCGGCATGCGATGAGGATCGACATTGGAGCATGGGGTTTTGCTCGTCATAAGATCTAAACCAGCGCAAGGAGACCGTGAGCGCTTCGCATATCACCCTTCATTGCCTCAATGAAGAGTTAGTTCTAAGCGGGACCGGATCGCGTCTTCCGATCGCCTCCCGTGAGTTCTTGGGGGTACATTCGTCAACGTTCTGCCATCTCGGGCCTTGGACATCGTGGGGGGATGTCCAAGGCCCGATTGGGAATCGAGGGCGTGCTGTTCCGTGGATACATCGTCAAAAGGTCCATCTGAGGCCGGCCTCTCGTGCAAATTCGTCGTTGGCAATGCGAATCCGCTTCAACCTCCCGAATTGAAGCCATAGGTCAAAGTCCGTTGGACCCCGATGTCTAAATTATGGTCTGCGGGGCTCATGGGGTCTCCCTATCAGGCGATGAGGGCTTCATTGTTCGCTTCCACTTAGATGGGGTGGAATTCCGGTGGGGCGATAAAGTGGCTCAGAATCTTCCCACCAAGTGGATCAAAACGGGCTTGAAGGGTCACTTGGATTCGGTGGCGGGCTAGGAGATAACAGGGGGGAGAGCTTTTCCCGCCGGTTGGGCTTTCACCCTCACTTGCGCTTTTCCCGTGGTTGAGATCTCGGGTTTCAGCGAGTCTCTCGTGGCATCCCGTAAGGTGCCCAGATTGTCTAAATCGCTGGGCCACTATCTTTGGTCGGTGTTTTGGCCGACGCGGTAGGAGTGATTGCCGCCAAGCCGGTGCTATCATGGGAGCTAGGAAACATCCTACCCAAGGAGGATTTTTTGATGGATCATCGAGAGAAGCCCAATATCGTGTTGATAAATTGCGACGACTTAGGTTATGGCGACCTGGCTTGCTACGGTTCGCAGGTGCATAGCACGCCGGTCTTAGACGAATTGGCGGCGCAGGGGATCCGATTCACTAATTTTTATATGGCATCGCCGGTTTGCTCGCCGTCTCGCGGAGCCATGATGACCGGGTGTTATCCGCGGCGCATTGGCTTTGGCAGTTTTGAGGGGCAGAGTGTATTGTTTCCCGGCCAAGGGGTGGGCTTGAATCCGGACGAATCCACCATGGCCGCTGAACTCCGCCGCCAAGGCTATGCGACGATGCTGATTGGCAAGTGGCACTGTGGGGATCAACCAGAGTTTTTGCCAACCCAACATGGGTTTGATGCCTATTATGGGATTCCCTATAGTAACGATATGGGACGGCAAGTAAACCGCGAACAGTATCCGCCTTTACCGCTGATGGCCGATGCGACGGTTTTGCAAGAGCAACCCGATCAGACGGCGCTCACGGAGCGATATGCAGAACAGGCGGTCCGCTTTATTCGTAACCATCAAGACACCCCGTTCTTCCTCTACTTGGCCCATATGTACGTCCATTTGCCAATCTATGTGCCCGACCGTTTTATGAAATCGTCGCGTAACGGAGCCTACGGTGCGGCCGTGGCCGCAATCGATTGGGTGACCGAAGTGTTGGTGGATGAGTTGCGTCAAAGCGGCATCGAACAGAATACGCTCATTATCTTTACTTCGGATAATGGATCTCGGGCCGACCATGAGGGTAGCAATGGGCCCTTGCGGGGACGCAAAGGTACGACCTGGGAAGGAGGCATGCGCGTGCCCTGTATTATGTATTGGCCGGGAACCCTGGCTCCCGGCCAAGTCTGCGACGAGGTGACGAGTTCGATTGACTTCTTGCCGACGTTGGTGCATTTGGCCGGGGGAACGGTGTCCCACCAGCGCCCGATTGACGGCAGGGATATTCGTCCGCTCTTGTTTCAAGAAGAAAGCGCCGCATCACCCCACCAGGCATTTTTCTATTATGCGGGCGACACGTTGGAAGCGGTCCGGGTGGGTCGATGGAAGCTCCACGTACACAAAGGGAAAGAACCGATGGAAGCCTTATACGATCTCGATGCGGACATTGGCGAAAGTCGCAATGTCTATCCGGAGCATCCGGACGTGGTGCAGCAGTTGTCCCTGTGGTTGGATCAGTGCAGGAACGATCTAGGCGATGCGGCTACGGGAGCCGCCGGCGCCAATTGTCGGCCGATCGGCAGGGTCGAAAATCCAGTACCGTTGACCCAATATGATAGCCGTCATCCCTATATGATGGCACTCTATGATTTAGGAGACTTCGGATAAGCTGTCAAGGCAAGAACGCTTTGGTGGCTGTTGTCCTTTCTCGAAGAGAACCTGGGGCACCGACGCCTCATCGAAACGGTGCCCAGTCTCCTTGGGGCTGTTAGCTTAGCGGGGGTGATGCTGGGCGAAACGCGGAAGCTTCCTTGCGGCTTTTGCGTGCATAGCTCCCGAGTGTTCCTATGAGGCCAATGGGGTCGCTGGACCCGATCCCGAAGCCATCCGCGGGGCTCCACCAAAATATCCACCGACGGTAATGCCTAAGGTTGGCATGGGACCTTCTGGCCGATGATCGACGATGGGCGGGCAAGTCAGCCCATCTATGGCCATTGACGATCAGGGTGCAGGTGGAATATCCCAAAGTGGCAACCAACTTTTGCTGTGAAGCCTGAGAGGTTCGAGAATCGCTGATCGCAACGATCCCCATGCCTGCTCCGACCTACTCCGCCGGTAGTCGAGAGGCCACTGAAACTGCCCGATCTGTGCTCATTGCCAAAGTCATGGCCGAGAGGAAGGAATCCCACAGGGTGGCATCGCTCGCCGTTTTTTGACCGGATTTTCATGGTCGGGCTATGAGATCCATAGCTTCCTTCCCGGCGATGTTGCCCACTCGGGATATCCGACCCACTTCTGGCAATTCAGGCCGCAAGTGAGCCCTAATCTCCCACGCGACGACTGATTCGCCAGCGATGTCAGGCGCTCGACCATCGATTGCCCCGTCAGTCGGTGCCCCAAAAATCCGAGGCATTCTCTCTGGCCGAAGGGGCCAACGGCCAACCTAGAGGGCGGCGGGCCGCCTTAGGCTCCCGGCCTCGCGCAAATGGAGAGCGTTTGGCACCCTGTTTCAGGCCCGTTCGACGCTCGATTCAGCCCGGGAGAGGCGATTTTGAAACCCACCACACGGTTTTAGCGGGCCTTCGAACGATCTCTCATGGCAGGCGGCCAAATCGACGGTCACGTTTCCTAAAGGCGTCCAACCACTGGAGGGGTCTCACCCCGAGGAAGGCCAGAGACCAGGAGCCTGGCCGGGTGGAATTGGGAGGATGAGGTCCGCGTGGCGCGCAGCCGCACAAAACGCCTCGTGGCGTATTTTAAGAGGCCACGGGACGTGCCGACTCACCCTGTTCTTGGATTTCAACTAAGATCCAGTCGTCCTTAGTAGGAATCTCTTGAGGTCATGTCGAACATCGAGACCAAGGAGGAACGCTGTGTGGCTAAACATTCGATTAAACATAGAGTCCATCGTCCGCCTTCGTCCGTGGGTAAGTTTTCGGATCGATCGCTCAGAATGACACCGAAGACGATTAAGGAGCCGCCACCCTCATTCCGCGTACATCTCTTGGAATTCGGGGTGTTCGTCCTGATAGTGATCATGTTTTTGCCGCGGGTGATAGTCTTGGCCGTAGGAGGTTGGGTATACACTCGGCTCGAATCCCACCTTCGGTTTCGCGATTGGCTGTTTCGACGAAAGTCCGCCCAGAAGTGACAGGCTGGCTGAATCAAGCCTGGCAGGAAATCTCGTCTTCTAGGTCTGGTGGCGCTGCCTTCAACGAACCTCGGGTCATCCAATTCGTCATGAGTTCGTCTCGGTGCGGGGTCAATGTCTGCCCCAAGGGGCAGGGTTTGAGTGATAGACGCTGCTCATCCAACTCCCGT
>DAHXNH010000190.1 GCA_027365485.1 Clostridiales bacterium
CGGGCCCGCCAAAATAATCCCGACGATGAGCCAAATGGGTGCCCAGGCCAATAGCAATTCGCCAAGGGCCTTAGGCATGGACACCCAGTAGATGGCGATGGAGGCCAAGGCGAAGACGTAGGACTCGAGAGCCAAACCCAAAACAAAGGAAATGAAGATCCCGGTGGTTTTCTTGGTCCAACGCGCTTCACCAAGGCGCTCGACATCCATGGTTACCATGATGATCCCTCCTCAGGCTTTTTGCGCCGAATATACTATCTAATAAGAACACTCTGCCATTCTAGCAATTAGGCCTCTTTTCCTGCCTCTCTACCCGCAAACGCTGAAAAAGGTTATCCCACCTATCCTGGGAAGCGTAAGATGGTTACGTCCGGTCAACTGCCGTCAGTCTGGTCAATCTTAAAGTCTGGGCCAATACGGCTCGCCAGAATATCGCCCATCCGTGAAATAGAGGAATGGTCGGTTCACGCAGCAGTCGATATCCCAACCATCGATATGACCGTAGTCTTGGTGATTTCCTCCACCAGTATTAACAAAACTGCAGATGCTGATTCGGCTGCATTCATCACGACAGGCGAGCAACAGACAGGTGACCCCGACTAACAGGAGGCGTCTAACCATCCTCACGCTCCTTCTTGGGCCATAGGTGTCTTCAGATGTCTCACCAGCGGTTAGCGGAAACGGGTACAAGTCGATGTTTAAAGCACACTCCTGCCCTTAATGCCACCACTCATCATTCGAAAGCAACTTTCCGGAGGCGGATACGCCCCCGGAATGCAACGCGGTTAGCGTCTTTGAGAAGGCCGTCGGGCGGGTCGTCTTCTACACCAGAAGGCCGACATTCATGGTCGTAGATCGATACTTCTGGTCCAATGTTCCGAATGCTTCTGATAAATGTTTTGTGCGAGGGAGGAGATTATGATTCTGTATGGGGTAAATCTCGGTTCTTGAAAGGATTTCACTGACAACAAATGGGTGTGGAGAAATCGAACCCCTGGGCATAACGAAAAGTTGATATCCAGTGAAGACGCATTGACGTCGGGTCTCATGGCAAATGGCCAACGCCTTACTGGCGTTGCCTCTACTCGAGACCAAGGGGACCCCTTTGGCAACACCGTTTTTTAGCCCCAAAATCTGAGACTGTTCCCTCCCTTGTCAGTCGATGGTGTCCCGATCTCTTTCGGATGGTCTGGGGATCCTCGGGAGTCCTCTGGGAAGCCGGCCCGACGCTCTTTAGGGTTTGGCGTCGAGTCCGGTTCGACCTCATAATCCATCGGCCGTGCCCATGGGATCAGCATTTGTCGGGGTGTCCACCCAGTCACGCAGAGAGCACGCGGAACGATTCGGTATTCGAGCCGACCGCGAAAGGTAATGTTCCAAAGCGGATGCCAAAAACGGTAGGGATCTTGGCGCTCGCGACGCGTAGGATCCCTGTGGAGACAACTCCCGAATCAGGTCGGTCGTCCCTCGTGAAGGCAAAGTCTCCGTGGGGTGGATCGATCCTGGGAATGGGGGATGCACTCCCGCGAGGAACTCGAATTTCGGCCTCTAGGCATCCCCGTGTCATGCCTAGAGGCGAATGCGCCCTCAATGACCACAGGGTCTGCCCTCTCGGGGGCGTCGGCTCCTGGGACATGGGACACTTGGTCGATAACTTCCTCTGGCTGACGATGGATGAGAGAGTCTTGGGTCAACTCTAGCAAAGCCGTCCGCATCCGCAGGCGGACGCCGTGGGATTCCTTCTCACGAAATTTTTGCCCCTGGCAACTAAAGCGCAGGATATACATCACTCCTCGGGGAACACGTCATCAAAGGACAACGTCTCGCCGCGCCTCATCGCGTCAAGAACCCTTAGGTATTCGGCAGAATCGGCAAGGCCGGCAACTTGTCTTCGGGTAGATCATCAATCACAAGATGCAATGGCTTGCGAGACACCGCCATACTCATCCCCTCTGTCCGCATTCTAGCGCGTCATCGTGCTCTCGCATGCGACCGATCTGAGCATTGCAAGAATGTTGGGTTGTGTGCAATCTGAGGTTGGAATTTCCCGTTTTGAAACCCAAACTCATTCATTGGCAATTTTGACCCAGGTTGGAATGGGCAGTCCGTAGTCGATGATTCGCTGTCCGCTGTTGGTTGGAATGTTGAAGACCAAACCATCACGGAAACTCCACGGCCCACCTCGCGCGAGCAACCCGTACGGCGCTGGCGGCCCCGGGTATATACACCGAGTGGCGAAATCGCTCGGTAGTGCGTAACCTAACGCTCCCGAGCAGCGTTATGCCTTTCATAAGCGCGGAGTATCATGGGGCTACTTACCCGGCGGAAACATAGAATCATCCCCCACCGCAAGCCGCGACAGAAAGGATGAATCGTCCATGCCATCCGCAACCGCTGTCCTGTTCCTGGCTGCAAGTCTGACCGCGATCGCAATCGGCTCCTCGGCACACCTCCCGGCCAAGGCAGCGCCTCGGGACAGCAGGCACACCGTCCACATTGGCCAAATGGCGGTAACCATTCCTCGCCAATGGCGCGCCTCCTCGCCCCTGAGGCAGTTTGGCACAACCACCTGGACCTTTGAAGGGCCAGGCGAGCAGGTGCAATTAAGCCGACAGAGTGAACAAACCAACGCCTGGCAGTTATTGCCTATGGTCCCTATTTTTCCTGGGTCGGGCGTGTCGTCCGGCGCGACGGTTTACCAAGATTCCCTACAAACTTCCGGTACCATCACCCGACAAGTACTCAGCGCCACTGGAACGTTGTATACCGTTTCGATATCGGGCAGTGCGATGTCGATGGCGTTGGAGCGTCAAATTCTGGCTAGTTGGCGTCACCCACCGGTTTCTACCGTCACCGACGCGGTACACCGCATGATTACTGCAGGACTACCAGAATTTCAGGAAGACTTTGCGACACCCCAGGATGGCTGGATTTTGGCTGGAGGGGCTCCTGCGGCGGGGCAAGAAGTCTATTATTTATTTGATACTCGCAACCGTGGGAAAACGTGGTCGCTAGAACGCTATACGCGTGGTTCGTGGTGTCCGTCCCAGGCCCCCCGTTGTGAATTCATCGCGGGTGCCGGGTATCAACGCATGCTCTTTTGGAACGCGGCTGACGGCATCATCGCCAGTGCATCGTCGCTCGTCGACCGCGTGTCTGTATTGCGAACCTTCAATGCGGGAAAAACGTGGACCCCCCTGTTGATAAAAACTCCGATATCAGCCAATGGCATCCGCCTTATCGACAGACGCGGGGTCTTAATTCTGACCGTCCTAGGGATCAACGGTCAGCGGCCATGGACGGTTCAAAGCATTAATAGCGGCCAGTCCTGGATCCCAATCCCATGGGGTTCTTAGTTCTCTGAGTGTGCCTTTTATGGCATTAACGGACAGGAGTGCGCCAGGAGAAAATCAGGACATCCAAGGGCACCCTCTCAGATTGTCCCTGGTACGTCCTGAGGCGTTAGCATCCAAGTGGGGCCGATAAGAAAGGCGACGCCATCGGAACTCGGGCTGAGCGTCAGGCGTTATACCAACAGAAGGATACAAAGAAAGGATTCCGCGATGAACCGAATCGGCTATTTTTTTCTAATGGGAGTTACGATAAGCAGTCTGGGTGGAATTACAGAATGGCGCTCACCGACATCTACCGATGGCGAGCGGTCTACCTTAAGCTATTTCGCTAAGCGTTCGGATGCTACTCTACCCCTATCCTTGGCTTGGGTAGTACCCAAGCAGGTGCCCCCCACCGCAGTACAATCGAAACTTTGGCCTTTGTACAATACGGCCTTAGCGATTAACCTGTTTCCCCACCGCGTGGCATGGAATCGATAGCTTCAATCATTGGCGGCTTCCCCCACGGTGGACCCACGATCTATTCAAAAATGAATTGCACGTCAAGCCATCGTTACCACCTACGCATCGAGCCTTACCGCTTACTTTGTATATTACCTTGCAAGGCACAGTGTTTTTGTTCCCCCAGACAATTAGTGGCACGCAATGGATGGGGCCAGACGGATATGTGGCGGATATTCCTCCATCGACCATTGTTGCGGAATTTGTTCCCTTAAAACCGGCGGTACGCGCAGGAATTATTCCTGAAAGCCACGGACAGCCTTGGGGCTTGAATAGCGGATTCGTTCCCAAAGAATGGCGGCGAGCGTTAGGCATGAGCACAACACAAATTTTTCGCGCACTTCAGTAACAGGTGATCCGGGATGTTAGAAAAACGGAACGTGGAGGAGGCAACATGCGGGCAAATTCTGATCGGATCCACATTCGCCGCCTGGAAGTGGACGACCTTCATATCTTGCTGGATTTGCGTGCCCGTAATCGGGAGTTCCTTCGGCCCTTCGAACCGGTGACGTCCGATACGCACTACACGGTCGCGGGACAGCAACAACTCTTGGAGAAAGTCCAGATGGATTGGACCAGTGGTTCCGGGTATGGATTTGGAATTTTTCTCAACGGCACCAGACAGTTGATTGGACGGGTCAATCTGAGCAATGTCGTGCGCGGTGCGTGGGAGAGTTGCACCCTGGGCTACTTCTTGGACGAGCCCTTGAACGGGCAAGGGCTGGCCACCGAGGCGGTGCGGCTGGCGACCCAATTTGCGTTCGAATCTGCTGCATTGCATCGGGTCCAAGCGGCCGTGATGCCGCGAAACATCGGGTCTATTCGGGTGTTAGAGAAAGTCGGATATCGGTACGATGGCCGTCCGGCGTACTATCTCAAAATCAACGGGGTCTGGGAAGATCACAACCTCTACAGCATTACCCGAGAATGCTGGGACGCGTAGATTGTCCCGAAAGATCGGCTGCAGAGGCTTCATAGGCCACCATTTCGGTCCTCATCGTTGACGTGCGGCCGAAGACGACAAGCTTCTCCGAACGAATTGTCTCCTTGGGGCGCTTAAGGGGCGTAGACCTCTCAAAAGTATAGGAGACTACCGGGCGGGAGTGTGCTCTAAACTTAGTCGTCAGAAGTCCGAGCAATAAAGAGATAATTTCTATCTTCGGTTTAATTATTCCGATCTCCCTCGAGTCTATCACAAGGAGGGCAATTATCGTGTTCGATAAGACTTCGTTCGTGCGAGGTAAGACTCTTGCAGTAGGGGTATCAGCGGGTAGTCGCATCGACGGCGTTTTTCTGGTTCTTCGCGTCTATACGGTCAGGGGCATTAGTCCTACCAAGACGACAGCAGAGATTGATGGCCATGTTTATCAATAGTATTCCGAGATTTCCAATGATGGCCTCGACGAACTGACAAGCGGCCTCTTTATGAACACCCAATACGGCGAGGAGGTTCGGGGCGGATATATGGGGGGCTACCAAGCAATATGGAATGCTACAATGGGCCAGTTAATTGCGGAAAACTCTCCCTGCCATTATCCCCACGCCGGCGCCAGCATTGGATTCTTTATGGATGCGTCGATCCCCAACAATGGCGATCCCTACGAGAGGTGTTAGAGGGGATGGCGCGTTTTACAACGGCGATGGGTACGATTCGTATGCAAGCGATTGGAGCCCCGCGATTACCAACGATCCATCCGATTCAGGTATGTTCAATACAAACTTTCCCACCAACGCCGATGGGCAGACCTAGCGCTCCAACCTCGGTCTGACTTCAGCACAAAATCCCAACCTCATTGTCGTGGTGGACACTTTAGGCCAAGGCGATTCCGTGAATGCCAGACAACTCTATGGGATGATACCAACCACTCCCCAGCAAGCCATCACGGTCAATGCACAGTCCAGCAGCACGCCATCGATACCCGTTTATCAGTCGAAGCGCTCGACGGCGATCGGACAGTGTATACTGGGTAAGCAACACATTCACACGGAGCCGTGACAGACCATCGGGCCCAGAGCACCCGGGAGGAGTAGGAGGGAAGGGAAAACAGATCATTCGCTTGGACCGCGGCATGGGAAGGCTTGGGTGGGCATCGGCACGGGGATTGCAGTGAGCGTCATCGCGATCGCCATGACCACTCCTGACCGCTCCCCGGCACACCACTCACGGAGATTCGCCTCAATCGCACAATCGACCGGCTTAGCGGCGCAGATTTCACCATCCACCCGTTCCCCATCCACCGTAAGCTACCCCGTCAACGCTCATGGACAGACCTTATGGGTCCCTGCCCCACAATCACCCGGGGGCTACGCCCCCGACCCTCGTCGCAGTCCAACTATCATCCGGGGTCAGTGGCTATGTATACTGGCAGCAGTTACAAACGGTAGTACACCCCAAGTCATTGCCCCAGACGCCTCAGCAAGCCATTGCCTGGGACGCTCACCTGAAACCTGTGCGCATCCCAGTCTATACAGATAATGGCACCACGGTGATTGGTGACTTTGTAGTTGGGGGCGTTCCCAATGTGACGACGCAATCTCACCTACCTAACATACGGTCATCATAATTTTTGCCTTCGAAAGACGAGGGGATCAATTGACAGGTTAACGGAGGCGTAGACGGCCGCGTTAACTTTTTCGAAGGACTGGTTGCAGGATGAACGGGCAGGTTAGTGACCTAGCATAATATTCGGTCAAATCGGTGCGGTGAGCTTAGGGACGACGGAATGAGCGGTATAATGTGAATCGTCAGGGTCGACGTTGCGGACTGCCGAACGCGAGGTGGATGAGCCAAATTCGTTGGGTAGGAATGTCTGGATGTCGGCTACCAATGCGTCGATAGAAACGCAGGAAGGGCAGGAGGAGAATTCGGTGACCCACGATGAGTTAGAGGTCGAACTCCGGAAGCTCGATCCCCGAGAGCGGGCGCGATTGGCGGCAGCGCTACTCGACAGCCTAGAAGAACTGTCGGAGGATGAGAATGCGCGTCTCTGGGCGGTAGATGCAGAACGACGGCACGACGATCTGCTGTCCGATGTGACCTTGGGTCGATCCACCACGGACGTCTTCCGGGACATCCGGGAACGACTCGGTGGATAAGATTCGCGTGACGTTTCATCCGGCTGCAGAGATTGAACTGTACGATGCGGCGTTGTATATGGTCGTCAGGGGCGGTCTTCCCTATTGAATGCCACAATGGCTAAGACTAACATGTGGCGGTTTTCGTTGCATGTACCATTGGAAAAGTGGGTCGACGCCCCGCAAAAAGCCAAAGCGCAATTTGCGGATGATCCTGGAATGCCGGTGGTCACCGTTGATCTTGGGGTCAATCGTTTGGCGGTCATGGGGGCGTTCCTTAACGACCAACTGATGGCGACCAAATTTATTCATGGTCGCGAATTGAATCACCAGCGTCATCGCATTCTCAATGTGATTGCCAACAAACGTAGTCAAAGTGGCAGGCTTCCAGCAAACGTGCAAGATATCGTGGATCTGTGGGAAAAGCGCGAAACCTCGACGAGAACGCAGCGCGGCCGGTTGCCCGCCAGATCGTCGATTTCGCCGTTGCCCACAAAGCGAAAGGGATTGTGTTGGAGTATCTTCGTGGATACCAGTCACCCAAAGAACGGATGAGCCGATCCGGTCGTAAGAATCACAAACGCGCCTATTGGCTCCGGGGCAAGATCATAAAATGGGTGCGTGACTTGGCGTTTCGCGAAGGCATCTTGACAGTCGAGAAAAACCCAGCGTACACGTCGCAAATGTGCCCGCATTGTCACACACAAGGAGAGCGCAACGGTCATCATTTTATCTGTCAAAATCCAGCGCACACGTATCATGCAGATGCGGGTTTTATGGGCATGATGAACCTGTACCGAAAATGGAATGGCACTTTCATCTATCCGCGGAAGAAAAAACGTGCGGATGAACCAAAACCTACGCAGGCGAAAGTGGTCAGCGTAGTCTGACCATGGCCTAATACAGCGCAGGTCTATCCCACAGCCAATGACTGTCGGGTAGTGCTCGTGTGGTACGAGTGGAATCTGAACACTTCTCTTAGGATGACGGTTTACCGAAATGAGGGGAGTGTACACGCCGATAAGGGGTCCCGTTCTCAAGCCCTTCCACGCATTTGCGTGAGAAAAAGGTCAGCCCAACAACAGTGAATGATAATGTTTGAATATGTTATCGGGCAACTGTTGATACCACTATTGAAAGTTACCCGGAAGACACGCCGCATCCCAGTCGCTTGGTGTTAGGGTGGGACCGGACTCGTCCCGTACATGTGGTGGTTGCGGATAATCTGTACGATGAGGAGCCCATTGTCATTACCGTCTATCCTCCGGATCCGATGCGATGGGATGTGAATTTTTCAAGGAGGCAACCATGACGTGCGTGATTTGTAAGAGTGGAACACCAGAAGCTGGGAAGACCACGGTCACCTTGGAGCGAGGCAAAGCCCTCATCGTCTTTCGACGGGTCCCGGCCAAGATTTGCCCCAACTGTGGGGAGAGTTATCTTGACGACGGCGTGGTCGATGAAGTGTACCATGCCGCTGATCAGGCTGCTAAAGCTGGTGTGGAAGTCGATGTGCGCGAATTTCATCATGTCTCTGCGTAGCTGTTAACATCAACTTCTAGTGAGTTTATGGGGGCGAATGTTCCCTAAAAAGCTTCGCCCCCAATTCGTCGCTGACGCGTTAACGGGCAGGAGTGTGCACTCGCGACCGTCATGTGATACTCGCCTTGCAACGAGGTGGGAGGTGACGATCATGCGATGGTCGGAGGTCCGGTCGCTATACCATAACCAGCGCGTGGCCGTATAAGGCCTGCACTCTCGCATGGAGGATGGTAAACTCTTGATGGAGGAAGTCGCCGCCATGCTCGCCCTGGCGGACTCTCACCAGGCGTTCGATGCGATGAAGACGGCTAAAGATCGACGATTCATCTACCGCGCCTCTCCCGAACGGGTGGTCATGGATGTCCTAGCCAAGCCATTCGTCCGACGAATGACGCCATGAGGCTGACTCTGGTGGAGCGCCTAACGGCGTCGCCCGTGCGAATTATCCATCCGGAACGGAGCGCCATTCTGGAACGGATGATCATGGAGACCGATTCAGCTCACACCTGAATTAACGTGAACGCTTGGGAAGACGCCCTCGACATTAGCCCCGATCCGGGCGACGAAATGGTTACTGCGTTCGGGATTGGGGGACGCCAGATCGCTAATCGACCGCAGATCGAATCCATCGAATTGGTTACCGTTCGGATGACCGGATTTCGCAGTAATTTCGGCAGTTTGAGTGGCGAGATGGAGGGACTGATTGGAATCGATCTACTGACGGCGGACGGGTTCTCGGTCGACTTCACCAATATGAAAATACATCCGACGAGCGTGACGCGTTCTGACCGGTAAGTGGGCAGGGATAAACCTTGCCAATTCTGAGACGCCGCGTTGTGGAAACGTAAAGTTAGGGAGGGGCATTCCATGCCAATGTCCGCATACTATCGAGAACTTCGAAAGAAAACGGGGACTCAGCTTATTTTTAGTCCCGCGGTCGCAGCCGTCATCCGAAATGAGCGCGGTGAGATCCTTTGTCAGTGCCCCTCATCTGCTCTCACTGGTGATATCTGGACTCTGCCAGCTGGGGCTATCGAGATAGGGGAGACCCCCGCCGAGGCCGTAATACGGGAAGTCTATGAGGAAACCGGATTGCATGTTCGTCCTCAGAAGCTGTTGGCTGCATTAGGCGGAGAGACCTTTCGGTTTACCTATCCGGATGCGAACCAGGTGGAATATGTCATATTCGTCTTTGAATGTGTGGTTCAGAGCGGGAAATTAGAAGCGGTCGACGGAGAGTCTGCTGAGCTACGGTATTTTCCCGTCTCATCGATGCCAACGCTGGCGTTGCCTTACCCGCAAGAGATTTTCAACTCGTCCTCCTCGGAACGCACATTTGTTCAGTTACCGCTCGCAGAGCCTTCGAGGGCGAAAATGGCCCCGGGCTTACGACATTAACGGGCAGTATAGGGCAATAAACGGCACATGCTCCTCTCCCGTCGAATGCATTGAATGAACAATATGATTGGGGGTATTTCCGTGATGACAATGAAAGTCAATGGCGTAGGTTTCCGGCTGAAGGAGTATCAAAATTTCGAGTGGTTGCAGGCGCTGGGTAAGGTGTTTTGTGTTTTCGATGAACAGGATTCCGGGAATCTGTCATTTGGTACCCAAGAAGGACGGAGCAGGCTGTTCGTTAAATACGCGGGTGCCAAGACAATAAATTATTCGGGACATCCGGAGGATGCCGTCGCGCGGTTAAGGGATGCCATCCCGGTGTATCAAGATTTAAAACATTTCAGTTTGATAAACCTGGTCAATCACTTTGAAGTGGGCAAGGGGTATGCTGCGGTCTTCGAATGGTTCGACGGGGAATGTCTTCATCCTCACTGGTCATTCCCACCGCCGCAAAAATATACCCATCCAGATTCTCCATACTTACGCTTTCGGCAGTTATCCGTCGAGCTGCGACTGACGTCGTTGGACGCAATTTTTCAGTTCCACGTTTATGTTGAAGCAATGAATTACGTCGCCATTGACTTCTACGACGGCAGTGTCCTTTATGATTTCTCTACAGACTCCACCAAGATTTGCGATATCGATTGCTACCAACAGAAGCCGGTGAGCAACACGATGGGAAAGCTCTGGGGTTCGTCAAGATTCATGTCACCTGAGGAATTTGAAATGGGTGCGGCAATTGACGAACGGACGAACGTGTTTAACATGGGGGCCACCGCTTTCGTACTGCTCGGGGGAGAGTCGGACAGGTCATTATCAAAGTGGGAAGCCAGTGAAGCTTTGTACGCGGTTGCATTGCACGCGGTTGATAAGGACAAGACAAAGAGGTTTTCATCCGTAGCCGAGTTTCACCAAGCATGGAGAGAAGCAAGATATCTCGACGTGGTTTAAAAATCGTTCTAAAGTCAGCATCACTAAAAAGATCGGGGTTATTCAGCTTATGGGGCCGAATGTGCATTAGGCTTGATTAGCGTTGTACGGGCGTTAGGCACCGTGCGCAGCAGGGACAGCGCAGGATTCCGCCCCAGGAACTCGAATAACTAACGTCCAAGAATGTCATGGGAGGTTCTCGCCTCATGTCACACCCATTGGCCAACAAGGTGGCTGTGATTACCGGAGCGGGTCGTGGAATTGGCCGCGCCATTGCGCATGGATACGCCAGTGCTGGAGCGACGGTCGTGTGTATTGCCCGCACAGTGCAGGACATAGATGAAGTGGCGGCGGATATTCAGGCGGCTGGCGGTCATGCTGTGGCCATGCCTTGCGATGTGACAGATGTCACGGCTGTGGACGTCTTGTTTCGGCAGGTCGCCGAGGTCTATGGCGGCCTTGACATCGCGGTACTGAACGCCGGAATCGACGCCGAGCATACCCGTGTTGAGGACAGCACGCCGACAGTCTGGACGCAGATTGTGGAGGTGAATCTGTTCGGTGCATACTACTGCGCCCGCGCGGCCATTCCCCTGCTCAAAAGCCGCGGTGGAGGACGGATTTTGATGGTGGGGTCGGGGTTGGGGCATCACGGGCGGACACAACAGTCGGCCTATGCGTGCTCGAAGGCCGGCCTGTGGATGCTCACGCGCGTGTTATCAGACGAATTGCTCGGCGATCACATCAGCGTCAATGAGATTATCCCCGGTCCTGTCGATACCAGTATGGCGAGAGCGTCTTCTGACCCCAGCAGTGTCTTTTCGATCGAATCCGAATGGATTAAAAGTCCGGAGGATGTGGTGCCGCTCGCGCTGTTCTTAGCATCCCAACCACATCCCGGTCCTACGGGCCAAACGTTCAGTCTCATGAGACGGACCGTGTAACTCTGGCAACACGCGCCTTAACTTCATGACAATAATTATCTTTACGAGGACCTTCGGGCCGCCTCCTAGGACGCGAAAAGACTCAGAGACCCCTGGGCCGCGTTCTCAGTATCTTGCGCGGAGTAAAGATATTTATTGTTCCGTAAAGCTAATTATTGCTCCGTTAACGGAATTTCTGGGAGCGTTAACGGGCAGAAGTACGCGGTAAGCATTTCTAGTCTTAAGAGCTCTGAGCAATAAAGAGGAGTACTCCTCCTATTGGTGTAATTTAGGAATCAGGTTTGCTAAATCACAGGATTGGGGGAAAGGCTTGGCTGGTCAGGGGATGGAGGTTCACCGTTTGGCACCGAAGCGGGCGTAGGGGGCTGTGGAATTTCTGCTACCACGGTGACCAGATCCATCGTTCTGAACAACTAATGATAGCCTTGTACGCAGTAGCGGTAACCAATCTTCAGTCTACAGCGTTATATGTGGGGAGGTGTACGCATGAATCTTCGATCACTACCACGCGTGTCCTTGATTGTTGGCAGCGTGGTCGGCTTCGCGTTGGGATTTGAGCCCATATGGGCGGGACAGCCCATATGGGATGGCCAGGTGTTGTTTTCCGTCTACCATAAGTGGGTCCTCATTGCCATCGTGGTGACCCTCGTCGGCGTGACTTGGAGTACGCGTCAAGCGCTGTCCGGAACTCACTACGCCTTAGGGTCTCGGGCGAGGATGGTTGGCATATCCCTCGTAGAACTGTTCGTCATGTGCTCCTTTCTGGTGTTTGCCTTTCCAACCGCCAACTGGGAAGTCCCCTGGACCTGGCCCGCGATCATCGTCTCGCTCGGCACGGCGTGTGGCGCCATCTGGCAAACGCTGCGGCAGCGCGGCCCGGACGGATGGTTGCCCCAACATCACACCGTGCTGGGGTTTGCCGGCGGCCTTGGAGTCTTCGGCTTCCTCGGCTTCCTGACGAGTCTTTGGTGGATCACCTATTTCGCACCACAGAAAGCCCTCTACTATGTGGGAGGCACGTGGGCGGCGGTGGCATGGCCATTCTGGCATCATTTGCTGCCCGGCGCCATTTTCCTGGTGTTCTGGGTGAGCGCCATGGCGCGAATTCTCACCTCTCACCGTCATGAGCCCCGTGCCGTGCGGTCAACCCAACAAGCTACGAGTTCGCCAATGCCTTAAAGTTCTTCGAGTACTTCGCAGTTTAAGAACCGACAGCACAACCTTAAGGAGGACTGGTGGCGACAGATTCACCTTTTACCCGTAGGCTGGGCTAATCCGGTGATGATCATGAAGCATACGGATATCCCGAAGGCGCTCAATACATTTGAGGACCATGACCATTCCGTCGGCCACTCACGGCGGCCATTTGCGCCGTGGATGGCCGACGCCCTCTTTCCACCTGCCGAGCGGTCGGCTCTTTGGCCCCGATTCGACCCATTCCATCGAAGCAGTAATCGCCGCAGCTGTAGTGCGTAAACGGGGGCGTATACGCCGTAAGCTGGGAAGTCGACACCTTACTGGTTGAAGCGTTAACGGGCAGAAGTGCGCCCTAAGGTAAGGGAGTTCCCTACTGCACATGGACGGCCTTCCATTGTAGTGCACCGTCACTGGTCCGATATAGAACCGTGTGCGACCCGGCTAAAGAGAGTTCAAACCCGTCGTTGGCC
>DAHXNH010000228.1 GCA_027365485.1 Clostridiales bacterium
GATTCTTTTAGTCTAAATCGCCGCTGCCCACGAACGCTCTCGGCGACGCAAGGAGCCCGCACACCCCAAGACGGGCTCCTTGCTGTGCGGACTCGAGGGAAAAGTTACTGGCCGTCTAAGAGTTGAGAGAGCGGTCGGGCAAAAAACATGCCGGTTTGGGTTCCGAAAAAGATGGTATTGCCATCGACAAAAGGGACCCCGGGCATAAACGGTCCGCCGGGAAAGTGAACGGAGTGCAAGACTTTGCCATTGGCCGGATTCAGCACGAATACGGTTCCGCCATCATCCCCGACTAAGAGACGGTGGTCTACTAAGACCGGGGCCTGAGCCACCCCTTTGCCGTTTAATGAGTTCGACCAGAGGACCTGGCCTGTGTTAGCACGAACGGCATAGACGGCATCCGAGACCGACGTGCCGGTATAGACGACGCCATTTTCCAGAAGCGGCACGCCTGATTCGTAAAGAGGACCGCTGAACGGTCGTATCCCTTCTCCTAAGGTGCGGCTCCAGACCATCTTACCGGTCTGGTCGTTAAAGGCGAGCAGGACCGAGGCGGCATTGCCGTTGTCGTCATAGACCGCCTGGATGTAGACTTCTTTGAGGTTGGCGACGGGCGAATCATCATCGAGCCCGCCGACGGCTCGAGTGGGGGTAGACCAGGCGACTTTCATCGTCTTGAGATTGACTGCGTACATGCTATAGGGAAACGCGCCTCCAAAGTACATGGTGTGGCCCACCACGGTCGGAGACGACATGCTGACATAACTCGGAATAGCCAGCGACTGCTGGACCTGACCCGTTTTGGGCGAAAGATCTAAGACCTGGTCTGCGCCATTGGCGACATAAAGGCCCTGATCGTAGAGAACGAAGGTGGGCATATCCTCGCCGGCTGTGTTGTAGACCCACTCAGTGACTCCTGTCGTCGCGTTTAGCGCGACCACTTGATTGACCCCCGTGCCCCGGATATCCGGGTGAGAGACGACCGGGACCGACGGGAACATATTGTTGCCTAAGCCAAAGTACACCGTGCCATCCTGATAGATGGGACTATTCATCATTTGATTGGCAAATGGATGAAACCATAAAGTGTGGCCGTTGGTCGGATTGATGGCAATCGCCCCGTAAGGCATATTGATGGTGTCACCATAAAGAACGCCATGAATGATGGCTGGGTCCATGATGGAGGCTCCGGATATCGTCCAGTCGGCGGTAAATCCGTGGTTGGCTGCAGTATCGACGATTTGAATATGGTTGCTGTTCATCCCAAATTCGGACAACGAATTGAGCCCGATGGGCGTGGTGTCCGCGAACGCAGCGGTCCATGGTCCTACCGTAAAACTGATCAGGGCCAACGCCGTGCCCAAACTAATCGCGGATATGAGGCGACTTCCTAGCCCTAGCGCACGCAGTGTCTTTTGCATGGTACACTCCCCGAGGGAACGATTTACATTCAAATTTACACAAGGGCAACTGATTTTCCTGCCGGTTTCGGTCAGATTTTGAAATCTTTGTGGGGTTCATCAAGCGAACGAAGGTGATCTGCTTGTCAACGTTCAGCCGATGGCCCACACTTAGAGGCAACTCTTGCGTGAAGGTCAGCTCGAACGGAGCAAAGGGTGATAGTTTTTCCTATGCTGATAGTCCTTTCGAGCTAGCAACAAGACAGATTTAGGTTGTGCAATGAATGATGAGCACAAGACAAGGAGAGAGAAATCGATGAAGCATTTGGTCGTAGGAGCCTCAGGGCAAGTGGGGAGCCACCTGTTGCGAGCGCTCGAAGAATCCACCCACAGCGTGGTGGGGACCTATCATACTCGAAGCCGTGGGAACTTAACCCCGCTTAATCTTGAAGACCCGGCAAACATTCGCGCGTTGCTCGCTGAGGTTCGGCCAAACGTGGTCTGGATGCCGGCGGCACTTCCAGATGTTGACCGTTGCCAACGCGAACCAGAACTTAGCCACCGAGTCAATGTGGAGGCTGTTCAGGCGCTGGCGAGCGAAGCTACGGCCTTAGGCGCACGCTTCATTTTTTACTCGACCGACTATGTTTTTGATGGCAGCCAAGGACCGTACCTGGAGGATGATGCGCCAAATCCCCTGCAAGTGTATGGAGCCCACAAACTGGAAGCCGAACGTTGGCTTATCGCCAACATTCCCGAAGTACTCATCATCCGGACGGCCTGGGTTTATAGCCAAGAA
>DAHXNH010000243.1 GCA_027365485.1 Clostridiales bacterium
GGCAGTGGGTTTTCTGGGTACGTCAATCAGCGAATTCCAGCCCCTTGGGCTGATCTTGGCTTTACGTCTGGCTCTGATTTGTGGTGTATCTGATGGCATGAAAGTTAGCCGAACCGATGACAAATCCAGTTAGCGCCAACAAACAGTCGAGCTTGTACCATCGGGTCGTCGTGGACACTACCGATATTCGATTCCAAGAAAATGCGTTGGGCCTCGGCAGAATCGGGAGCATAGGGCAGGACTTCGACCGGCACCTGTGTCCAACCCAGTTCCTGGGCGATTTGCCAGCGGTGGAATCCATCCATGATGGTGCCATCGCGGGTAATGCGAATGGGACGGTCAATGCCATGGTCCGCCATGCTGTCCGCCAGCATTTGGCGTTTTTGGGCGTTCACGTGGGACTCGGGAAAGATTTCTTCTTGGCGGTGATAGGGCGTGAGTTGGTCGATCGGCCATTTGGTCATGATGGGCGGCTCCCTTCTTAAAAAAGCGCCCGGTCCGTAGACCAGGCGCTGGTGGATGAGCTAGGGCGTGAAACGTCGTAGGCCGGCTGCGATAACCACCAGCAGCACGGACATTCCCACAGCGTCTATCGCAAAGACGGTGCCCGGAATCGCCGCAAAGACGGCGGGTGGCAACGCGACCAGCAAGAACGCGACCGCGATCGCGATGCTGACCAACGCCATAGCCACGGCGTTCAGCGCCCAATAGCGCGAGGTGGTGAGTAAATTCGCCATCATAGTTCCCTCCCTTCACTAATGGCATAAAAAAATCCCGTAGAGTAGAAGGGCTCCACTCCCTTCCTCTCTCTACGGGCTTGTGGATAGGGCGTCTAACTCGGCAACAAACTCAGCACGGCTTGGGATTGCTGATCGGCATGCACCAGCGCCTGCATGCCGGTTTGCATGAGCAACTGTTGTTTCGCGGCTTGGGCCGTGGCAGTCGCAAGGTTCGTGTCTTTGATACTCGCTTGAGATGCTTGGCCTAGCATCAACCCGGTAGACAAGTTCCCGGCTTGCGCTTGGAGTTGGTCGAGTTGGGAGCCGATGCCGGACTGGATGGTCGTGAGATGGCTCAGCGCGCTCTCGATGGTGTTTAAGCTGGTAACCGCGTCGGCTTGGCTCGCAAAACTGACACTCGCTAAGCCGAGGGACTGGGCAGTGACGGCGGGCAGGTTCAGCGGTGCCTGATCCGGGATCAGGTTGCGCCCACCAATTTGGAGGGCGAGGCCGTTCAGGGGGTTGGTGGCGGCCAACCCTGATCCTCCACTGGATGCTGCTTGGCCCGAGAACGCCGTGGCACCCAAATCCGCGAAGTTTAGCCCGTCGGTGCCAGTATAAATGTGGTAAGCGAAAGTATAGTCAAAGCTGACCGATACCATTGGCCCGGCATAGGGCGACACGGTGCCGCCACTCACCTCGTCAGCGGTGATGGTAAAGCCAGGAATACTCGACTTGCTGGTGTTAAACGCTATCGATCCACTCGACGGCACACTCGATGAGGCTTGCTGTAAGGTAATCACCAGGCCGTCTGGCTTCGCGCCGTCGGCGCTGGCAACTTCCGCAGGTGATGCGTAAGCGGTGATCGTAATGTTGGCTGGCCCGGATTCGGGATTGAGCGATCCTGCGATCACATATTGCGCCGGACCACCGGTGGCGGTTTGGGTTGGCAAATTGGGCGCTACGAGATTGGACACGCTCCCGTACTGCCCATTGTCCGCGGATTCTTCGGCCGTGCTGGACCAGGGCAACGCCGCCCAGGTGGCCTTAGCCGTCTGGCTGGCACCGGACGATCCCGTCAGCAACGCCTGGCCGTTATACGACACCTGGCTATTTGCGTCGATCTGGCTGGCTAACGCTTGGATCTGCGACTGGAGATCGGCCCGATCTTGCGAGGTGTTGGTGCCATTGCTGGCTTGCACGGCCAAGGTTTGCATCTGTTGGACGATCTGGATGTCCGACTGGACCGCACCGTTGACCGTGTTCAAGAGATCGACGCCTTGGGCCACGTTTTGGCTCGCTTGGGTGAGGGCCCCCAGATGGCCCTGCGACAGCGTAGTGATCATGCTATCCGCCGGGTTGGTGGCCGGGTTTGCCAAGGCGTTGCCGGTGGCGATCTGGTTTTCCATGGTGCCGAAGGCGCTCATGGTGGCGGCCAGGCTGTTTTCCGCATAGAGCGCGGAGACGTTGGTGTCGAGGTACATCAGGTATCATCCTTTCTACCTAAAATGGGGCGTCGAAGGTGTCGGATACGGTCGAGGCTGAGGCGGTCGAGACCTTATCCCGTGGGGCAAAGAGAAATTCCAAGTGGCCGGTGGTGTCATCGTCGATCTGGAAGCTGGCGCTAAAGGCCTTCCCGGCTTTGGAGCGCAAATCATCAAACGGGCCGATGGATTGGCCATCGAGCAAGGCTTTCGCTTCGGCGGCGGTGATGGTGTGGCCGGCGACCGTTTTCCAAATCGTGAAGTGGCAGTCGCCATCGACGCGTTTCCAGTGACTGCACCCATAGGCGCGATCGGACTCGAGGATTTCGCCTTCATGACAGGCGGGGCAAGTGCCCAATGATGTGGACATGCGAATCACTCCTTTCATCTAATACAACGACAACAGCAGCAAACCGGTAGAGAGAAGGAGTCTCATCCCCTTTCCCTCTACCGGCCTCTCTGCTTTACTTCCGATGCAGCGTGAACGTGCCTTGGATGCCGCCGAAGAATGAACTCCCCTCGCTGACCCCATGCCAGGTGTTGCCCTGGATGGAGCCAATCAGGGTAAACGAGGACAAGTCCGCGCTCCCGTTGGCTTGCCATTGGCCGTTGGAGGCGGGCGTGACCACGGCGGTCGTGTGGGTGATGGTGCCTTGGGCGTTGTCCACCCACGACCCTTCCCACTCACTCGAGGCGACCTGGTGCAAGACGAGGGTGTCGTGGCCGGTGTCTCCGGCGGTCCAATGCACGGTGCCGGTCCAGGTGCCCGCAATGGGAGGCGGGGCACTCCCGGCCGCAACGAGGGGGATGCCGCCGCCCACGATGACCGCAACGGCGGCAATGGCGATCGCTTTGTGGGTCGCGGTCGCGGCCTGCCACATCGTTTTTATCGTCGGAATGTTCAGCCGAATCACTCCTTTCAAACGCAAGGACCGCGCCCTGGGTGTGGACGCGGTCCGGCCGATTAGGGCAATGGCCCTACATAAAAAAGCGCTGACAAACCGAAGGAGCGCTCCTTAGTTTCGCTGGGACTCATGATGCTCATCTCCTGGCTCGACGCGGTGGTCCACGATGGCTCGAATCCAGGCCGGGACGGATGGATAGCCTTCGTGCGCCGCTTGGGCTAGCCAACTGGCCTTCACCTCATCGTCCACATAGAGTATCACCCGACGGCGGTGTTTATGCCGGTCGTGCTTGCGAGCCTGGATCCATGCGGGATCCAGCGATTTGTCCTTGGGTCGTGCCATCTGATCCTCTCCTTTGCTTCGATGCTTGACAGGTGGAGCGTCACCTGTTATAATCATAGCATAGCATAGCGAAGGGAGTGGGGCAAGATGTTTAGCCGAGAATGGGATGCGTTTTACGGGCTGGTAAAGGTCCTAATTTGGCTCGCGGTGATCGTAGTGGTGGCCTTACACATGGGACTCGGTGGGTTGAGTCACGCCACCCAATCCGCGAACGTGGCGGTGGGTACGATTCGAGCGGCGATGACGCACCTGTCCACCTCCATCCCTCTGCCATAGGGCCTATGGGGTTCAGCGACTAAGCGTGTACTCCTGGGCCCTCAACACTCGACCCACCGCCGTTCGGGCGACATCGGGCGCGATGGACCACACCTCGTTCCAGTCTTTCGTGCCCACGGGTGGTTCCAGGCGTGCGGTGGGGCCTTGGTACCCGGCTGCCTGGGCAGCGGCAATGCAAGCCTGAGCTTGCTGGTCCCCCTGCCCGTCTTTGTCACGGTCTTGCGCCAAGATGAGACGTTCGGCGCCCACCCAGAGGCCGGGCGCTTTCGGCGTACCAGTACCGCCGGAGGCTAAGATGCGCGTGGTTCGGCGGTCTTCGGGTTTCAAGGCGGCCCACAGGCTGAGCCCGTCAATGGGCGCTTCGGTGATGATGAGG
>DAHXNH010000014.1 GCA_027365485.1 Clostridiales bacterium
CCGTCTTTTGGGGCAAAAAAGAGTGCCATCCGTTCACCCCAAAATTTCAACCAGCGTCCCACATCCATCCCCCCTGATTGCTATTCCACGCAGCGAAGACGCGGTAGAGACAGGATAGCGAAAAATCGTCGGAGGATTCCGTTTGAACATTCGACAACGCGATCGGTGCCCTATTCTCGGTCCATCTGGGTGTTCGTAGGCAATGGGAAAAATGCTAGGCCTCGGGTGCCGCAGTCCTCAAGCGTTAGAGGCAGTTTGGTAGTAGAGTTGCCTCCGAGAATGGTTGCGCGGATTCGTCCCGGGCCAAAAAGGCTTAGCGGGTACCGCTCTCATGTTTGGGTAAAGGTTTGCCAAGAGGAGATGGCTCAGCCGCATTGTTCGGGCTTCATAGGGATTTTATGCCTCTTTATGGTTCTTCGCTGTTTAGGGTGAGTAAACTTACGGAAAGGAATTCGGCCGACCGCCGTCTAAATAGAATAGGCCACCGAACGACCCCGGCAAGGTTGCCCTTCGGCCCACTGCGTGGGACCTAGCCCGCGTCGCCCCGTGGCCCAATACCAGGCCAACCGGCCGGCCGAAGGAGTGTATCACGATGGGTATTTCATATTCGACGCCGCAGCTCGTTGCCGTCGCTTTAGGGCTGCAATCCCCCTGGGAAGTGGTCGAGACGCGGTTGGACCGCACGGCGAACCACTTGCGGCTCACGCTGGACTTTGCCCGCGGCGCACGCTTTGCCTGTCCCGCCTGTAGCACCGAGGCCTGTCTCGTCCATGATACCGAAGCCCGCCGGTGGCGCCATCTGAACTTCTTTCGGTATGCGTGCTATATCGAGGCCCGTCAGCCTCGGGTACGGTGCCTGAACTGTGGGGTGAAAACCGTCCCGGTGCCCTGGGCCCGACCCGGCAGTGGATTCACCCTCCTATTTGAAGCGTTTACGCTGACCTTGATGCAGGACATGCCGATTCGGGCGGTCAGTGATCTCGTGGGCGGGTGGTCGACCATTACGTGACGGAGGCCCGCGACCAGCGGTCCTTAGCCTCCGTCACGGCGTTTGGGATCGATGAGACGGCCGCCCGACGAGGCCATCATTATGTCACCATCGTCGTCGATCCGGCGGAATCGGCCGTGATCTTTGCCACCCCAGGCAAAGACGCGACCACGGTGACCCGGTTCGCCAAAGATTTTTGAGCTCACCACGGTGATTCGACGACCGTGACCGATCAATCGTCGCGGCACTGGTCCACTGGGCTCAATGCTCAGAACATTTTAGATCGAAATGCTGTGCCATGGCTCGACTCCATTTGAGGGGTGGTCATCAAACGACCAGGTTCAATTCGTTCACCCAGGCCATTTCGTCGGCGGGGTCCCACGAATGCCAAGTCCCGTTCCAAATGGCAGCCAATCAACGCTGAACCATCGGTCCTCGGCCTGATATGGGGATGCGGCCTCGGCGAATCTCAGCCAGGGTGAGCCCCCCTATGTGAAGAAGTGAAAGAAGGGAGAGAACCGGTCGGACTAACGAGGAGTTTCTGATGATATTCATAAGCTGACTGGTAGGCGAAACGCCTCGGCATCGTCCTCCGATTCAGTCCCGGTTGAGGCTAGGTTCATCGGTCGATGGCGATCCGACCAGACTGCCGTATGCTATACTCAGAGCAACAATTCGGTGATGTATGCGTACCAGTCCTCGACGATGCTGACGCGACATCGCTTTGAGGAACGAGATGATCTTTTGCATATTGTAGTTACTGATGGCGATCAAACCGGCCAGGAATTGCTGGAGCAAGCGCTTCGTGTGCTCACCCCAGACGTCTTAGGACTTCCTATCGATATTCTGAGATTTGACCTGAGTCTAGAAAATCGTCGGCGAACGAAAAATGCTGTGGTCTTGGATGCCGCCCAAGCCATGAAGGACCACGGCTTCGGTCTCAAGGCAGCGACGATTACGCCGGAAACGAAAAATGATGTAGGCAGTCCCAACGCTATTTTGCGGCACGAAATTAACGGCACCGTGATCGTTCGTACGGGACGCAGAATGCCGGGCATTGCGCCGCCGGTCGGTGTCTTTTCCCCTATCTCCGTCGTTCGTATGGCAGTCGATGATGCCTACGGAGCCAAAGAATGGCGGGTGGATGAACAGGGCGACGAAATTGCCTACCGCACCGAAAAGATTTCCCGTAAGGTCTGTCACGGTGTGGCTGAATATGCGTTCTTACACGCGACACGACTCCATGCGACGGTTTTTGGCGGGCCTAAATATACGGTGAGTCCGATTTACGAAGGCATGTTTAAAGAAGAGATGGACGAAGCGGCCAAGCGCCATCCCGATGTGGCCTACGAGCCGCAACTCATCGACACCACCTACGCCTTACTGTTAGTGAAAGCTGGGGAGGCCTTGGTCATCCCTGCGCTCAATCGCGACGGCGATTGCTTATCAGATTTAGTCTTGCAAATGTTCGGGTCGTTGGCGGGTGCCGAATCCCTATTGCTCTCCTTAGACGACCACTGGTTGCCCCGCGTGGTGATGGCCGAAGCTCCACACGGTACTGCCCCCACACTATTTGGCAGGAATATTGCCAACCCGATGGCCATGATTTTGGCCACGGCTTCGCTCTTGGCCTATAGCCAAGACCCCGGAGCTCAATTAGCCTCCAGGGCCATTTACGAGGCCACCTTAGAAACCGTGGCGGTCGGCATCAAGACCCCCGACTTAGGGGGTAGTGCACGCACGACAGAGTTTACCGATGCGGTGTTAGAGCGTATCCGGACCAAACTGGACGTGTGGAGAACCCTAGGCCAAGTGTAACTTGCCGCACCTGGCCTCATCTTGTTCCTCTCCGGACCCGATGCCCGAATCCGGAGAGCTTTTTATTGCCTGGCACATGCTGATAGGCCGTACTTCGCCATTCAAGAGCCCCTCGAGATTGGGCACGCCTTTCGATGAACTCTCGGTCGTGCGATAATGGAGGGGAGTTTTTTCCAAGATTCTGAAGACACCATTTATCACTTCAGAGCTTGGTGAAAGGAGTCCTATGAACGCACCTGGATCACCTGGCAGCGAACCGCACTGGACCGGAGGCTATAAAGAGGGTATGGGAACAGCCGTTTCCGCTTCCTCGCCAGTCTGGTTCTCGCTATCCCACGGAATTTTAAACGAGGTCTATTATCCACGCTTAGATATGGCCGCAGTCCGTGATGCGCAACTTTTAGTGGTGGACAATCACGGAGGCTTTTGGGAAGAAAAGCGGGATCTAACCCACGACACCCAATACTTGGACGAGATGACTCCGGGATTCTCGATTACTAACCGGGAGCCCGAAGGGCGTTTTACCATAAAAAAGCGGATCATCACTTGGCCTCGCCTTCCGGTATTGTTGCAGTCGATCGACGTGGAAACCGACGGTGACGCGTATCGCTGGTTTTTTCTTCTGGCCCCGCATCTCGACAACCACGGCTACGGCAACTCCGCGATTTTGGATACGCTGCGCGACGGCACGCCGGCAATGTTGGTTTGGCGAGACGGCTATTATATTTGCCAAACGGCGAGCCATAACTTCACTAAACAAAGTGTCGGCTACGTGGGCTTCTCAGACGGGTGGACCGAACTCAAGAGAACCGGCGATATTATGAGTTATGATCGCGCGGAAAACGGCAACTTGGCCATCATCGGTGAGTGGCCGGCGCTGCCGGGCCAAACCCAATGCCTCATCACCAGCTTTGGCCGTACCGAACGGGAAGCTAAGTTTGCTGCCCATCTCGCCATTAATGAGTCGTACGACGGTATCGAACAGAACTACGTGTCTGAGTGGCACCATTTCTTCCATGGTCTGGGTGGAATTTTGCCCAGTTCCCACCCTCATGCTCGAATGCAGAAGATTTCTGCCATGGTGCTCAAAACCCACCAAGACAAGATTTTTTCTGGGGGAATCATCGCCTCCCTCTCGGTGCCCTGGGGCAATGCCGCGAGCGACGGCAACATCGGCGGATATCATCTGGTGTGGCCTCGAGATATGGTCGAAGCCGCCAATGCCTTTTTGACTTTAGACGACGTGGATGATGCTCGCCTAGCCTTAGATTTTCTCCGCGCCTGTCAATCCCGGGACGGGTCTTGGCCACAAAACTTTTGGCTCAACGGCGAGCCCTACTGGGCCGGCTCGCAGTTGGATGAAACGGCGTTTCCTATCCATTTAGCCTATCAAATTAGTCGACGGCAGCCCGATGTCGACGTCTACCCTATGGTCATTAAGGCCCTTGCTTACGTGGTGCAAAATGGTCCGGTCACTCAAGAAGAGCGTTGGGAAGAAGATGGTGGGTACTCGCCTTCGACGCTGGCTGCGATGATTGCAGCTTTGATCCTGGGCGGTCAGATCGCCCGTGAACACGGGGACGAGATCACGGGAGAATACGTAGAAAGTCTGGCGGACTATTGGACCCAAAGTCTGAACCGATGGACCTTTACCGAGGAAGGCACGGCGGTGCCCGGACATCCCCGGCACTATGAGCGTATTCATCCCGAAGCCGATATCGCCGAAGACGGCAATATCCACAAGGGCTACGTACCTATCAAAAACCTGCCCGGTGGCCAACTCATGTATCCAGAAGTCGCCGTCATTGACGGTGGGTTCTTGGAACTGGTCCGTTACGGGATTAAGCAGGCCGATGATCCCCACATCGTCGATTCCGTGCAAGCCTACGATGCAGGGTTAAAGGTCGAGATGCCCTATGGTCCGGTCTGGCATCGCTACAACCATGACGGCTATGGTGAAGGGCCTCATGGCGAACCCTATACGGGTGTTGGCCTCGGCCGAGCCTGGCCGCTCTTAAGTGGGGAGCGTGGCCACTATGATCTCGCTCTTGGGCTCTCAGCCGAATCCTACCTGTCGACGATGGAACAGGCAGCCACCGCGGGCGGGCTCATCCCCGAGCAAGTCTGGGATGCCGAAGACGTCCCTGAACATGAACTGTTTTTTGGTCGACCCACTGGGTCGGCCTCTCCCCTGGTCTGGGCACACTCTGAATTTCTGAAGTTGTTGCACTCCCAAGAGACGGGCCACGTCTTCGAACAATACGCGCCGGTAGCCGAACGTTATGCCCATTTTGTGAACTCGGGCCGAGAGTTTTGGCAGTTTAATCATCAGATCCAAAACTGGAATCCAGGTACGACGGTCATTCGTGTGGCTACCGTGGCACCAGCGCGTCTGGTATTTACCCTCGATGACTGGAAGACGTCGCAGACGGTAGACTTGAGCCCGACTCCGCTCGGCTGCTTTTACGCGGACGTCGACCTTCAACAAGCGTCCGCTCTGGAGTTCACCTTCTACTGGTCGGAAGCAGAGAAGTGGGAAGGCAAAAACTTTCAAATTACAGCTGACCCGCTTTGATTAACCGCCGATAGATATGCTCGGTCCGACGGGCGATTTGATCCCAGCTATAATGACGGACATCGCTGAGCGCCTGATTCGCTAGGCGCTCAGCCCATGTCGGCTGGGCCAGGATGCGGATGATCGCTCTAGCCAACGCCTCCGCATTGTCGGGCGGAACCAAAATACCATTTTTGTCATGCACAATGACGTCTGCCATCCCACCGACTTTGGCAGCGATTACCGGCACCCCGGCCGCCATGGCCTCTAACGCGGCGATGCCGAACGGTTCGTAGCGACTTGGGAAAATCGCCATTTCCGTATAGGAAAGCCAGAGGTTTCTTTGATGTTGGCGAGCAAACCCTAAAAACCGCACAGCGTTGGCGATGGAAAGCTCCGAAGCCTGAACTTGAAGTTGTTCGAGATAGGGTCCAGACCCCAACACCGCTAGCTTCGCGTCGGGGTAGGATCGCAAGACCTGAGGCAACGCCGCCAAGAGCACGTCGATCCCTTTTTCTGGGACCAATCGTCCAAAATACAGCAGCCATCGATACCCCTCGCTATATCCTCGGGGCTTGCCATCACCAGGATCAACCCGCGCAGGATCCACTCCGTTGGGCAAGACCAAAATCTTGGGGGAAGGCGTTTTCCATTGCCGCACGATCTCTCGTCGCATAGAGCGACTGCAGACGATGACGCGATTTGCGGACTCTGTCAGGCACCTCTCCTGATCGTCAATTTGCTCCTGCAAGCGACTGTGGATGCCGCCTTGCCGTCCTCGCTCGGTGGCATGGATGGTCACGACCAGGGGACGGCGATTAGTCGCGTGCAACGCCAATGCCGCGTCTGCTACCAACCAATCATGGGCATGCATGACTCGGGGTTGGCAGAAAGTCTGAGCGGCCTGATACATGGCCAAATTCATGGCCAATATCCAATCCCAAAAGTTTTCGCCACTCGGTTCCTTTATCGGTACCCGAACCACCTCGACCCCCGCCATCCATTCCCTCGCCGGCGCCGAAGACCCTGGGCGAGCCACGGTAAGAACGGTCACCTGGGTCCCCCGCCGGACTAAGTAGCGGCTCAAATCATAAACGTGCTGTCCCAACCCTCCCATGACATTCGGCGGATATTCCCAACTCAGCATGAGTACCGAAGAGTCGGCCACGGGCTCGTGGTCCGGAAGACGATACCGCCGCCAGTCAAGATCGGGGAAAATCGCATCTTCGCTGCTTACCGCCTGGATCCAATCCGCATCCACTGCCAGATCATTGGTAGCCATCAGGATCAGTCGCGAAAATCGGTCTCCATGGGTTTTCAGTCGTTCCTTGGCGTAATCCACCGAACTCCCGGCATCCAAAATGAATGGCCAGTCACTACTCTCTGCCAAGAGCAACTCGCGGAGCGCCTGGTTTAAGATGTCATGGTGGGCCGAGCTCGGATCCGACACCCGAGCCACCTCCGCATAGACTGCCCGGGCACGTGCTAATTCTGGATACACCCAATCGTTTTTCGGATTACACCACACTTCACCGAACCCTCCTCGGCCCCAAGACGACAGCGCCGGGGCCGGCGCAGCATCTTTAATCCGAGCGGCGTCGAGGTCGGAAGGATATCGGAGCGGCAACTGAGGCAACACCGCCCCGAGCCAATCGACCCCCTCGGCCCACCAATGGCCAAAGAGCTCGGCATCAAAGGGAAGCGTCAACACTGGCTCGTCGATCCCCGCCGCTTCGGCGTCGGTCAAAGCCTGGTCCACCTTATGCGAAAAATCCCGGGCATGACGGATCACTTCTGCTTCCGCCTGCTCTGGTTGATACGGCCTTTTCTCCCCTGTCTCTCCGGTCACCCGCCAGTACTTAAATCCTGTGGCCCGCCTGACTCCGGCTGGGTAAAGATACGGGGCCACCGTCTTGTCGTCCAAATCAAATCCGATGTCTCGATAGAAATCTCGATACCAGGGCGAGCCAGGATAGCCGCCGTGGGCGTCCCAGACCTGCATAGAAAGCTCGGTCGCTCGGGGTAGAGCGGTGACCCCCGCTCCCAGACGAAACGGTCGAAAGATTCCAGACTCCGGTAGATCGTGGGCGGTCGGATTCACCACGGTATAGCCTAGACGCCACTGCCCCAGCCATCGCTCCAGTCCAGGGCGATATCCGCATTCTGGAAGCCAAAACCCATCGGGCCTTCGATCAAAGACGCGTTGAAAGCTGTCAACACCCAGGGCAATTTGAGATTGGATGGCCGCGTCGCTAGTCATGAAGGGCAAGAATGCATGGGTTGCGGCCGATGTCCACAATTGCAGCCGACCTCGCCCAGCCCAACCCGCCACCTCTGCTACGACGTCTCCACCATGCTGTTCGTACCAAGACAAGATGGCGCGAAAACGCTCAGCATAACGCTGAGCTAAGGGATGCATGGCTGGCTCGTTCGTTGCGGTCCGGAGCAGTTCGCGTTCGCAGGAGGCCATGAGCCGCAAGAGATATTCGTGATATCGTTCCTTCAGCAGGGGATCGGCCAACATGGCCAATAGTGGAGGTGTCACCGAGAGCGTCAATTTTACAGCCTGCGCCTTAGCCTCCCACGCTTCTAGTTGCATCAGCAGGGGGATATAACTTTCGGTAAGCGCTTCAAACAGCCAGCCTTCCTCTAAGCGATCCGGTCGGTCTAGGTGGCGCACATACGGAAGATGCGCATGCAAAATAAAGAGCACCCCAAATTTAGCCATCAAAGATCTCCTCGGACCGTGCTCTTAACATGGGTTTCTCGCAACCGGGGAAATGGCCTTGATTCACCGTATCCATCAAACTCCGGCCACCGAGCCGTCCCTTCCAACTCGGCGCCAATCGCCGTTCGAAGTAATACTAGATGGGGACCCTTTGGGCCCCAAATACCCCATTCCACCGAGACCTGTTCGAATCCCTGATCGAGGTCGAGGTACACACTGCGCGCCTCCGGTGCCACCTGTTTAGCCA
>DAHXNH010000288.1 GCA_027365485.1 Clostridiales bacterium
CGATGGTATTCCCAGCATTCGCTGATTGGCGTAGGCAGTGGGTTTTCTGGGTGCGTCAATCAGCGAATCCCAGCCCTTTGGGCTGATCTCGACTTTACGTCTAGCCCTGATCCGTGGGGTATCTGATGGCACGAGAGTTAGTGGAAGTGATGACAAAACCAGTTAGCGCCAACACGTGACGGATTCGGGAAATCCCGTCACACCCTGCTCCCGCGCTCGGCGGATGTATTTCTGCAACATCTGGGTGATACCGACGCGCGTGTACGGTCGACGTTGAGGATTGTAGAAAAGCGGGTGATCGGCATGGTCCAGCCGATGCAGTCCCTGTTCGGTCATATAGTCGGCCACTAAAGTGGCCGTGGGTGTTATCAGCGGCACCTGTCGCCGTTTATTCCCTTTTCCCGTGAGTGTTACCACCGCGGGGGGGGGTGGAGCCGAACATCGGACACTACAAGATCGATAATCTCTTGCACTCGAGCCTCCGTATCGTACAGGACAGCAAGCAAGCTGGCATCTCGACGTCCCTTGGGGGTTACCCGATCCGGCTGGGCCAGGAGACCGCGCACGGCGTCAGGAGTCAAATAGGGCACGAGTGGTTCCGGTGCTTTTTTTCCAGGAATGGTTAACACCTGTTCGATGGTCTCTAAAGATTCGGGAACCTCATACGAGACCCTGCGGAAAAATGCTCGGAGTGCCGCTCGTCGCTGTTTCCGCGTCGTTACCCCACATTGGCGATCTGCTTCCAACCAATCGAGAAAGCTCTGGATGCAGGCCGCATCCAGCTGGGTTAAGGTGAGGTGGTCGGGCGACCAACCTCGATTCACCTGGCAAAAACGGAGCAGCAACTTGAATGTGTCGCGGTACGACTGGATCGTATTGGTGGCCAGGTTGCGTTGGCCCGGTAAGTATTGGCTCAGGTAGCGCGTGACCAGTCGGGCAAAGTCAGTGGGCATCGCCGTCACCTCCTGGGATCAGGGAACCCCACTGTTGTTCGATGGCCGAGACCACGGAAGGATAAAGCTCGGCCGTAAGACGAAGATACTCCTGAGTACTCTTCAACCCTGTGTGGCCCAGATAAGCGGAGAGATAGGGAAGCGCCACGGTGAGATCGACCCCGTCGGCAACCCATTGCTGCAAACAATGGACCGAATAGGAATGACGCAGATCGTGGAGACGCGGTCCCAGCCCGCGTCCGCCGTGCGCGATACCCGCTTCCGCACTAAACGCCGAAAATATCCATAGACGGTGAGCACCGCATAGGGTTCTCCCGAGCGATTGGGAAAAACGGGGGTGGTGGGTACCGCATTAGCCTGCAGGGCTAGGTAACGAGCTAGGCGGTCTGCAAAGCCGGATGCAGCGGTACGCGGCGATCTTTGTGGCCCTTAGCGTTTCGTATGTGCAAGGTACCCGTCTCGACATTCACATCGCAATGTCGCAACTGAAGAGCTTCCCCCGCTCGTAGGCCTGTCCCGTAAAGAACACAGAAGAGTGTGGACAACACGGGGCCACGGTTTGGCGACCGTGGATCGGCGGGACAATGGTCCACGGCGGTGAGCAACGCGGCAATCTCTTGCCGCGTAAAGATATACGGCACATAACGACCGACGGCCCGTGGAGTGACTTTCTGCGGATACATCCAAGCGTTCAAACCGGATCGCAGCATGAAACTAGCTAAGACACGCATGAGCGTAATACGGCGCTGACGATTGGTCTCCGTTTCCCCGGATTGCGTGGCCGTCCAATGTTCGACCAACTCCTGGGGCAGCGTCAGAGTCGTATGGCCCACTGCTTGGCAAAACCGGTCAAACCGTGCAAAGTCTTGGGCTTCTTTGGGGTGATAGCCCAGGGCCTGTTGTTCGGCAATCAGTTCGGTTAGCACGGGGGCCAGTGCACTGATAAACACCGGCCATTTAGATGTGGACATCGGACATTACCTCCTCAGGGTTTAATGCGCACCGTCGCAAGCCCGCCTCGTCTACGGCGAGATAGACCTGCGTGGACTGGGTACTCCGGTGCTCCAACACGTCGGCAATTACAGGTAGCGGGGTATCAGCGGACAACAACCGGCCCGCGAGCCCATGGCGGAGCGCATGCATTCCATGGGCACCAGCGGGAACCGTGACACCGGCCTGCTGAACGTAATGCATCAGTAATCCGTGTAAATTCGAGTTCGCAGCGAATGGTTCAAATGGCGCGCGATGCCACACAAACACACAGGGAGCGGCGGCCTCCGGTCGACCGTTTCGTAAGTAATCAATGATGGCCCAACCGACGTCATCCAACAACGGCAGTTCCACGGTGCGACCGGTTTTCTGCTGCACCCAGGCGATTGTTTTCGTCTTCCAATGCAAAACCGTTAACGGTAGCGCGATAATATCCCCAATGCGTAGGGCGAGTCTGGCTGCCAGCAATAAGCTGGCGTAATCCCGCTTGCCCAAAGGTGTGCCGCGGTCAACCGCGGCCAGCACGGCAGCAATGGATTCCATCGGCCAGCTGTGCGGCAATCGAGCGCCCGGTGTCATCCGCGCGGGCGGCAAGACTCGACTTAGATCTTGCGAGTAAAGCCCAGCTCGATGCAAAAACCGGAGAAAGGTTCGCACATGGCTGAGAATAACCCGCACCGTCTTGGGTTGATAGGTCATTAGCGTGGCCGTATATTGGGATAGGGCCGCCCCGGTTACGCCAGTCAAGGGGATACCTTGGTTGGCCACATATGTCAGAAAGTGGCGCACGCGATCCTGCCGCGTTCGGGCGGCTCGTGGGGAATACCCACGATCAGTACAATCGCCATCGAAATCGGCGAGAGCTTGCTCCAATTCCGGCGCGGACCACTGAATCGACGCGGAGCCGGGGACGGTACATCCTCTAGTCGACAGCGATAGCGACTGTGAAAAAAGTCACGCCCGAATTCGGGCGAATAGGCACCAATACCTCGGCTGTCTGCGTACTTCATCAAATGGTGGTAAAAGCCGCGGTAGTTAGCCTGGGTTGTTGACGCATAACGATGCGCGCTGATGTCTTCTAAGCCTCGCTCAACTAATTGGCGGATGGGTTCCCGTTCATCTATGATCATATACTGCCCGCGGGTCAAATTTTCGGTTTTTGAAAAGCCCTCTCCACGATAAACATGTGTTTCCTGTGGACAAAACAAGATTTCTTCGGCTCTTACGCACTTTCTGTTATTACTAATTGACTAGGCAACGATTACACAGGAATATTATAGGAGTTTTATGTTGTTTACTACTGAAACTTCGAGAAATACGCATAACGTATCTATCATATCTGGACTGTCTGACGAGTTTCCCAAATTTTCTCGAGGAAATAATCGAAAACCCGTACTATTAGGTTGCTACACCGTTACTACGTCGACTATTAATAACAGAAAGTGCGTAAGAGCCATTTCTTCGCTAGGCTGAGGTGAGAACGAGGCCGTTCTCACCTCAGCCTATTGAGGAGGGAAAACTGTGATTCGTTTGCAGTTCACCGAAGAAGAAATCGAAGCATTACGCTACGAACACTTTCATTATCCACATCCGCGGGTTCAAATGAAGATGGTAGCGGTCCAACTCACGGCGCACGGCTGGTCACGCGGTAAAGTCGCCGAAGTGCTCGGCTGTGACGAAGCAACCGTGCGATCCTATGTGAAAGACTATCGAGACGGGGGACTGGGGGCGTTAAAGCGCTTTGCTGTCGACGGACGAACGAGTGAGTTGGACGCGCATTGCGACTCGCTCATGAAAGAATTTGATCAACATTCGCCCCGGAATGTGGGAGAAGCACAACATCGGATTAAGGAACTGACCGGACTGCAACGCAGTCCGAGTCAAATTCGCGAATTTTTCAAGCGGTCAGGTTTCAAATACCGCAAGGTAGCTCCCATTCCAGCGAAGGCCGACCCTAAGGTTCAAGAGAAGTTTCTCGACGAACAGTTGGATCCCTTACTAAAAGAAGCCCAGGCCGGGAAGCGGCACGTCTTCTTCGTCGATGCCGCGCATTTCGTCTTCGCAGCCTT
>DAHXNH010000290.1 GCA_027365485.1 Clostridiales bacterium
CTTTTGAAAAATGAAGATCGGTGGATCTTTTATTTACCCTACATCACGACCCTATCGGCATAGACATAAGCGACATTTCAAGCCGTAGCTCACTTATGTGGTACATTGCACAGGTCGACATTTTGTGTGCTCCGGGCAATCAGCTCCCAGTCGATTACCTTCGTGGTTACCTCTTTGCTGTCAGAACCAGTGCAAAGCGTATAACGCAATGCGGTGGAAGGTCGACAGTACCCGCGATACCCCTAAGAGAGCTAAGTTCCCTGCGTGTCCCGACCATGCTCATTGCTCGCAGGAAGGAATCTTCTGCCAATGTAATGAAACCTAGTCAGTGACTGAGAGACTGCGAGACTGCGAGACTGCGACGCGGCACTGCAAGCATCCGTTCGGGCTGTTGAGGCAATGTTAGAAGAGACCTCCTCCGGTTGAGGCACATCGAGTCACTCGGTCCGAATGAGCACCCCACTCCGTAAATGCCCAGATAATCGTTACTCGGACTTTGGGAGGCTTATTTCCCTTTTGCTATAGGCCGATTGTACGATTTTAAGGACACTTTATTTTTTGATGGCATTGTTACTCATTTTTTGCTCTTGGCTTTTCATCTTTTTATTCGTCCCGTTACGTATTGTTGGGTTTGCTAATCCAAGAAAATCAGTCAAAGGGAGAATCCAGCACAATAGTTTTTAAGATCATCGCTCTTCATCCGCAAGGATTGGCGCGGTCTTTGCTTGAAAAAGAAAGCGAGCGGTATCCAGAGGAAGCCGGTATCGTTGGCCTCCTAAACGCATGAAACTATAACGGATATAAACGGTCTCCGAGCCATCCAAGGCATCCAGTGCCAGCGCTACGGTGGCACTCGTTGCCGACGACGCTACCAAGCCGGTGAAGCGCATCAACAAGCAAAAATTCCCCCATATGCTGACCCCGAAACGGCACACCTACCGCCAAACGTCCTAACAAGGCGACTCCAACATCCGGATAGCGAGCAAGCCTCCGCTGATACCGAGCGGGGATATCCCTGAGCTTTAAGCTAAATGCAGACAGCGCATAGCAGCCTACAATCTCTTCCGGCGCGGATGGGTAAACACCCACAAACACCACGGCGGCACCGCGCTTCACATCCCGGCTCGCCCGTTTACGAAGATATCCCCCAGCCCGCCTGTGGGACGCTCAAGTCCCGTGCGGTCGTGATGACGTGCCAATGCCTCTACGTGACCAGTCTCCTACAAACTGGCTCACCAACGGGGTTTTGGACCAGTTCGTGTACGATAACGGTAGCTTTACAACACAGTTCGCGACCACCGATACTCTCGGCCCGAGCCAGACGATTACCAACACTGCAGTCTTCACTCCTACAGTTGCAGGCGCGTATACATTTCCAGTGGGAATTTTCAGCAGCGGGTACGCGTCCTTGGTACAATGGAATCCGAATGCGACGGTGACTCTGACCGTCACCAATTAGTCCGGCGGAGATTGTTCGATCGAGGCCCCACCGGCAGAAGCGGGGCCTCGACCTGATCTGACGGCCGCTTGGCGCTAACTCCATTTATCATCGATTCCTCTACAGTGGTCACCATCGTAGCACTCTGGTCTTGCTCGTTGGATTGGCATCAGACGCCCAGGTTCATGCACAGCGAAGCCGCCTCGCACGAGACGAGACGGCCTACAAGGCCCAAGTCTGTAGCGCTTCCGACCTCCACACGGCCCTTGTTGCTGTGCTTGTCGATCGGTAGGCCAGGTTGGCACCGCACCTGAAATCGATCGTACCTATGTCAAAACGCATCGAAGCGATACCGGGTTTCCACAAAGTGGGCCATCTGGCGAGGCGTCAAGCCGACCGCGTTCCTGCGCCCAGATCGTCCAGTCCGCCATGACAGCAGTCGACCACGGCTTAAGCCTGGACCTCAACATTGTCAGATTACGAATTTTCCAATCACTCGATTGGATGGATGCCCTCGGATCTAGGACGCTCTGGGCTTTCCGACGGTAAAAAAGGCTGGATCTTCAGGCCACCTTCCCGTGTGGTGGCCGTCGAGGGGCTAATCCTGTCCGTGATCCTCCGCGCGGGTCAAATTTCACGGTTTGATGCCCGAGCTGTGGGCATCTCAAAGTCTTGGTGCATCATGGTTCCCCAACGATGGCATTCCCCAAAGACGAAAACTATGGCCCACTCTTTAGATGTGCACCGCGACGCATCTCCAGCCCCGGTCAAAATTTCGCTCCTGCCTTTTTGGGGGTCCCGTTCCCGGCTCTTTCTAAAGCCAACGCAATCAGTCGCTCGAGAAGCTCAGGATAAGGCACGCCCGACACTTCCCAGAGTACGGGATACATACTATAGGGAGTAAAGCCGGGGAGGGTGTTGACTTCATTTAAAAGCACTCTGCCCCTCCCCCGCTCCCAAAAGAAATCGACCCGGGCGAGACCCGCCAAGTCTAGGGCATCAAAGGCACGAATAGCCATCTGGCGAATGGTATCGGCCACCTCCGTTGGAATGTCCGCCGGAATGGTCATTACCGTGCTGCCATCCACATACTTGGCCTGATAGTCATAAAATTCGTGGCCGTGAACTTCCACCTCGCCCACCACCGAAGCCTCTACCGGATCCGAGCCCAATATCCCGACCTCAAACTCCCGAGCATCAACTCCCTCCTCAACAATTAAACGTCGATCATATTGTTCGGCGCAGTCAATTCCGGTCGCAAGCTCTGAGACGTTACACGCTTTGGACACACCCACGCTAGAACCCAGGTTAGCGGGTTTGACAAAAATTGGATAGGACAGTTTCTTTTCAATCGCCGCGATCACCGCATCCCGGTCTTGTTTCCACTGGGCCCGCGTAAACCCGTGATAGGCCACTTGCGGGATTGTGTGGGCCCCCAGCACCGTCTTCATTGCCACTTTATCCATCCCCAGAGCGGAGCCCAGCACCCCTGAACCGACATAGGGCACTCCCACCAGTTCTAACAGGCCCTGCACCGTACCGTCCTCGCCCAGCGGTCCGTGCAATACTGGAATTACCACATCCACGCCGTCGAGCATGCCTCCAGGTTGCAGAACTTCTACCGCCGTTTGAGGCTCGAATTGACGTTCCAGCAAGGTTCCCTGCCCCTCGAAGAGTGCAGGCGGGCGGCCGATCGCTCGGCCCATGAGTGCCAGTGCCGAGTCGCCTTCGAACCATTTTCCCTCGCGACTGATGGCGATCGGCACCAACTCATAGGGTCCTTTCGCCAAGGATTCCATCACCGCTTTGGCGGACATCATCGACACCTGATGTTCTTCCGACTGCCCCCCAAAAAGCACCCCTACTCGCAATTTCTTGGCCAATCGCGCCTTCACTCCTTTATCAGATTTTACTCCGTCGTTCATGCTATGCTTCGGTCCCATTTATGCCACCGCATTCCATCCTAAGGAACCGCATCGCCTCCGAGCCACCATCCTCCGGGATACGACACCGGCACCACCTCCGTCCCCGTCCACCGGCCAATGGGAACGGTTTCCCCGCGAAGCAACACCCCATTAGCCTCATCTATCGAGCCCGCTAAATCAGGCGCTAATCTCTTGCCGTTCTCGTCTTCAATGAGCACTGGGCCGAGCAGTCGGGGATGCCAATAGACGATCCGGATGCCATCGCTAAAGGCCACACATCCTCGGATCTTACAGGCGGTCGGTACGAATTCCCGGCCGTTCTCTAGCCACGGCCAATGGTTCCACCATGAAACGTCGGCCAAAGCCCCGGAGGTCGGTCCAATACCAAAGCTGGTCACCGCCTCACCCGCACTCCACACCGCGCGGTGCGAATACGCCCAAACCCTGTGTCTGCCTTCGACGATGACTAAGGCTGGCGCATCCGGCGCAGGTAAACGGCTTATTCTAGCCGCAAGCCCTTGGGGCTTTGAACTCGAGGTCTGGCTCAGCCCTTGGGGCCTTGGAGGCGAGGCCCGACTCACTCGGCCCACCGCTAAGATCAGCCCTTGGGACCAAGCCTCTACGCGGTCGGTCCAGTCCGCAGGCGACTCCACCACCCCGGCGCGGTCAGCCAAGCGCCCAAACCAGTCCTGGTCGCCACCAGAAGGAAGATCTTGAAAGCGCTGAACCCATTGATGAGGCACGGTCGGATAGGCCATCTTTTACCCCCTTCATACATTTTGGGCCAAACCCAAACTGTCTAGATGTACAAACCGTCATTGAGTTATATCATAAACGATAGCTCATCAAAATGTTTTAGGGCCTCAGCACGACGAAGTCTTAAACAAGAGTGACTCGGTCGGATCTCATCGTGGGATCTGAACCATCTTTCGGAGGCGATAGCAGATGACACCCAAGACCGCTCTGGATCTTACGGGGTTGAAATTAGAACGTCCGCAAGTCTGGGTGACCGCCTATGACTTTTTTCAAGCTCAATTGGCGGAAGAGGCCCAGGTTGACGCAATTTTAGTCGGTGATTCGCTGGGCATGACCATGCTCGGATACGACAGTACCCTTTCGGTGACCGTGGAAGACATGCTTTATCACGCTCGGGTCGTCCGCCGGGGGGCGCCCCACACCGTCATGATCGTGGATTTACCCTTTCTCAGTTACCGAACCGTCGAGCACGCTCTGACCAATGCTGGCCGCTTGCTTCAAGAAGCCCAAGCCGACGGGGTAAAAATCGAAGGCGGCCACCGCCTGGCGGAAACGGTAGCTTCGTTGGTCGCCGAAGGCATTCCCGTCATCGGCCACCTTGGCCTGACTCCGCAGAGTGTGCATACGATGGGAGGATATCGGGTACAGGCGCGGTCCCGAGAACACATTGAACAATTGCTTGACGATGCCGAAAGCCTCGCCCAGGCCGGAATCAGCGCACTGGTGCTCGAAGGGATCCCAGACAAAGTGGGGGCCCTGGTCACTGAGCGCATTCAAGTACCCACCATCGGCATCGGTGCCGGCCCTGCCACCGATGGGCAGGTTCTGGTCTTTCATGATTGTCTCGGCTTGTCCTCTTACACCCCAAAATTCGTTGCCCCTTTCGCCCAAGGCCGACAAGTCCTCGCTGAAGGCTTGAAGGCATATCGCAGCGCGGTCCTCGATCGCACCTTCCCTGACGACGACCACGCCTATCACATGGCTAACAAAGAATGGGAACGATTTATCGCAGGGCAGGCCACTCGGTAGCCTCCCCTCGTTCGCTGGGACTTATAACGACAAACATGGCCTTGACGGCGGTTGGTCTGGTACGATAAAGAAAGGCCTCACAAAAGGAGCGATATTCCCGCATGTCGGATGAAGACTTGAACACTAGACATAAAGCCATGCCCATGGGCGATGGTCGCACTATTCATTATTACCGAAACGCCGAAGGCCACCCGCCACTGCCTTTAGCTCAGGTCATTACCGGCGGCCTGGGATACATTGGTCAATCCCTGGCATTTCGTCTAAAATCCGAGCAACAGACGGTCGTCGTCATCGACAACCGCAGCATTGCCAGCCAAGTGCCAGGCTTGGCCGTAGTTCGCGGTTCGGTGGGCGATGCCGAGGTCTGGGAGTGGATTCGCGCGCGCTACCAGATTGAAGTGGTCTATCATTGCGCCGGTCTTATTTCGGTTTCCGAATCGGTCACCGAACCCTCGCGCTACTTTCAGCACAACGTCATCGAAGGGACGCGAATGCTCGATCACTTGCGCCAAGCTCCTCCGGTTCCGCTCATTTTCTCATCATCAGCGGCGGTCTACGGAACCCCACTCAGCGTGCCCATTGCCGAGTCGTCTGCCAAAGCTCCCCTCTCGGCCTACGGAGTGACCAAGCTCCAATTCGAACAAATTCTCGATGCCTATGCAAAAGCTTATCAGATGCCATGGGTGGCCCTTCGTTACTTTAATGCCGCTGGCTACCTGGGCACGGTGCGTGAACACCACCAGCCCGAGACCCATGTACTGCCGCTCATGGCCAAAGCGATTCGAGCTAAAGAGAGTCCTCTAGTCTTTGGCACCGATTACGATACTCCGGACGGCAGCGCCATCAGAGATTACATCCATATTTCCGATTTAGTGGATGCTCATCTTAAAGCGGCCAAATATCTCCAGGACGGAGGAGCGCCTATTGCTCTCAATCTGGGTTCGGGCACCGGGGCCTCCGTCTTAGAACTCGTAGCGGCCTTTGCCCGAGTCAGCGGCCGATCCGTAACCCCTCGATTGGTCGATCGCCGCGCCGGAGACCCACCGCGGCTCGTGGCCGGCATCGAGTCGGCTAAACGGATCCTTGGCTGGGAACCTCAGCACTCGACCGTCGACAGAGTGGTTCAAGATGCATGGAACGCCAGCGAGGAGGAGGACCCCACGGATGCCTAAGCTCCGCCAAGATCCGTTTAGTGGCGATTGGATTAGCTTGTCTGGGGATCGCCAAGTGCGTCCGCTGACGGTAGCGTCAGACAATAGCAATCCTTGCCCATTTTGCCCCGGTGACCATTCCGAAGTCGGTCTTGAACCGTTTGCGGTCGCTGTATTCGACAATCGCTTTCCGGCATTCGATGCCCCGGGGAAAAGTGAAATCGTCGTCTATTCCCCCGATCACTGGGCTGACTTGGCCACGCTTTTGCCCACCCACGCCCAAACCGTCTGGTCAGCGTGGGTACATCGTACTGAGTCTCTCAATGCTCGCCCCGATATTCATCACGTCTTCATTTTCGAGAACCGGGGCAGCAAAGTCGGTGCCAGCATTGCGCATCCCCACGGACAGATTTATGGCTACCCATTTATTCCCCCACGCATGGTCCAAGAAATCGACCGCTGGCCTCAAGATCACTGCCCGCTCTGTCAACAAGACGGACCCGATTTGGAAACTCGCACCCTGTTGACCACTTCGCGTTGGCAACTCATCGCTCCCTGGGCGGCACGCATGCCTTTTCAACTCACGCTGTATCCTCGTCGCCATCACCCCGACCTGGTTTCCTGTCCTCTACCTACAGGCGACGAGGCGATGGCCGTCATTCAAGCCGTCTATCGCGCTTATGATGCCTGGTTTGGGCACCGTACGGCTTTGGTCCTGGCATCTTACCAAGCCCCGGGTCATGTGTTCGCAAGAGACCGTTATCACCTGCGCTTCGACTTTCTACCCATTGAACGGGGAGCGGACAAAATCAAATATTTGGCGGGATCCGAACTAGGCATGGGCGCCTTCGTCGGTGATATGCTGCCAGAGACCGTGGCCCGTTCTCTTCGGCCTTTGGTTCAGGCGGCTTACGCTCAAAACCCCTTTTAAGGCGCTTAATCCGGGGGCGCCGCCTTCATCGTCAGTTTCGCCTTTTGATATCCCCAATAATGGGCCAAGGCTCCCAGCACCAAGAAGCTGGCCCCGGTCAACGTCACTCCGGGCCAGCGCCACCATCCCCAGGCGATGCTGGCCGCCCCCGAGCCCAGCGCCCCGCCCACGAAATACGAAACCATGTAGACCGTATTTAAACGCGATCGAGCGGTTTGACTCAATCCGTAAATACGAGACTGATTGGAGATCTGTCCCGACTGGGTAGAGACGTCCAAGAGTACAATGCCAATGATGATTACCCAGACCGTACGCGGAAGCAATAACAGCCAGGCCATCGAGAGCGTGGCTCCAGCCAACGCCAGGCTCACCGTACGCCGAGGATCTCCGGTGTCGGCCAGACGGCCAGCCAATGGTGCCGCGCTCGCCCCACCAATACCGACCAGGCCAAACAGTCCAATCACCTCCGGCGGATAATGAAATGGCGCCGCCCGCAACAGAAAGGTCAAGGCCGTCCAAAAGCCACTGAAGGTCGCAAACAAGGCCGCCCCGGTCAGCGCAGCCGAGGCCAATTCCGGTTGTTGGCGAAAAAGTGGCCAGAGGGTGGCTAGCGTTTGCCAGTACCCGAGTTGAGTAGGCCGAGGATGGCTCACCGGGAAAAACTTTCGGATCAGAAATCCGATGAAGAGCATCAGCACCGCTGCCACTCGAAAGACCATGCGCCACCCCAACCAGGTGGCAATAAACCCAGCCACCGTGCGCGCCGCCAAAATTCCAATCAATAGGCCGCCCATGACTAGGCCCACCGCCCGCCCCCGTTCCGACGGCTGGGCCAAATCGGCGACCAGCGGCAAGATGATTTGGGGAATAGGCGTAGTCAGTCCAATCAAACTGGCCGACACTTCCAGCCAGAAGAGCGAAGGTGACGTACTTTCTAAGATCAAAGCAATGGTCACAGCAGCGGTCAATATTAAGATGAGCCGCCGACGTTCAATCAAATCTCCTAGCGGTACGAATAGGAGCAGGCCTAATGCGTATCCGGCCTGGGTCAATGTGGATACGCGGCCCAAAATATGCGGAGCGCGGTGAAACGTATCAGCCATCGCTCCTAATAGGGGTTGGTTATACCACAAATTCGCCACCGTGGCAGCGGCCGCAAACGCCATCAACAGGAGCAGCGATTGCGACAGTCGGGACTTTTGGGAATCCACAGCATTCCTCCGTACTTTCCGTCAATCAATGAAACCTATTCACACCCTATATTTTCTCAGTCCGCCGTCGGTGCTAGATCAACCGACAAGAACCCCAGGGTCAGATCTCCCCCGCGGGTCATCTTACGCTCTGTCCTTGGGACCCGGAAAATGCTCTGTCGGTTCAATTTCGTCGGCTTAGCCAATCCTCGAAGTCCACGGCCACTATGCGCTCATCAGTCAGCCCTTCTGCGGCCTGGGAGCATAAAAAACGAATGGGAGGCCCCATGATCTGAGCAGGCAGAAGCGTGCGCCGAAACCCTTCATTCACCGATTCCGGAATCATCCCCGTATCCGTCGCACCGCCTGGCAACAACATATTGACCGATATTCCTTCCTCTTTGAGGTCTTCTGCCATGATGTGGGATAAGGACTCCGCACCTGCCCGCGACGGCCCATACGGGCTAAATCCTCTACGACGCATGGTGGCATGATTCATGGTAATATTGATGATCTTCCCTTGTCCTTCGGCCAGAAATCTCGGAACGACGGCTTGAGCGGTCAAAAAATAGCCGGTAAGGTTGGTCTCAATGACCTTGCGGAATCCGCTTTCCGACACCTGCCAAAACGGCATCGGATCTTCAAAAAAACGCGGGTTGACCGTGCGCATGCCGAGGCCGGCGTTATTGACCAAGACGTCGATACCTCGGTAACGGCCGATCATGGCGCTCAACCACTGCTCAATGGATTCGCTTTGGGTCACGTCGAGCGTTCCCCCAGCTAGCTCCCAGTCCTGGCTATGGCGCTGGTCCAGGGCATGCTCTACCTTTTCTTGATGGCGAGATCCTATCCACACCTTAGCACCGGCCTCAGCCAACGCCCTGGCCATGGCCCAACCCAGTCCCTCAGAACCTCCGGTAATTGCTACCCGCACCCCGCTAACGGACCAGGTGGAATCGTCGATTGGCATCCTCTATTCCTTCTTTCCCCTGGGATCAGGCTTTTTGGTCGATTCCTGGTTCCGAATCAACTGCAACATCATCGCCCCTTGTGCTACTTTGGGGTCTTCATCCAGGCCCAAATATACTTCCTGATCTTGGATCAGGCCGAGGCAGACCCCATCTGCCGTCTTGCGGGCCCGGGCAAAGTCCTGCCCGACCCAGTTGGCTGGCACCGGTTCCTCCTCGATCCGGTATTGTTCATGTAACAGCAGGCGAAACAACAGCTTGCCTGCGTGGGGCGCATCCAAGCTTTTCGCCAATACGTGCGCCAGCAAGGGATCGCGAGCCACGTGAACCGCCACTCCAAGATCTCTCAAAGCCTGAGCCACCCGCTCCGATTCGGGCATCGACAGGATCACTAAATCCGGACATAGGTGTCTAAGGCCAATCGCCGCCAGCAGGTTATCCGCATCTGAATCGAGGCCCAACACCACCGCCTCAGCCGTTGCCAAGGGGAGTGCTGCATATTGTGAGGGTTCATTCGGATCGCCTTGGACCCAATGGACATGCTCCCAAGATAGCGAGGGAGATGTCGTGCTCAGGACCACTACCGGACTATCGTGGGCCGACAGTGCGCCCAGCAACTCCGGGACCCAACTCGCACTGCCCAAGACGATGACTGCTTTTTGAAGATGCCTCACAGTACGCAACCCCAACCACCTCCGCATTCGACTCTCGACCGTCAGCGCCGCGATTTCGGCAAACACATAGCCCATCAAGGGAATTGCGGTCAACATCACGCTGACCGCGATGACGCGACCGGTCGGAGTCTTTGGCACGACGTCTCCATAGCCCACGGTGGTCGCGGTGGTTACCGCCCAGTACATTCCCGTCGGCCATGACACCCCGTCGTAGACCGCAAACGCCAGTCCCCCTAGAACAATAATCAAGGCCACCGCCACCAAGGCGATGACCATGTTTCGAGAACTCGTACGAACAATCGCAGACCGCAACTTTTTCAAAATGAACCACATCAACGTCACCCCCAGCCCCTGAACCGCTAGCGTCTTCCGGTGGCCAAGCGAGTGGTCGAGCTCGCTTTACCACCGAAAGAGTTCGTTTCTAATGCACGTCAGCAAATGGTCCAAATGGTGACTGATATTGCCCCGCCTCGGCCAGCAACGCTTCCTCTTGCACGTTCGACCAGGGAAGCGGACGCTCTGCCGCTTCCAAGACCTTGGGCAGCAGATGGACGTCGCAGGCGGTCGCAAATCCGGTGATTTCCGGATGGGACAGGACATACGACACCGTGCGTCGAATTTGCTCCGCGTCGTCAAATGGCCGATACCAGGTAGAATAGGGGCGAGTTTCGTCTTCGCTCCACGTGCCCCGAGCGACCGCCTTAATGACCATCAAGGCCGCATCTTGACGTTTAATCTCCTCCACCAAGCGATCATAGGCCTCACGGTAGGCCGTATTGGCATAGAGGACAAAGTTCAAAGGCGTCAGCACGCTGTCGAAAGGATAGCGGCGCAGGGCCTCGAGGTGAACCGAAGGAGCCAGGTGGCCGTGACCAGTGATGCCGATAGCTTTGGCTAACCCTTCGTTCTTTGCCGAAATCAACGCTTCAAGCGCTCCGCCCGCCGCGGTCACCCGATCCAGTTCGTCCAATGAAGTCACGGCATGAATTTGGATGAGATCGACGTGATCCACCCCCAACCGCTCTAGCGACTCTTCGAGTTCTCGGCGCGCCCCGTC
>DAHXNH010000300.1 GCA_027365485.1 Clostridiales bacterium
GCCGTGGGCACGGTGTATCTCTACTTTTCAGGTAAAACCGATTTGTTTGTCTCGCTCATCGATATGCTCTATGGTCGGGTTATGGAAGCCGTATTAGCGAACCGCCGCCAGTCTGGCAACGCCGTGACCAAGCTCGAAGAATCGTTAGAGGCTGTGGTCAAAGTTTTGCTCCACGACCGCGACTTGGCGCGGGTGGTGCTGATTAAGAGCATCGGCTCGGAACCGATGTTGGAAGACCACCTTTGGCATGTGCATCAAACCTTTGCCAATCTCTTAGTCGAAGAACTCCAGGAATGTGGTTTAACCCCGGCGACTGCTCAAGTCGGTGCATGGGCCTGGGTCGGGGCCCTGTCCGAAATATTTGGCCTTTGGGCTCGGCAACCGGCCTTAGATTTAGAAGCGATGGCCAACGAGGTGCGAGTGATTTTTTGGAAGGGCTGGGGCTTGGGATGAGAGCGGTCGTGATAAGGGGGGCATGGGTTTTGCGCCCATCCTTGGGTTCCGAGTACGCTAAAAAGGCTCTTTGTTTTGGAGGTCGGGGAGGGCTTGGGGGAGAGACCTTTAGTTTATGCACCGTCTATCCATACTGCTGGCGTCTCGATCCCGTGGAGTGGCCTTTACCATCGGTTTCATGACAGCATGGAGCCTCACGGGCCAAATGAATACGGGCTTTTAGCGAATCCGTCGGTCTCTTAGGCTCTGCCCCGTTCACATGCCGGCTTAAGACCCAGGCCCTATTGGTCCTCCCATCGTCCGACAGTAGCGTTTCCCACCTCTGATTGTTCCTTGCAAACAAAGACTTTGACGTCTACACTGCACATTTTCTGATAAAACTTCTGGATGGCTATCCTTCGAGATGCTCATTCAAAGCTCCTTCGCCGTCTTTCTGGTCGACAGCTTCTGTTGGCACCGGTTGAACCGTTGTCACGGTCGCCAAGGTACTCTGGGAGACCGAGGATAAAGTCGCGGTGACCGTTGGTGTGCTGGTTACGAAATGAGAGATGCGGGAGACGAACGGTGACATGCGATCCGTAAAGTGTGAGGCCTATGGTGTGGGCCTGCGATATCTCAAGTTGGGCTGCAATCCGTCTTTCTGCCTTCGCCAGCCGACCTTCCCCGCGGTAACCCTAGAAATCTCGGATGCTGTAACCTTCGCCCCGGTACTGGCGTTGTTATGGCATAAGGGATGTTTCTTGGCACGGAAGGAGATCGCGACGTGAATCAACAACTCGGCTTCGGGATGTCGACTAGGCTCGGAAACGTATTATCGCAAGGAAAGAGGTCCAGGTCGCGTCGCTTCTTATATGCACTACTGACCGTCCCCCTGATATTGAGTACCCCGGGTTTTGGATCTCAGCGGTCCGCGCCCAGGCGCGCCGCAACTCTGGTTCCGGCCATTATGGGAAAACTCTTTCGGCGAGAGCCGGTGTCGCCGGGCCCAGTGGCATTTAAGCTGATGCTTCCTCGTTCTGTGCACTGGAGCATTGATGCCGATCCTTTTGGTACCATGAGGACTCCGAAGATTGCTCCGGCCAAGCCTTGGCGGGTGACGAGCGCGTCTACCGAGTATCTTAATTTGGATACCGCGTCTCATCGCCATCCCGATATGGCGTATCGCATCCGTTGGCTTCACTTTAGCTTGACCGTGTCGGGATTCGGCGCAGGCTACCAGAACCTTATCGTAAAGAGTCCGTCGGGAAGCCGGGTCACCCTTACCCAATACACGGCCATTCCTACTTTAAAGAAGATCAAGGTGGGCGATACCTATAAAGTGGTCTATCGGGTCCCGATAAGGCCCTATGCACCAGTGAATCCGCTTCTGAGGAAGGGCCACTTCACGGTGTTTCGGGTGCAAACCTGGGTAGACGGCCGCACTCATGTACGCGTGGTCGAACACCTGGGTAGGACGACCCGAACGATGTCCTTGGCTTGGGCGACCTATGTGCCCTTTCGTCCGCCCTACGTAACCCAACGGGTTCATGTGAGCAGCTTGCCTCCGAAGACGTTCAGGATTCATCAACTCTTTGCCGCTCGGCTTCCCCTAATTGCCCGGGCCGACGGATTTGCCGTGACGAAGATCGGCTTGGCGTGGCTTCAGGGTCAGTCCTTGGCCGTTCACCTCTGGCCGTGGCGAGCCACGCATCCCGTTGTGGTGGTTAAGGCCTGGCCATGGCTCGAGTTTAACGACAACACGGGAGGAATGCCCTGGGTGGCTGGCAGTGTGGTGCCGCTGTTGTGGCGATCGGGTGGCGACGGAAACCGTCCGCTATGGGGCCTGGCTTGGAATTTGGCTAGCGGACGCCATCGTTTGCTTCAAATTTTTGGCGATCGCACGGTGACGCCTCGAGACAATTTGTTTGGCAATCCGCCGGGGGTCTTTGGGCAGATTGTTCGTTTGCCCAAGGGATTCACTGGGCTGGTTGCCGATGGTCATTTAGTCCTGGGACGGTGGCACCGTAACTACGTCGTATATAATCTCAACACCAAACGGTCGACCGCCGCGCTGAATCCGGCGTTGCCTTCATCGTCGAATGCGGAAACTGCTTGGCCAATCGATTGGGAAGGTTGGGGACCATCGTGGGTCATCGCTCCCAACCCGCGGGATCTTCCCAGCTCGGAGGCAGAGCCGGTGACAATCGAATCGGCATGGGGAAAGCCCCACGATGTGACAGTGTCGTTACCTGCAGGAGACACCATTTCTGTCGGTTCATCCTTTCTGGTCCGCGAAGATCCGACCAAACACATTTTCTGGATTGCCTGGAAAAGCCGTCACGGTATTCTTGTCTGGCACAACGCCGGTTCATATCACGGGTCTCTTTCGCTAATGGATGGAGGCGTGGTGTGGACGACCTTGCACCATACCTGGATTTGGCGTGCTCCCCGGACGCCAGGCTACTAACGAGGTAGGCGTAGGGAGGCATCACTAATCGTTCACCGGATTCGAGAAGGGTCATGGACGTCGATGGCTTGCAAGGTTTGGGTGTAGGCGGCTCCGAAGGTCGCTCCAGGCACGCTCGCGGTGCTAATGGCCAAGGGAGTTGGAATGGCCTTCCTCAATCGCAAAAATTCTGAAGATAGATTTTTGGCCGAGGACCAAGTGACACTGGGATTCGCTGTAGCACTAATGTGTTGGCGCTGACTGGTCATCATATGAGACGGAAGACGCGCCTTCTGTCGCAAGCGGATAGCGCCCTCATAGAGGAGTAAGAGTGGGTCTTAGGGGTCCAATCGTTGATGCCAGGAGCGGCGCTGATGGGACCGAGGCATGCGAGTCTAGTAAATCTTGAGAGTCAGTGTTCACTTCGTGGCCGGGTTTTAGACGACATGTTCAAGATAAAGCGTCAGCGATTTTTGCGCGGCCGAGGACAGCGACGCAGGAAAAGAATTATGCTCGCCTGCTGTGCGTAAGTTCTGGTGTTTGGTAATCGCATATTCATTGAGAAGGAGCGATGAGACACCATCAGCCGATTGATCGCGGTTGCCGAATGGATTCGGTGTATATGGAAGATGGCTTAGCCGAGATAGGACAGCGAGATGATGCTCCGATTCGAATCCCTTGGTATTGTCAGCTGTATATACATGAAGTAGTATGGTCTTAAGTGATGGAGGTGAGCAATGGTTCCCCCATGGGTTTGGCAGGACCTAATTCGTAGAGCTCTAATCGAGGACGTGGGAGCAGGAGACCTGACCACGAATGCCATATTTTCATCGGAGAGCACCGGAGCCTTACTCTTTTGTGCTAGGCAACCCTTAGTCAGTTGTGGGATGGCGGCGGTCAGGGAAACGTACCGTCAGTTGGATGATCGCGTGGTGGTGTCAGTCGTGCACGATGACGGGACCATGGTGGCTCATGGCGACGTGTTGGCACGGATAAGCGGTCCCAGCCGAGCCCTTTTGACTGGCGAACGCGTCGCGTTGAATATTGTGCAACGGCTTTCGGCGATAGCCACGGTGACTCGGCAAGTGGTGCGCGATCTCGACGGGTTGCCGACGCTGCTGCTTGATACGCGAAAGACTACGCCAGGCTGGCGAACCTTGGAGCGCTGGGCGACGTCTGTCGGCGGAGCAAAAAACCACCGATTCAATTTACACGATGCGGTGTTGATCAAAGATAATCACATTGCTGGCGCGGGCGGAATTCAAGCCGCTATCCACGCGGTGAAACAATCTGTGGGTCCGACCGTGCATATTGAAATCGAAGTGGATCGCCTGGATCAAATTGAGGAAGCTCTGGCCGCCGGGCCCGCCGGAATTTTGTTTGACAACATGGATGTCGACACCTTGCGAACCGCGGTCTTAATGGTGGAAGGGCGTGCCTTTACTGAAGCCAGTGGCGGTATTCGTCCGGACATGGTACGCGCTATCGCCGAAACCGGGGTCAATGCGCTTTCGCTCGGCTGGCTGACGCATTCTGCGCAGGCGGTCGATATTGGAGCGGACTGGGAGGTCGATGATGGCCAATAATCCGCAGGTCTTGGTGATTGGCGCCGGAGTCAGTGGCCTTTGCACGGCGATCCATTTAGCCGAAGCTGGCCTTAAAGTCATGGTGGCAGCCAAGGCACCGTGGCAGGTGAGCAACAGTTATTTGGCGCAAGGGGGTATTGCCGCAGCGCTGGGTTTTGATGACGATCCCAGTCGTCATGCCAAAGACACAATGACCGTAACTCGGGGACTCGCCCGCCCCGATCGGGTGCATATTTTAACCCATTCGGCCCCCGATGTCGTGTCTCGATTCATCGAAGACGGCGTGGTGGCGCTTACTCCCGACGGCAGGGTCGATCTAGCTCAAGAAGCGGGACATGATCGAGCCCGGATTGTGCATAGCCCTGACGGAATGACCGGACGGGCGATTACCGCCAATTTGATTCAAAAAGCCCGGTCGCTCTCCGCGATTGCCTGGACGGAGGCACGGGTGATCGGATTGGGAACGGACCGGGACCGGGTAATAGGGGCATTCGTTTCCACTGGGCGCGATACCTTTGAATTTCTTTCCGCGCGGGCGGTGGTGTTGGCTACGGGAGGCATGGCGGGCCTTTATGCACTCTCGTCCAATCCGGCTGAGACCTCCGGTGATGGTCTCATGCTGGCATACCAGGCGGGGGCTACCCTGGCGGATCTCGAATTCATGCAATTTCATCCGACGATTTTGAGTGGAGGAAAGAAGCGACCGGGCGTTTTATTGAGTGAGGCCCTGAGAGGGGAGGGAGCCCATCTCGTCGACGCACGAGGGGATCGGATTATGGCCGATCACCCGGCGGCTGAACTAGCGCCCCGGGATGTCGTCGCCCAGGCCGTCTTTACCCATCAACCGGTCTATTTGAGCATGGCGCACCTACCGGCCAGCATGATTCACGCCCATTTTTCGGGTATTGTCGAGGCTCTGGCCCAATGGGGTTGGGACTTAACCCGCGACCGTATCCCTGTCAGTGCCGGCGCCCACTTCGCCATGGGTGGAGTGGTCACCGACGCCTCGGGTCGTACCGACACAAAGGGCCTTTACGCGGTGGGTGAGGTCGCTATGGTGGGAGTGCATGGGGCGAATCGGTTGGCCTCTAATTCGCTCTTGGAAGGTTTGGTCTATGCTAAACGGGCTGCTCAGGCGATTGTGGACGAAGAGTACCTTGGAGGTTGGGACCAACCGAGAGCTTCTTCGTTGGTCAAGGATTGGGACTACTGGACAGTTCCTGCCGGGTTGCCGGAGGCGATGGATCGCTTTTTGGGCGTGATCCGCGATGGCGACAGCTTGGAAAAATTTGCTGAATACTTAACAAGCCTCCCTGAATCGGCCGCCAAACGACTGGCCATGATGGCCACCGACAGCGCCCGGCTCAGGCAAGAAAGCCGAGGCGCTCATGTGCGCCGCGACTTTCCAGACAACGATAGCCGCTATCGGGGTCATTTTTTGCACCGCCAAGACCGATCGCCATGGTTCGAAGCGCTTGACGCCGACCAAGAACACGCCCTGCTGGCCGTCTCGGCTGAAAGCTCCGGCCACGCGCTTTAAAGAACGGAGGAAGTGACACGATGATCGAGGTCCAAGAAGATTTGGTGACCGAAATTGAGCAACTCAAACGCGAACGCGATGCCGTAATTTTGGCACACAACTACGAGCCGGGGCCAGTACAAGATCTCGCCGATTTTGTCGGCGACTCGCTGGCGATGGCCCGCTGGGCCGAACGTTCGCCCGCGCGCACGTTGGTCGTGGCCGGGGTATATTTTATGGCCGAAACGGCGGCAATTCTTTCTCCCGAAAAAACGGTGCTCATCCCCGACCCCAGCGCTGGGTGCTCATTGGCGGAATCGATTACGGTGGAGCAATTGATAGAATGGAAGCAACAATTTCCGGACGCGGTGGTGGTTTCTTACGTGAATACGTCGGCCGCGGTGAAGGCCCTGTCCGACTATTGCTGCACCTCTTCAAATGCGGTAAAGGTGGTTCAACAAATTGCCCCCGAGAAAGCTATCTTGTTTCTTCCCGATTTCTTTTTGGGCTCTCATGTGGCCAGGCAAACTGGCCGAAAAAATATCCAGGTGTGGATGGGTGAATGTCACGTGCATGCAGGCATCGACGCTGATACGTTGGTGGCCACCGTCCATGCCCATCCGGGGGCTGAAGTATTAGTGCACCCGGAATGCGGATGTACCACCCGGGCGCTCGCTCTGCCGCCGGAAGGGGTGCCGACCCATGTGCTTTCGACCGACGGGATGATTAGCCACAGTCGCACATCTACGGCCAAGAGCTTCATTGTGGCCACGGAGATTGGGCTCTTGCATCGGCTGCGGAAAGAAAATCCCGAAAAAGAGTTTTTGGCCGCCAGTGAGGAGGCCCTCTGCCCGTTCATGAATCGAATCAGTGTCGAGAAGATTCGAGACGGCCTTCGTGATTTAAAGTTTGTGGTCGAGGTCCCCGAGTCGATTCGACAGCGTGCGTTAATTCCCCTAGAACGCATGGTGGCAATTGGTTGAGTGACTCTGCCAGCGATGGCCAAGCGGTGCTGAGGGGCAGAACCGGGCAAGCCTGATATGTGCAGCACTCAAGCATGGAAAGTGGGCACGGATGGAAATAGATCCAGGCTTTGCACGCATCGGATGCCCAAGGCCTAGCCGGGTTGAGCAGGAGGATCGGATTGGTCGGGAAGATGGATAAGAGCCGATGCCGCCCATCGACAGCGGCTTGAGCAACTATCAGGGGAGCAAAGTTTATGGGGCGGACATTTGCTGGTTGGAGTGGGCGAGGGACGAAAGGCCCCCATGGCCAGGTTGCGGCTATGCGAAAGGGCTGGGTGAGACAAAGGTTGGGTCGACGTCCTCACCCAGCTGATCAGAGAAGATCCTTTACTTCCTTGCTTATCCTTCAGTCTAATCATTTTCGATGGGTTGAACGCTTCTTAGAGCTTTTCTGGCCATCAGGGAGTTCAGAAGGGGAAGGCAAGTGGGGGCACTTTAGGGGGGCCTTCGACCCGACTGCATCAACATGGTTACGATAAAAATCGACGCGATGCTATTTTTTAAAATAAGTCGCACAGGAGGTTCATAAGATAACGTGGGTTTCACTCTTTATATATAAAGATATAAAAGGTTCAAGCGGGCCGAGTGTTTCCTTAAAATCTTGCGTTTGACCCTTAGACCGTATAGAAATACAATGATCTTCAGAAAGCGGATTCGCGTGCTATGGATTCATAGGGGGGAGGATGGGTCATGTTCCACGGTGTAAAGCATCGCAAATAACCGGGATACGTCCCGGTATTAACCGGGGGTGGCCATGAAACCTATCCAACTCCATGGGTTAGCCATGCGTTACGATGAGCGCACGATATTTGAGAACGTGGATGCTTTGCTGGAAGGCGGCGACCGGGTTGCCTTGATCGGAGCCAATGGTGCCGGGAAGAGTAGTCTGTTGCGGATCATCGCTGGCCGAACTGCAGCGAGTGCCGGAGGAGTGCATTGTTTTGGAGCGCGAGTGGCTTGGCTAGATCACCCGAGCCAGGAGGCCGGGTCATGGGGCGAGCGTGAGTGGAAGGCACTGGGATCGTTGTTGCGGGGCGACAGCGAATTACTGCTGTTGGACGAGCCGACGCGTCATCTGGATCTTGGCCATCGACAAGAGCTGGTCCGGTGGATTCGACGAAGTCGAATCTCGGCCATGCTTCTGGTAAGTCATGACCTTGATTTTTTGAACCAGGTGGCGACGGTGACCTGGCATCTTGACGGTGGTGGCTTACGAACGTTTGCTGGAACACCTCGCGACTATCTTGAACATCGTCAGGCCGAAGAATCCGCCTATCGGCGTCAATACCAGGATCAGCAACTGCGCATCGAGCGACTTCAACAAGATGTCGCGACTACCCGCGAACAAGCGCGCTATACGGAACGGTCTACGATTGGCTCCACCATTCGCCGAAAGTCCAAGAAAGTCGCTAAAAAAGCAAAAGCCCGCGAGCACCGTTTAGAACAATTGATCGCATCAGAACAATACCTTGCTGCGCCCCAAGATCCACATGTGCTGCGCTTTACCTGGAATCATGTAGTCCTAAGCCGCGGAGTCGTGGCTAAAGTGGAAGACGGTAGCTTAGACTATGGCCAGGTTCGTTTGTTCGAACATCTGTTTTTAGAGATCCAAGCGGGGGACCGATTAGCGATCGTCGGAAATAACGGTGGAGGCAAATCCAGTTTAGTCGAGGCCCTCTTGGGCTTGAACTTTTCCGCAACGCTGAGCGGTCATTGGCGCCTATTCCAAGGCAGTGTAGGCTTTATGGCTCAAGTGCTCCCCGGATCTGAAACCATGACGATCTGGCAGTACTTTCAGCAAAAATCGGCGTTATCGGAAGGATTGGGTAGGGCCTGGCTAAAAGCCTATGGATTCCAGGATGCGCAGTTGCCGGAGCCGCTCGGCTCGGTAAGTCACGGGGAGCGTGTCAAACTGGAGATTTCGGCCTTGGCGGCTCAAGGCCCATCCGTACTGGTACTGGATGAGCCTGAGCATCACTTGGACTGGCCTAGCCTTGCCACCATTGCCCACGGCTTGAGTCAATATCCCGGCACTCTGATCGTCATTTC
>DAHXNH010000302.1 GCA_027365485.1 Clostridiales bacterium
TGGTCATTGGTCATTGATCATTGATGGCCCCGCTCCTAGGCGGTCAAACGCGGGGTTCTATAAGGAGGGAAAAACCGAGGAGAGCGTTGAAGGGTTATCGGGCCCCGCTCTCCTCAAAAAACCACATGGTTATGATAACACTTTATGCGCTAGACGCTACGGACGATCCCCATATTTTTCGTTCGGAGTCTGGAACCTTGGCCGCCGTGTCCACACTGTGACTCACTGCTCCTCGCATGGCGGCGGCGCTTACGCATTTGACGCCGGCCATCCGGGGAGACGGACTATTTACTAGTTGCAGACGCACCCCGCTAAGGAAGCCGAACCATATCAGACCACCCAGGAGCCTGTCCATTTATTGGAGTCTTGCCGGCTCCTACACAACATCTAGGGCAATGATTTGCAAAAATACGTATATGTTGCGTTAATCCGAAAGGGAACTGGAATTAATGGACCGGTTCGTAGCGCCCGACCGCGCATTATCGGATATACTAGAATTGGAGGAAGTCCGTATGAACGAAAGCATTCTACCCGCTGGAGTTGCCGACGTCGCACAATATCTCAGCACCCGGCCGGAACTCCAACGCTATTACTTATCCGGTGGAACCGCCTATGCATTGCAACGCGGGCACCGAAAGTCTAAAGATCTTGACTTTTTCACCCAACAGGCGCGATCCACCTTGCCTGCTATTCCTGCGCTGTCCGAACTTCGTTCTCATTTCTCACAGGTGGAAATCCTCCAGCGCGCTCCCGAACAAATCCACCTCATATTGGACGGAACCTTCGTCACCTTTTTGGCGTATCCTTTTTTGCATCACTATCCATTTTTCTATTGGCGTAATCTTGCGATCGCCGACCCTTGCGACATCGTGGTACAAAAAGCATACACCATCGGAAGAAGGGCCAAAGGCCGCGACTATATCGACGTGCACAACGCTCTTACGACTGGGGTCCTCGACCTCGACACCGTAATGAACACCGCAAAGTGCATCTACGGCGAGCAATTTTCACCGCGCCTGTTCCTACAACAACTCACCTATACCCAAGACGTCGAGGACTTCGAGGAGGCACTTCAGACGATCACCACGCCACTAACCAAAGAGGAAATTACACGTGACCTACACCACTTCGTTCGTACCTACGTAAGCAAAGTACTAGCATCCAAACCCTCCCCTACACCTCCTGCACCGAAACCACCGCGAGGCCCACGACTATGAAGCTTCCCGAAGCGCTTCATCCACTGTTCCACCGATATGACCCCCAACATCTAGACGTCGAGCGCAACGCGTCTCTCATCATCGGGACCATCTTGCAGCTCGGACGTTGGAACGACATCGAATGGTGTTTTGAGACCTACGGATGGGAGCGTATCCGAGCATGGATTACGAGTCCACAAGCGAACGGCGTGCTGGCTCCAGCCGTCGAATCGTTTTGGACCCTTATCTTACTGGGATCACCGCGAACCACACCCCCACTCGGATCGGGCAATACCATCCGCTCCGTTCCGGCGCCAGAGTGGTGGCCCGACGATATGAATTCTCCCCCCACCTAACTCGATGGATGATCGCTCGAGGTGAAGCTATTTTGCCCGCTTATTGTGGGCAAAAGGGACGGTCTTCAACCTACGTAGTCCGGTATTTTTATTTGGGATTGGGGTGTTAGCAGTTCTGGTTGCCTTTCCGCTTGGAATGTTAGCATTTTGCGACCGTTTCAACTTGACGTCGGCAGCACCGGCACCGGCACCTCCACTAGAGGTAGTCCCCGACCTGAAGCCGATGCTCTCTCCCCGTGAACAGGAAATTTTAGTTTACTGTCCGCCCATCTACACTGTGTCCAGTACCCTCTGCCCCTCGGTCATGAGCCGGGGTCCCGAGGCACCCCATTGAACCTCGCCTTCATGGTCCACTACTGGAGCAGACTCTGGTCAATATACCTATTCAGTTTGTTGTCACCTTGCCCTAGCATTAATGCTAGGGCATTAACACGATCACTCGCGGGGTCGTGCCTGAGAAATTTTCAATTTCTCAGAGATACTTCTCTTGGCCATCATGAATTTCCCTCCAACGCAGGAAGTACCATTCGCCAAAGGCTCCTTCCGCATTTCTTCTTCCGGCATACTGAGCGCGGCTCATAGTTTTCGTTTTTGGGGAAACGCCATCGTATTCGGCAACCATTATGCTCCAAGATATTGAGACGACTACAGCTTTGCATCACCCTTTTCGTTTAGCGTAGAACCACTTAATGCAAGAAATCCTTATCTGCCCACGCGTGTCCGCCCTTTTGCGTGTTCTGACATCATCAATTTTGATTCGTACGCAGTTTAGGGTCACTGCGTGGCTATGGCCAACCTTGAGTTCTAGCCTGGCCGATTAGCCGGATCCACCCAGGCTCGATGAAGCGTAACGATGCTTTCATAAAACGCCTGCCAGCGGGGATCGGTAATGGCATACCGTTGGACGGCTTCCACCTCTACCAGCACTTGCGCTTGAGACGCGGCAGACTTTAATTTCGCTTTGGCCAACACTGGCACCTCCTTGGGTTTTCGACACAAGGCTTACTCGTCAAGCCATGAGCGCCTGAGCGTGAATAGGCTCTTCAATTCCGGTGTCGACAACTCGGTGATCCATTCTTCACCAGTGTCGATAATATCACGCGACAAGGCGCCCTTTCGTTCCAACATCAGATCAATGCGTTCTTCCACCGTACCTAAGGTAATGAACTTGTGCACCTGCACATGGCGGGTTTGACCGATACGATGGGCTCGGTCAGTGGCCTGGCTTTCTACGGCCGGATTCCACCAGCGATCAAAGTGAAAAACATGCTGAGCCTCGGTCAAGTTGAGACCTACGCCGCCGGCTCTTAACGACAATACAAACACCCCGAGTGCGCTGTCCGGCGTTTGAAAATCCTGAATCAGCCGATCTCGGGCGCTAGCGGAGAGGCCACCGTGCAAAAATGCCACCCGTTCACCGAGGCTGGCTTGCAAATGTTCCTGGATTAACTCGCCAGCCTTGACGAACTGGGTAAAGATCAGGCATTGGTCGCCTTCTTGGCGAAGTTCCGTGACCATTTCGTTGAGCCGGATCAGTTTCGTCGATCGCCCCTCACCCAAGGTGGTCGACGTCTCTTCAGCCTGGACCAAGCCGGGATGGTCACAAACTTGCTTCAGGCGGGTTAGGGTGGCCAAAATGATGCCCCGACGCTGTATTGGCGGAACCTCGTCAATCATTTCCAACATGCGTTGTACCAAGGCCTCGTAGATGGCTGCCTGCTCGCGGGTCAGTGCAATAAAGACTTTTCGTTCCGACTTTTCGGGCAAGTCCAAAGCGATCTTGGGATCGTTCTTGACCCGACGAAGGACAAAGGGCGCAATCAGACGCTGCAGCCTTTCCTTGGCTTCCGGGTCGTTTTGTCGTTCAATCGGATTGGCAAATCGTCGATTAAACGTCGTCAGCGATCCTAAGTAGCCCGGATTGACAAATCCCATGATCGACCACAAATCCGCCAGTCGATTTTCAATCGGTGTGCCGGTCAGGGCGAGACGATGCTGAGCCCTAATCGCACGCAAACTGGTCGCCCGCTTGGAATAGGCATTCTTGATTTGTTGGGCCTCATCGAGACACAGAGAATCCCACGACCGCGAGGCCAACAACTCGCCGTCCATCAACGCCACGGCATACGACGTCACCACCACATCCACGTTGCGAATCCGATCGAAGAATCCGCCGTCCCGCACCCGGTCTGCGCCGTAATGGATATGGGCTTGAAGACGCGGGGCAAAGCGCTTAAGTTCTTGGTCCCAGTTGCCCAATACCGACGTGGGCACGACCAGTAGCGCTGGCGGCGCCTCTGGATTCTCTTGGCGGCATGCAGCGAGATAGGCAATGTACTGAATGGTTTTGCCCAATCCCATGTCGTCGGCCAAAATTCCTCCGAGTCCAAAGCGGCGAATGAAGCGCAGCCAGGACAATCCGTGCTGCTGATAGGGGCGCAGCGTGCCCTCAAACGTGTTCGGCAGAGGCTCAGGCGCAATCGACTGGGCCCCTTCCAACTGGCGCACCCACGTCTCCAACTGCTCGTCCATCACAATGTCAAACGACCAGCTTGGACTAGACCCCGGGTCTAAAGCGGTCAGATCGTCGTCCTCACCGACCGTCAAGAGTCCGTGTTCGAGGACGTCTTGAAAACTGATTCCCTTTTTCTTGGCCACTTGCCCAATCACGACGCGCGCCCGCTCCAGCCACGCCGGATCCCAAAGCATCCAACGGTCATGCAAATAAATCAAACCGCGCTCGACCGCAGCTAAGCGCTCAAATTCCTCTAGACTCAAGTCCGAGTCTCCGAGCGCCAACCGCCAATCAAATTGGATCATGGCATCTAAGCCCACCACGCTCTGCGATGGGGGGCTCTTTACCCGCGCCATCAGCCGAGCGCCCCTTTTGCCTAACTGCTCCCACCACGCTGGCAGATAGAGACGATAGCCGGCCTCGATTAAGCGTGGACTCACTTGATCAAGAAATTCCCAGGCCTGATCACGAGTCAGGCCGGTCTTTTGCGGCTCTTCTAAGTAGGGCAGCCAATGGTGCAAGCGGTGACGTTCTTGTTCGTCCCACGCCCTAAGCGCCAGTTCCCGATCCCAAGAGACTTCATGCTCCCACTGCCAGTTGGTTGACCCTAGGGACAACGTCGCCACGATCTGGCGATCGGTCCAATCCACCAGCAAGAATTCTAATGGCCATTCGCCGTCTCCCGCGGGCTCCGCCAAGCGAAGCGCCCAGCGATACGGTCGGCGATCTTCACTTAAGCCTAGGCGCGTAAACCACTGCGCTTCGGACCAGATATCGGCATCATCGGCTTGAGCCAAGGCCTGAACCAAGCCTTCCTGGCGCAGAAACTCGGCCCACAACTGGGGTGAATCTGAGGCATGCTCTTTTAGAGCTTGGGTTAGTAAGGTTGCCGTCAGCCGGGGCCAACGGATGTCGCCTTCGTCGAGCGATCGATATCTGAGCTGCCCGCGCCTAAGTGCCCTAACGTCGGGAACGAATCGGCCGTGACTCAGATCCGCTGCCAGTTTGGCCGCAATCGTCTGCAGATGGCCCTCCGCCGGCTGAAATTTCCAGGTTATCGCCGGGTTGATGGGCAAGGATTCCAGTAGTCGGATGGCTTCGCGCACACTAAGATTGATCCCTCCCTCGAGTTCGGTCAATCCGCTAGGCGTCATGGTACCGTAAAACGTGCGTCGATCCCACGCGTAGAGCGCGAGCGTGAGCACCCGCCCATCGACCGTCTGGGTAGCTGAACTTTTACCATTGGTCGCACTGACAAAGATTCCCGATGACCCTAGCCACTGAATCCGAAGGCTGAAACTCTGCCCCGTGAAGTTTTGCCCATAGACAACCATGGATCCACACCCCCTTATCGCCGTGTTCCGACTTCGATAGCGCTCGCCCTAGAGCTAAAGAGGCCGCCTGCCGTGCTGGTAGTACTGAAAAACCGATGGCTAGCTACGGTCCTGCCTTCGATTGGGGCAAAATAATCCGCTTGCGTTTGAGTTCCTCGCGCAGCGCCTTTAATCGACCATGGCGCTTGAAAAACAACTTCAAAAACAGGTCCCACTCCTTGCCTCGGCCCATTTTTCGGTATTTTTGACGCAACGTAACCAACAAGGTTCCGGCCTCGGCGTAGGCGTCGCGCCGCTTCAGTTGCACGAGTCCATCGCAGGCCTGATGATACCAGGCCAACGACCGTTCGGCATCATCTTCCCATAAACGGTCTAAGGTCGGTTCTGGAACACGGGTGGGGGTCTGCCCTATAGCCATAAGAGCCCCAAAGGCCTCGTTCGGTTTCCCCACCCGTATGAAATGCGCGACAAACTCGGAGATGGATCTCGGCAGGTCTTGCCTGAGTCTGGTCTCCAGCATCTCCATTTCGGTCGCGTCGGCGGCGCTCAGCGATTCCCATATCTTGATCAGTGACGCGTAGGCTACGGTGAAGACCGAAATTTCCTCGGCCGCTCTGTGCAGCCACTTGGCCGCGCGGACTATTTCGCCTAACCGCAACAGGCCTTGGGCCAGTTCCAGAATATGGTCCGCCGCCCCTGAATCAAAATTTGGGCCTAAAATTTTCTGTGCACCCTCATCGTCCCCCATCCGAGTGAGAATGTGCATCAAAGCCAACGATATCAACACATTCTCTGACCATGGCGCCTGTAGCAAGCGAGAACGTTCGCGGGCAGCGTGTTGGATGGGGAAATAGGCGTTCCACAACATTTGGAACGCCCACAGAGGACCATCCATAGGAATACTCGACCCGATGACCGTCGACCGGAGCCGATCCTCTAGACTCAACGCTCTCTGCTCCAGCAAGGGCCTGTTCCAGCTTGTCTCCTCTTCACACAATTCGCGAATCGCACTCAAAATCTCGTTGATCAACTCTCTCCAGGGATACATGAAGTTTGGCCAGCCCTTGTACTCGCTATTGGCCGCCTGAACCAGTGCCTTAGTCATGACGAATAGGTGTACGGTCAGGTCAAACTGAAGGCCATCATCTCGATTCGTAAAGGTGTTGCTATGTTGAACCATCGTAGAGTCAAAAAGGCAGCCTGCCTCTAAACTCAAAGACCGACCGACCATTTCCTGCCAAGTGTGTTCCAAAAATGCCCACCAATCTTCTACCCTACCGTGGGCATCTGGCACCTGCGAAAGGCCTGGCGCTAGCGCCAGATCCGGCTCCGGATCCAAACTAAGATCGGCCTTCTCGTCCAGCCCTTCGAGCACCGTCTTTGGATCCCCGACCAAGCGATATGCCGCCGCAAACACGGCTGCCACGTGCGCGCACACTTGGAGCGCACCGCAGCTACAGCGCGCATTTCCCGACGTCCGCGGCAAAAAGGCCTGGAACATCTTACCATCATCGTCAACTAACGCGGTCAAGTAGCGCGCCGTCAGGTCCAATTCCCCAACGTAGCCACCCACTTCCAGTGACAGACCGCGCGCAAGTGCTTCGTAACTTGCCTCTTGCCGCACAAAGAGGGCAAGGTCCGCTAGAGCGCCGCCGTCAAGCGTATTAGATGGCCTGGTCTGATTCGCACTTGAACGTTCCACCGCCTCGTTCGATGGGGCAGTCGGCTTCGGCGCCAACAAGCTCGCGGTCTTTCCCCAAGGCTTATTTAATTCCGCAAACAACGCGACTGTGTGCGAACACAAACTGTGTTTGGGACACGTGCAACGACTATTTGAGAAATCATCGAGGTCCAATTTGACCTCGTACCAGGAATCAAGGTGCACAAATCCATGAACTTGTCGGCCAGATTGGCTCATGTTTTTAACAACCTGGTTGGCCTGGTAGTCTAGTCCAAGATTGATCTCCGCACGATCGACTTGGTTACGGATCTCACGCCCAAGCAACGCTAGGTCCAAACGACTCGGCATTCACCTAAATCCTCTCTAGCAAGAATTTTAAACGACCGTCCGTCTTCCTCTACGATTGTTTGATTGATGTCGTCAAATGTCGATCAGTGATTTTTCCAGTAACTTATTATAGCCTAATTCTATTTCAATTCGGTCGTCGCGGTTTCATCCAAACCGACACGTTGTCATTTAGGCTGGCCCGAACGGGCAGGATATTTCCCCTCGCTGACGAATATCTTTAAAAACGCGCTGCCATCGTACGGAGCGCCTCCAGTTCCATAGTGCTAAAGGGAGACGGTGTCTTGAACCAGATTAGGAATTGGGCTTATCGGCGGGCCCCAGTGAGAATGCATCCTGCATGATAAAAGCCGTGTTTTTAGATTTTGATCATACCCTGCAAGATCTCGATAACGCCTACGACGTCGCGCTCAAGACGGTGCTGGTTCCAGCCTTTGAGGGTGCTGGAGTTCCGCCGGCCGATCTCAAAAACACCATGAACCTTCGATGGCCTGGGCTTTGGCACCGATTTTTGGCGGCAGAACTGGAAGAGCACGATTTGTATCTATATTGGCTGCGAGACACTCTGACCGACCTGAATCTCCCCGTCGCCGAGCCCGGTCTCCTCGATTTGACTCAGCGTTATCAAGCATGCTTTGAGGCTTCCCTTGCGCTCTACCCTGAGGTGATGTCTTCAATTCAGACCTTAATCGTGGCCAAACCGCAACTCACCCTAGCTATTTTGACCAATGGTCCGACTGACCGCCAAAGCCAACGCATCGCTACGCATGGTTTAACCCAATACATTTCACTCCTCTGCATTTCGGAAGCTCTCGGAGTAAGCAAACCGGACCGTCGCTTCTTTCAGGCCGCGCTGCACCAGGCCAAGGTCACGGGGAGCCAAGCCGTCATGATTGGGGACAATCCGATTGTCGACATCGGAGGGGCCAGCGCCGTAGGTATTCGGACGATCTGGCTCAACCGCAGCGATCAGCCCTGGCCCTCTGATTTACGGTGGAATCCCGATGGAGAGGCGAGGGATTTGAGCCAAGCTGTCGACCATATCCTGCGATGGATGAAAGAACCATGACCCGAGGCTCAGTCTATGCTTGGTTTACGCCCCGGAATATAGCCAAAACCTTAAGCGCTGAGAGGCTCTGAGACACATTTCCTGGCCTGCGAGCGGGCAGGAATCGATGAGATGTTGTCGAAACCCATTTCAGGATAAGAAAACCATAAGACGTGTAGACGCCGTATACCACGATACGAAAAACCCGGAAGATTAAACCCTCTCCCGGCCGATATAAAAAACCTACCCGGAGGCGAATCCCCCATGACTGACACGATTGCAGACCTAGTCAAGCGCTTGACCTTGGAAGAAAAAGCCAGCCTATGTGTTGGTGCAGATTTTTGGCATACGACGGCAATCCCTCGATTCAAGATTCCTTCGCTGACCTTGTCAGACGGTCCGCACGGCTTAAGAAAGTCGGTCGACGGCGGCCCCGGCCTTAGCCAAAGCCTGCCTGCCACCTGCTTTCCTTCCGCCGCTGGGCTGGCCTCAACCTGGAATAGAGCCCTGATTGAAAGCGTGGGGGTCGCCCTGGGAGAAGAATGCCAAGCCGAATCGGTCGACATCCTTCTCGGTCCAGCGGCCAACATCAAGCGATCTCCTCTCGGCGGTAGAAACTTTGAATATTTTTCCGAAGACCCTTATCTCTCTTCAGAAATGGCCTCCAGTTATATCCGCGGCGTGCAAAGTCAAGGAGTCGGGACCTCCCTCAAACATTTTGCCGCCAATAACCAAGAGCATCGGCGGATGACCACTGATACCGTGGTCGACGAACGCACTCTGCATGAAATCTACCTCGCCAGTTTTGAATCGGCGGTAAAATCGTCTGCACCCTGGACGATGATGAGCGCATACAACCGACTCAATGGAACGTTTTGTTCAGAGAATCTGTGGCTACTCAACGGCGTCCTTCGTGACCGGTGGGGCTATGAAGGTGCCATCATCTCTGACTGGGGTGCGGTCGATTCGCGTGTCTCCGGGCTCCGCGCTGGCCTTGATCTAGAAATGCCCGGCCCCCATCACGGAGCCGCAGCCTCAGTGGTAGAGGCAGTGCGCCGCGGGGATCTCAAAGAATCGCAGATAGATGCCAGTGTAGCCCGCCTGCTCGAATTGATCTTCAACGCCGTCGCTTCACGGAAGTGGACGGAAGGTGTCGCTTATGACTATGACGTCTCGGGACACCACCAATTAGCTCGTCGGGTTGCCGGTGAATCCGCAGTGTTGCTGAAAAATGAGAACCAGATCTTGCCTTTAACCAGTGCACCATCGGTCGCCATCATCGGCGCCTTAGCCCGCCAGCCTCGATACCAAGGCAGCGGCAGTTCTCACGTGCAACCGACAAACCTAGAAAACCTTTGGGACGAGTTTACTAAAACTCGGGGAGCACCATCGAATGCAACCTACGCTTCAGGATATTCCTTGGACACGGATAGCATCGATGAAATCCTGATTGCTGAGGCCAAAGACACGGCTAGCAGGGCAGATATTGCCATCTTGTGCGTCGGTCTTCCGGAGCGTATGGAATCGGAAGGGTATGATCGCAAACATCTTCATCTGCCCGCCAACCAAGAAGCACTCATTACTGCGTTGGCCGAGGTGCAACCTAACCTAGTCGTGGTCTTAAGCAACGGCGCTCCCATCGAGATGCCTTGGATTGACCGCGCCTCGGCCGTATTAGAATGTTATCTCGGCGGGCAAGGCGGAGGGGGTGCCATGGCGGATATCCTCTTGGGTATAATCAATCCATCAGGGAGACTCGCCGAAACCTTTCCTGCGACGTTATCACAAAATCCATCCTATTTGAATTTCCCAGGCGAAGCGGATCGGGTCGAATACCGAGAAGACCTCTTTGTCGGCTATCGCTATTACGATGCCAAAGAACTCACCCCGTTGTTTCCATTCGGCTACGGGCTCAGCTACACGCAATTTGAATACCGCGACCTCGTCCTCGATCGTACTGAGACGACCGATACCGAATCGGTTGGCGTATCGGTGGTCGTAAAAAACTGTGGGCAATTGGCGGGGCACGAAATCGTGCAATTATATGTCTCCGACCAACAGGCTCCCGTCAAACATCCGCCGCGAGAGTTAAAAGGATTCCAGAAGGTCTTTTTGCAACCCGGGGAAGAAGCTACGGTCTCCTTTCACCTAGATAAACGGGCGTTTTCCTACTACGACGTTGGCCGTTCAGCATGGCATGTGGAGACCGGAGACTTTACCATTGCTATCGGAAAGTCCTCGCGGGAGATCGTGCTCTCACAGGTCATTCACGTGGTCTCTACCGACCCGCCTGCGACACCACGCCAAGTGACTCGAAACACCACGGTAGGCGATTTGCTTCGCAATCCTGTTACCGCTCCCGTCATTCAAGGATTAATCGCACGCTTTAGCCAAGCCACCGGAATGGCCGAAGACCTAGTCGACCCATCAAATTTAGCGGCCGCGATGTTGCTCGATCTACCTCTTAGAGCCCTCGTCATTTTCAGCCAAGGCGATATGGACGAAGAGCAACTGGCTGGTTTGATTCACCAACTGAACGCCGGTGTGGGTGCCGAATAACGGTTTGCCAACTGAAGAGATGGGTTAGCCAAGCGTAATTGCAAAAGGGGTTGCGAGGTCGGCGTCGACAATTTTTAGCCTATCGCATGCCAAGCGCTAATATCCTTTGCTAGCTTGAACGCACGTCCAATGCGCCGGGCATTGGGCCGCCGGTAGTGCGGATTAATTCCCGCATCCCTTGCGACAACTTATGCATCCAAAGCGTCTAGGATTCGAAGGACCTCGGTGCGTCAGAGTGCGCCTGAACCCTCAGCGGATAGGCCGCCGCAGGAACACGAGTTGCTCGAAAGTCCCACGGGAAATCGAATCGGAGGCCGCTCGGATCCGCTGTCCTCGCCTGCAGATATCGGCCCAACTCTCTTCTCGCAGATCGTAACCTCTAGCGCCGGGCGTGAAGCCCAGCGCCTCCATAGGCGCACTCTCTTTCCGGCCTAAGCGTAATCTATGGGGTAAAAGGTCTAGTCGTTTGGGTGCATTCACCTTTTCCGCGATCTGACATATATCGGAAGCAGAGGAAAGTCACCCCGTGGAGTCTTCCCTCAAATTTCAGTAAGGAGGCGCTACATCATGGCCACAATAACCCCAGGCCCTTGTACGGACGATTGGTGCCCACCGGCGACGGAAATCGACTGTATTATGGTGGAAAAGGTCTATGCGTCGTGCTCGCAGACGGTTACCGCATCCGAAGTCATCCACGACATGATGCTGCCCCCAGGATGCATCCCACCCGAGATGACCTCCGGCTCTCTGGCCTGCAGCGTGGATTTAAGCGATTCTACGTGTTCGGTAGGAGCCATTGTCGCCAGCGGCACTGACTCCATTAACAACATCACCTACACCATTTCCGCGGTTGTCGACATCACCTGCGTGAATGGCGTCACCACCACCCCCGTCACCCTCTACACCACCACGACGGTGCCTCTATATAATCCGGCCGGCACCACGCCAGCCTGTACGATCTTATCTGGCACCTGTAGTGCGGTCATTCTGCCAAACGGTCAATTATCTGTACAGGTGACTTTATGCCTGTTGCTTCAGACGATAGCCATGGTTCAACTCTTGGTTCCATCGTACGGCTATTGTTTCCCCTCAGACTGCCAGGTAGCGGCTATCGGCATCTGTCCACCCAGCACCCTCTTCCCACCACAATCGTAACCGCATTGCCCCAATGACGTCATTTCGAAGGCTCTTGGGCGGCTGCTCCCGTGTGCATGGCCACGGAACAGCCGCCCCAACCACCTTCGTCGGTGCTAACGCTAATCGCAATCTCACGGCTCCGCGATAGTCAAGAGATCATAGTACGCCACAGCCATCGCTTGATGGATGCCGCCAAGGCGACTCTTCATAATCTCCGGTAGCTCTAGCCATCCGAGATTTTTTCGCCATTGCAGATCGGTGCTTCATCCCGTGCGAGCGCGTGGTCCAAAGTGAACTCCCAAGAACTGAAGGCGTCTCCCGGCAGTTTTGTTGACATTCATGGTCCGGTTGACTTCTTTCCTGCCTTAGTTGGTTCAAGCCTTGCCCATCTCCCGAGGCGTGCTTCGCCCATCGGATACCTTGGGTATCCCTGCCATCGCCTCGACCGAAAATCCATCTTGACCACTCGGGCTTAGGACTCTATCCTAAGCCCGGTGGCTGAGCCGTTGGTCAACAGAACTGGCGTGCCCGCGCTGACCGACAACGGCAGGGGCGCAGATATCGTTTGAGACCATTGAAAAGTCCTTTCGGGCCAGAAATTCTTAAACTTCAAGTGCTCAATCACGAGGTGATAGGCGCCCTCGGCGTTCACTGCTAACTCAAACAGTCCTGAGATACGAATCCCATAGGCCATACAGTAAACCTGCCGATGGTTTTCCTCGGGGAAGCGCACCGGATCGTAGACATCGGTCACATCGACGCCGTTGACCACCACCCGCACTGCGCTGTGGTCGTAACGATCGGCAAAATGAATGATGCGGTGGCTGCCTTCGGCGGTCAGGGTGATCTTTACCGCATTGTCCCAGGCCACCCCCAACACCTGAATGGTCCGGCTGTCTAGCCTTCCATCGGCGCGAAGCGTGTAGATGCCGATGCGAGCTTGGTCGGCGCTCAGTTGAAAGAGCGCTTGGCCGTCCACAACCGACTCGATTAAGGGCTCCACCCGGTCCCGGCGGGTCGCAGGCGGCGTCAGCGTCACTGTGTTCGCATTGGAATATACCGTCAGCGTCCGAGGCATACCCGCTAAGAAATGCTCTGATTCGGTCCACAGGGTATGCTTGCCCGGTCTGGACCATGGCAGATATGCGGTATCAGGAAGATATCGATAGGCGTGATACGTATCCACGAACGGAAAGATATCTTTCGATAAACGGTAATCGCTGCCTCTAAGCGCGTGATTGGCAAAATCGATGATAATCGCAATATCGTGATCTTGAATAGCATGCGGACCGGAACGAACATTGAGAGCGATGGCCTCGTTCGCCCCTAAAAACTCGTAGACTTCTTGGGCAGCGGTATAAGATAAGACCGTCGAGGGAGCCGACAACCAATCGAACGCGTCGCCCGCAAACAGGAGCAAGGGCCGGGGAGCTACCAAGGCTAGGATACAGTGCGCGTCAAACGGCAACTGCGCTTCACGATTTTCAAACTCTGCGATATGAGAGGAAAACCAGTGCGATAGCCCTCCCATCATATTGCGGATTTTTTCACTACGACCCATGCCTTCCGGAAACGGCTCGCCAGGGAAGGGATAAATACGTCCTTCCACGTTATAGCGAAAGCTCGATGCTCCCGCTTGACCGGTATCCACCGGAGCTGAGACCGCCACTCGGCGGTCAAAAGCCGACGCTAGCAATGCGGCTTTTCCATAGCGAGACACCCCGGTCACGATGCTTTGTCGGGGATTGATCGCGGGATAGGCACCCAAGTCTAGCGCATCGATGATCCTGCTTACCCCCCACGCCCAAGCCATCAAGGCGCCGGAGTCACCCAGCACCTCTCCTTGGCGGTAAGGAAACACCGTCGTATAGGCACCGCGACGTGTCGCATCGTCGCTATAGATGGGGTGAGGCGGCATCTCGATCACCGCGTACCCGTTCTTGAGGAGTTCCGTCCGCTGGGCGTCCGAGCCCAAAGCCCCAACGACAATGAGCACCGGATAGGGCACTGGAATCGGCGTGTCGACCCCTTGGCGAGGCACTGCCACTGCCACGCTGAAAGAGGCTTCTCGACCATCCGCCATCACTGTCACCGTCAGGGTACATTTTACGCGATCATTCTCGTCCACGCGATAGGACAAGGACTCAGGGCGCTGAACCCATCCGAACACATAATACTGTGCCAATGCCGCCAATTCCTGACGACGCTTCTCCCAATCTTGTCGATTCTTCACCCACGAACCGTCGTAGAACTCAAACGGATTGGGCAGTACGGAAATCGTCTTTAACCTCTGTGCTTCAGGAAACGGCCGGGCGAACATAGCGGCGCTGTCCATCGTATCAGCCTCACCCCCTGCATCAAAAATCTCCGATGGTTTCATGAACTTTACTCCCTTTAATGAGAAAACCCATTGGAAAATACTTCGACCTGTACGGTTGCTCAGATTGGCAGCCTACCGGCACCTCGCCAAGGCATCAGGCCACCCCAATTCTCGGTTCGTATCCCAGCGATTTAGCCCATAATTGCGCAAAAAGGTCGTCGTGCTCGTCAATCGGGTCGATCCACTCGTCCCCTGATGTTTTTGGCGGTCTGCCACACAGCGACCGTTCGCCTTTTCGCCCCGGTTGCTGGAATTACACAATCCCAAGGCCTGGCGTTACGCATCGCACGGAATGTCCTCGCGATGACGCTCCAGATAGTTGATGGTTTGATTAAGCCATTTCTGCCGTTTGATGCGCTCGGCACTCAGGTGCTGTAAATACGTGATCGCATCGTCCACTCGCCCCAGCCACAGGTAGCCGGTGAGGGGGTATGGCACCCATACACGCTAACTTATCACGCGACATCGCACTGATACCGCCGTTTTCACGACCGTTCATGCAGATGCCGTTTCTACCCTTGAGGGGCTTTCCAGTCCCGGAGATCCACCCGCCCTTTAATGATTTCAAAGAGGTCACTCCAGACCATTTGAGTATAGCGCCAGATAGCGGGAATGATTCGTTCGGAGAGGATATCCGTAGGAAAAAAACCGGTTCGGCATTCCGAACCGAGTTCACCAACAGCGCCCCGAGGATTTTTGCTAGCAAGTACGTCTGCGCGAGGTCCGGGTCGAATGCCCGTAACTGATCGCAATGCAGGATGCTTTTGATGCGTTTGAAGGCACATTCAATTTGCCCTCGCGGACGATATCATGCGAGAAGATCGGCCGCTTCAGCGGCCGTTTCGGGTAACGTCGTGAGCAACAAGACGTAATCTGCCGCTTCCAAGGTGGCCTGAGAGACCGCATGCCCATGCCGCTTTGCGGCATGACGGGCCTTTTGTCGACTTTCTTCGGCGACAACTGGAGACTTCCGAATGGCCACCACGCGGAGGGGAATCGGGTCCGTTTTCGAATCGGGACGAATCTGCACCGCCCAGAACCCGGCGTTTTGTCCAGGACCGTCCGCGCCGCCTCGAGCACGTTCCAGGGATCTCCCTCCCGAGTTTCCCCACGGCAAGGCATTCCACCCAAAGCGGGCGATCAGTGCGCTTGTTGACTCCGAATCCCCGCGATGGCTTCGGGTCGGCCATCATTCTCGTCGGACAAGACCACATCGTCGGGACGCAAGGTCCCTTGAGTCAGGGATTCTGCTCCGTCAGCGTCGGCGAGTTCGCTCCTCTCCCAACGGTTGTCGGCCAAATTCCACTGCGTGTGCAGTCGCCAGTCGGTTCCCTCGCTCCCGGGTTCTTGGAGGGTGCTCCCATCCGTAGCCACGAGGCGAAACTTGTGGGTGAGGGTGGGTCCGAGACCCCGTTCGTGAAACCATTGATCTAGGAGTGGTCCAGCCACGCATGAGCGTGTTGCCAACGCTTTAAGACGGCCATCTCCGAAAGCTGAGCCAATCCGATCCGGCTAGCCCATGCCGCCGGTCCCGAGTGACCAATCATTCCACGAATACGCTAAAGTCAGTCGAAAGAGCGCTGCGGCCGACACCATCGCTCGACGGTGGACTCACGCTCGCTGGGTCCAAGCGGCGTCTTGCCATCCCGCAGGGAGCAAATGCAGCAGGAGTTTCCATTGGGCATCGAGGTCGTGATCGTTTTTAGTTGCCATCGAAGGTCGCCCCAGTGGTGTGAATGTCCTCTGATGCTTCGCTATGTGAGTTCCTAATTCCTTCGCAGGAGAAACATTTCCTTTAAAATTAGCGCGTATGGGGTTGTAGCACCTCTTTGCGAATCTCCCGCCCGGCGAGGGCCATATTCAAGTACTCGCTGCACTGCTTCTCGAGATGATACCACTCTCAGCGCGTCCGTAGGGATGGGACCCAGTCAAACCCCTGCTGAATGGCCCTATGCAGCACCGGAGCGCCATCGGCAAAGAACTGAATCCGGCCCGTGGTCAACAACACGTCCTGACCCAGCAAAAACGCCAAGAGGATACGTAAGACCGTTTCGGTATCCCGCCACTCAAGATATCGTGGCCCGCCGTACTCTGGATATGCGCAATCGTATTATGCACGCGTTGAAGGGCATCGGGCCCGTTGGAGCCTTCGGCACGGGGGGATCACTTTTCCCCGGTGTGAAAGCCTAGGTGGCGGTTCCTGACTCGATCGGGAGAGATTCTGAGGGCTCCCCCGCCTTGACGGCGGGTGCCAACGGGGAATTCCGACGCCTTTTTGCTTTTTGACGTTCACATCGTCAATGGAGATGTTGATCACTTGGTCGGGATCGTTGTAGAAGTCGTGCGCGGCCTGGACCGGAATTTGCTGGTCGTCTGACTTCCCCGCATTATACTCCGCCATCGCCGCATCAGTCACGCTTTGAGGTAGCCGGCCTTGATTGTCCGCGAGTGGCAAGACCGCGGTGTCCGAAGTGGGTACCCCTCGTGCTGTAAGATGGTGCTGAGCCCAAGTCGTAACCGCCTTCTGATCGATCCAGGTTTCAACGGCCGCCCCCTTCCCGTTCAACCCGTTCTGCCAGTGTGCTCACGGGCGTCCACGCATCGACCTCGCCCTGGCAAATGCGCCGAACAAGGGCGCTGTATTGCGAAAGGACACCAGACTAGTGAGGGTCAAGACCAACTCCCGGAAATTCGTGATATGTCCCTATCGAATCTTGCTTAATAAAGGTTATTTCGTAACGTTACCGGTCACATATAGGCCGCTGAAGTCAAAGGCATAACATTGTGATCGGAACAATAGTTCGTTATATCCCTAACCTGCCAACATTGAGGTGCACCCGCACTGGACGCTCACCCGAGTGTCAGCCACGCGCACGGTGCTGTTGGGTGAATGCGTAGGCAAGACGCTACGCGGCGCTCGGTTCGTGTGGACCACCAGGGATTTTTCGCGCTCTTTCCGAACAATAAAAAACCCGCAATC
>DAHXNH010000321.1 GCA_027365485.1 Clostridiales bacterium
AGATTCCCTGTGAACACGGCCCGAATCAAGGGACAGCGCTTATCCTGAAAAAGCGCCGTCATCCGTTGATCGACGCGAATGAGATCCCAGCGGGGGGCGATCATATCCCTGGTCAAGATCCGAAACCTATTCGAGAGGCCGGTTGATGGCGAATGTTCACCAATGCTATCGAACCATTGTTCTTTTAATCGTCTAGACTTTTGCTGTCATCGAGGATGGAAGGTCGTCCGCCCCGATGCTTTCGCGGCGGGAAGGTGCTGCGGAGATGCGGCAACGACCCGAAATTCTGCGCCGACAGGGGGATTACGCTGGTTCATTGCAGCATCGGGATGAGTTCGTTCTTTGTATTTGCGATGCCAAATAAACGCAAGGAATCACCGTCTCCTCAACGGAGGGGGTGATTCTCCAAAAAAACATCGGCGTTCGGCAAGGTCTTATTCCGGACAAATCGGAAGTGCTACCAACCCTCCCGCCCTGTTCTAGCAGGATGGAATCCTTCTCTATAGTAGGATTAAGCCAAAGTCGGGTGGAAATTCAAAGCCTCGTGTTGGCGTCAAAAAACCTGTCAAAGTCCTAGAAATGCGTGTGCTTGGACATTTTCGACGGACATTGTGGATGGTCTATATTTGGTCTTGCTGGGATGAGGATAGTGAGCGGCGACCGTTGAAACTCAGGGAACCGCTACGACTATAACGGTTTCTGACTAGAGTTCTTCGTGTTGGACTCCTTGGCTGACCACCGGGTTAGCGAATAGGTTATTTGCCGGTTATTTAAGAAACCAGAGCGCGGACCGACTTGTTGAACTACTGTTGGGTGGGTGCTCGGCCCACGGCTGGAAGGCGTCTCGGAGAAATGATCGCTGGGTTCGACCGGTCCGGTATGAGCCCGATGGTGTCTTTTTAGCGAAACCCGATGGCCAACCGCTCCGCCCTAATGGGGGTGGGGTCATCAGTTGTTGGACTATCGAAGAACCCTTTTACGGGGTGAAGCGCCAGTTGGGGGGAGTAACAGCCAAGAGTTGCGCCCCATTTCGCCTCGCAATCCCTCCAAATTCCGGCTTAGAACGTCAATCGGGGGAGCGATGCTCCGATCGGAGGATCGGACGGCCGACGGCTCATCGATCGTTTAGATGGCTACCACCGGGTCTATCGATAGGTTCGAGGAAAAGGAATTTAAGAGGCCATCCTCGAAGCAAAGATCTTGACTGACCTCGGGGATGGCCTCGCTTTACAGTAAGTGCTGGATGCGCTCTGGATGATGGCTAGCTTGCGAGCGGTAGGCAGCCAAGGCGATTTCCAAGGCTCGCAGGCCATCCAGACCGTTGGCTAAGAGAGGATGGGGCGCCGTCTGCGATAGCGCTGAGACGTAGGCCTGAATAAGATGGTCGTCCATGTTATCTCCGAAACCGAGATGGCGGTGCGTGGGGGCATCGCCGCGATATACGTTCAAGTGGGGTCGGAACGGATCGTATTCGATGACCCCGTTGGTGCCGACGACTTCGAGGGTCACATCCCCCCATGTGGGAAATCCCTCGGTTCGCGTCCATGAGGGATCTAGTGTGGCAAACGCTCCGTTATTGAATTCGAGCGTCAAGATGCCCGAGTCGTCGATATTGGCTTGGCGGGCGCGCGAATCGATTTCAGCGAAGACCTCGTCTACTTCACTACGGGTAATCAGACGCATCAAATCGGCGACGTGAGGGGTGTGGTCCATGATAGCACCGCCGCCGGATTCCTTCACGTTTAAAAACCATCCGGGCGGAAGATAGCCATGGTTGGTTCCCACCATCGCCAAGACACGCCCCACTTGGCCTTGATGGACGGCCTCAAGCATTTGGGCAAAGCCGGGAGCAAATCGGACCGGCAAGGCTAGATAGAGCGGGACCTTGGCCGCTTGCGCGGCTTCGAGCATATGCAGTGCGTCGTCGAGGGTGGTGGCTAAAGGCTTTTCGCAGAGCATCGGCAGCTTAGCACTGGCACTGGCTTCGACATAAAATCGATGACGGGCGTTTTCTGAGCAAATAATCGTGGCGTTTGCTTGCGCCAGTAAGGGATCCAACTGAGGGCTCCAGGGCAGGTGGTGCTCTTTGGCAAAGGCTTGACCACGGAGGGCATCGTGATCGAAAATGCCAATAATCTCGACATTGGAGAGCGCTCTTAGGCCATGGACATAGGCGCTCGCGTGCATATGGGCGGAAGACAAGAGTGCAATGCGGATCATAGGGTCACGCCTCCTCGAGCAGGGGTGATCGGTTGGAGATCGATGCTGACTCCCGTCATTGCCGAGGATTCGGCAGCCAAGGCGATGCGCAGCGCTTCGTAAGCGTCCTCGATGGTGACCCGAAAGGGCAGGTCATGGCGTATAGCGTCGATGAAGTGGGCAATTTCCAGGTCGTAGGGCGAGCGAAGATCTCCGCTCTGAGGCAGCGCTACCCCGCCCTCAGGAGTACGGGTAATGCTGATGGGGTTTTCTTGAAAGCTATCGTGTTGCAAGATGCCCTGACTGCCAGCAAATTCGAACCGCGTGCCAAAATGTTCGTGGGCCCAGGTGCCTTCCAGATGGGCGATAGCACCTGAAGCAAATCGCAGGGTAGCCAGGCTAAAATCGATTCGATTCATTTCCCGACGGGTGGTTTTGGCATAAACCCGGGTGACCGGGCCCAGCACCCAACGCAAGAAGTCGAAGTCATGAATCATGAGGTCGACCAAGGTGCCGCCCGAAAGGTTGCGGTTGGCGTACCAGTCATTCCATGCGGTGGGAAACGCTCCACCGCGAAAAGTGCGCACGACTGCGATATCGCCGAGCGCACCGCTTTGCACCAGCGAGTTGGCCTCGACATACTCGGGAAAGAAGCGTACGCAATGGCCAACGCTGATTCGGGCTTGATTCGTCATAGCGGTAGCGACCATCTCTTCGGCTTCGGTTAGGCTCAGCGCCAGCGGCTTTTCGCAGAACACGGACTTTTTCATCCTGAGAGCCTCTACGACGTAAGGCAGATGCCAGCGTGAAGGGACCGAAACATCGACAACGTCGTAGGAGGATCCGGGGACGTCATCAAAATCGCGATATTGGGGAACGTTTAAATCAATGGCCAAGCGGGGATTGAAGTCGAAGGGATCGACGATCCCGACCACTTCGGCATCTTCCAACCGAGCGTAAGCTCGGCTGTGCACCGTACCCATGGTCCCGGCTCCGATTACGAGAACCCGTATGCGAGATGACATTGAGGGCAGCTCCTTTGTGAACGTGGAATGATGCGGGTTATAACGACAGGACAGTTTCCAAGGTATCACTTAATTGCCCAATTCCATAATTGCCTGGGAGATGGGGATAGGGCGGAATTTCCGTGCTCACATAGCCATCATAGCCAATGTCGCGCAAAGCTTGGATCACCTGGGGCCAGTCCACATCTCCTTGCAGGAGATGGGTAAATCCTTCCATCGTACCGATGGCCCGACGGAAGTCCTTTACGTGCACACAGGCAATGCGGTCTGCCAAGATGCGAATCCATTGTTCAGGATAGGCATAGAGCAGTACGTTGCCGACGTCAAAATAGGCTTTGACGAATGGACTCTTTATGGTGTCCAAAAATGTGCGAAACTCTAAAGGCGATAACAAGAATCGATTCCATACTTCCTCCACCGCTAGCGTGACACCGGCGTCTTTGGCGGTGGAGGAGGCCGCGGTTAAAGCTTCTAAAGCGCGATCATAGACCCTATCGTAAGACTCCTCAGGCGTTACCAGCCCGGGTACGACCAAAATGGCCGAGCATCCTAGTCGAACCGCAACTTCAAACTGCCGATCAAGCACCTGTCGGGCACGATCACGGATCTTTAAATCCCCGCTGCTGAGGGGAAATCGCCAGTACAAATCGGTGGCTAAGCTAGGAAGTTCAAGTTCTAAATCTTGAGCCATGGATCTAGCTTGGTCAAATCGGTGCAGGGGACCGCTCAAGTCCTTTTCTTCAAGAATCAACTCGACGCCGTCGAAACCGTGCTCAGCGGCGAGATTCAGCGCTTCTGGGATCGGTGTTCCTGGGTCAAAGCACCAGTAATTGATACCTTTTTTCATCCAAGCACCCCCATGGTCACCTATGGATTAGCAAGGTCATTGTAGCACGCAGATCCCATCGCGCATGATCTTGTTCCAGAAGAGATTCGGCAATGGCCTTCGTTGAACTATTTTAGGCACCAAATTGCATTCGCCCCATATCTTGGCATTGTCGAGTAGGATGCAGCCGGGGACAACGTCTTAGGTACGGGAATGTGGAGAATTCAGGCTTTGCGACGAACCCAGTCCAACAGGAGTCATTTCCAGTCACTCAAGTCTACCTATCTCACGGGAGGGAGCGAATCATGATGTTATCGTTATTGCGCCGTGAATCGGAGATGCGCGCCTTCTACCTGGTCAGAACCGAGGACGTCAGCGGGGTTAGCGGAACTGGGATTGTGGCTTACGGAGTCGTGCTGCCTTCCGGTCGGGCGGTCATGGAATGGAACTCGCGCTGGCAAACTCTGACGGTTTTTACTTCGTTGGACCAAGTTCAGAAGATTCATGGCCATCAGGGTCGCACTCAGGTTCGTTTAGGGGATCCCGGTAACCTCGCGACGTACAAGCGGGTTTCGCTTCTTCGGTGGGTTTTCCCGAGGCGTCGGAGGAGACCGCCCGTTCCGCCGGTAGGCCCGGTATGCGCTGGGGAACCCTTAAGACAAAAAGACCCATCCCCGGTCCGCGATGCGGCTCAATGCGGCACCCCGGGAATGAGAAGACCGATGCGACACAATCAAGGCCGATCCCGAGCGTCGGCAGAGCCCGAGCCTGACGTCGGCATTGGTAGCCGTCCGGCGCAGGTAACGTTCGCATCCGCCAAGACTGCAACCGCGGGTGAGTCGATGACTTCGCCGCCTCGTCCAACGTTTCCCTACGAGGATTTCATGCGTCATCGGACAGGAAGAGTACGCTAGGTCTACCGTATGGTCTGCTTCCTGATGGCCTGGCCGAGAAAATCTCGATGGGATCACCCAGTTGCCGCAGATCAAAGGTTAGCTAAGGCCTAACCAAAGCGATGTCTTTGGCTGAGCCTCGCCCGCTTGTGGTCGGATAGCCGGCTCCCGACCCAATGGGGGCGTTCGTTGGGGGGGGGGTAAGGAGGCGGGGCCCGGGTACTCTGGTCAAGGCGGCATTCTAGACGGCGAGGCGAGTTCTGGTCGGGACGCCCAAACCTTCCCCGGGGGTAGTGTTGACGCTCAAGATAGAGCCCAGAAAGGTTCAGAAAGGCCCACGGCCTGGCGGAGAAATTTCTAGGGGACTGGTGCGCAATCCGACAAATCGTCTTTCCAAGATCGCAAGCACGCGGGTTTAGAGGGCCCTCGCTCCGACCTTTTAGGACTGATGCACCACGTTTCTAGGGAACTGAGGCAGCCTTCGAGGATTCACCGCCCCGTGGCTAAGAGAGGCGTCAATCGATGATCAGCGGCCAGTGATGAAGGATGAGCCAGGTTGGAGTATCATCAAAGGGTATGACTGGACTTGGCAGGTTCAAGGGTTCAAGATCAGCCGAGCCGACCGCAAGACCAACCAGGGATTTGTGGGGATCTAGGGAGATCGATGAAGAGAAAGGATTAATGCCGATCATGGAGTTCGAGACAACCTTTTACCAAAAATTTCCGAAAGATTTTCGGTGGGGTACAGCCACTGCGGCGTATCAAATCGAAGGGGCAGTGAGCGAAGATGGACGAGGTCCTTCGATTTGGGATACTTTCAGCCATACCCCCGGGAAAACGCTTCATGCAGCGAACGGCGATGTCGCTTGCGACCACTACCACCGATTTGATCAGGACTTTGATTTGCTGCTATCCCTTGGGATCACCGACTATCGTTTATCTACGGCGTGGTCTCGAATTTATCCCCAAGGTCACGGCCGGAGCAATCCCCAGGGGGTAGCGTTTTATGACCGCCTGATAGACGCATTGTTGGAGCGCGGCATTCATCCGGCAGTGACCCTGTATCATTGGGATTTGCCGGAGGCGTTGGAAGCGCGCGGTGGATGGAGAAGCCGCGATACGGCTTTTTATTTTCGCGATTATGCGGCGTTTATGTTTCAGAAGTATGGAGATCGGGTCAAGCTGTGGATTACGCATAACGAACCATGGTGCACGACATTTTTAGGTCATCTGATGGGAGAGCATGCGCCGGGCTTACGGGACGCCAAAATGGCGCGGGCGGTGGCGCATCATGTGCTCTTGTCGCATGGCTTGGGGGTGGATGCATTTCGTGGCCTGTCTAATGTCGGTGACATAGGAATTACCCTGAATTTGAACACGGTGTATGCGAACTCCGACAGCGATGCCGACCAAGTGGCTCAGGATCGGGCGGACACGATGAGCAATCGCATCTTTTTGGATCCCTTATTCAAGGGTCAGTATGCGGCCCTCACGGATGCCATCTTAGCGCCAGCAGATCCCGATCTCATTCGCTCCGATGACATGGCGGTAATTTCTCGACCGATCGACTTTTTAGGCGTGAACTATTATTCCTATTCGGTGGTGGCAGGCGACCCTGCCGCGATTACCACTGCCGGCGTCCGAGACGTGACTCCGCATGATGAAGTGACCGATATGAATTGGCCGGTCAAGGCGGCTGGACTCAGCGACTTATTGCAACGGATCGCCCGAGACTATACGTCGATTCCGTTGATGGTGACGGAAAATGGCGCAGCCTATGCCGACCGAAAGATTGAAGACCGGGTGGCCGATGCGGATCGCGTGAGCTATCTCCGTCGCCATATTGAGGCGTTGGCGGTGGCCTTGGACGCGGGAGTGGATCTTCGGGGATATTATCTGTGGTCATTCATGGATAATTTTGAATGGGCATTCGGCTATTCTAAGCGGTTCGGGATTGTCTATCTGGATTATGAGACGCAAAGACGGATTCCTAAAGACAGCGCTTATTGGTATCGCAACCTGATTCGCGAATTTCACCAGGTCCAATCGTAAACGCTGGGGGTTCTTTGTGGCATCGACGGAAGGATCCGCGAGCATCGCTAAAGCGGGTCCTTCGCCGAGTTAAAAGGAGATCTCAGCCTTAAGAGGTAAGCGGCACCATACGGGTAAGGCGCCTAGGGCCAGTGGAAAAAATGGTGGGGAACTCTAAAGAATCCGTCTCGACGGTGCCCGCGCGTCAGACCGCGGAGTCTGATATCTAGACCTCAAAAGCTCAAAAGCAAACGAATGCTTCACCTGAAAGGCGCAGGCCAGCAGAAGAAATTAGGCTTCAGAGCCTATTTCATTGGCGAGCGACGGCAGTGCGATCGTGATGCCAAAAGGATGCCGATGGAGAGGATATGGCGGGGCCGATTAGCCAGAGAGCCGTGCCAACGAACGAGAACGCATAGAAACGAGGTCCAATAGCAGGATCCAAACGCCCTATTCACGATAAAGACGACGATGGATATAATGTATTGGGAATGGGGCGGTGCATAATCTTCCGTTTCGTGATTAACTAGTGAGGAAAAGGAGTGTGGATGATGAGTCAATCTGAAGATCAGTGGGGCTTTGAAACCGTCGCTCTGCACGGTGCATTTGATTTTGATCCAACCACCCATGCAGTGGCGGTCCCCATTTATCAAACCAGTTCATATCAATTTGATAGTACTGAGCATGCTGCCAATCTATTTGCTCTAAAGGAACCGGGAAACATTTACACGCGTATCATGAATCCAACTCAAGATGTTTTAGAGCAGCGTGTTGCCACCTTAGAAGGTGGCGTGGGGGCATTGGCTTTGTCTTCGGGTCAAGCGGCCATCACTTTGAGTCTGCTCAACATTGCGGGAGCGGGGGATCATGTTGTCAGTTCCGCCCATTTATATGGAGGGACCTACAATCTCTTCAACTCCACCTTGCGGCGATTGGGAATCTCCGTGGATTTCGTCGACCCTTCAGATTTTGAAGCCATCTCCCAGGCGATATTGCCCAACACTAAAGCGCTGTTCGTAGAAACCATCGGCAATCCTCGAATCGACGTTGCCGACTTGGAAAAACTGGCAGAAATCGCGCATCGCCACGGTGTGCCGCTGGTGGTCGACAACACATTTGCTAGCCCGTATTTGTGCCGACCTTTTGATTTTGGCGCGGACATCATTGTGCATTCGGCTACCAAGTTCATTGGCGGCCACGGTACCTCCATTGGTGGCATCCTGGTCGACAGCGGCCGATTTACTTGGGACAACGGGCGGTTTCCCGGCTTGGTGGATCCGGATCCGACGTACCACGGCATTTCATATGCTAAAGATGTCGGGCAAGCCGCATATATCGTGAAGGCACGGGTGCAGTTGTTGCGCGACCTAGGTCCCGCGGTGAGTCCGACCAATGCTTTTTACTTTATTCAAGGACTTGAGACGTTGGCGCTGCGTATGGAGCGGCACTCGGCCAATGCCCTAGCAATTGCTTCGTTTCTGTCCGATCATGGACAAGTCGAGTGGGTGCAATACCCGGGTCTGGCGGATAGTCCCTATCATACTTTGGCCAAGAAATATCTGCCGCGTGGCCAAGGCGCGATTATGACGTTTGGCATTCGCGGAGGAGTTGAGGAAGGCCGCCGATTCATTGATCGGCTGCGCTTGTTTAAAAACGTGGCTAACGTGGGCGATGCCAAGAGTCTAGTGATTCATCCGGCCTCCACGACTCATCAGCAATTAAACGAAGAAGAACAACGTTTGAGCGGAGTGTTGCCCAATTTAATTCGGCTTTCGGTCGGCATCGAGACCGTCGCGGACCTTATTGCCGATCTCGATCAAGCCTTAAAAGGGTAGTTGACCCGAGCGCTCTCCGAGATCTCTCCCAGGGGTTTGTCATGGACCCCCTGGGATTTTTTGCGTTGAGCTTGCACAAAGTTGGCGATTCATGCCACACTAAAAGACAAGTGATAGGATGGTTATCTTGGTCGTTAGGCAGCGAATGACTTTTGACAGAAAGGCAGGGCTTATGGCAGAAGCGTATCCCCCGGCAAAGTGGTTTGGTTTGGCGCTTCAGGCGCTAGTGGTTCTGGCTAACCAGCAATGTGTCGCTGCCAGTACCAAAATTGCCGGGGATATTGACGTATCGAATGAAGCTACCATGCGGCGAGTTCTTGGCTATTTGGTTCGTGCGGATTTGGTGGTTGCTCGAGAAGGGCGGGATGGGGGGTATCGATTGCGGTTGGCTCCCAACCAAATTACGCTCAAAGCGGTGTACGATGCCATGGCGTTTGTCGATCCGATGACCCAGGGCTGGATCGATTCGACCACCGATTGTCCTGTCGGTCAAATGGTCAAGCTGAAATTGCGACCGATAGTAGCGTCTATCGAGACCATGCGCGGGGAGATCTTGGCGAGGTATACCGTCGAAGACTTCTTGCAGAATTAAAAATACTCTAGCCTCGCAGTCTTTGCCACAAGGCTCTTTAACCTTGCTACCTTGATGGTATCGATGGCCGCAACATGGGTTTGTAGGAGAATGCATCTCGAGTGCCCCGATGGGGTAGGCTCGTTGCCGCAGCGATTGGCCATGGAGCCTGATTGTGGGGGATAAGACACGGTACTTGACGAACGATTTCGGGGGCGATAAACTGTAATTGCGTAATACACAGTAATGGTTTTGGGAATGCCACAATGGACGGGAACACACGACAAGGAGGGCAATATGGCGGATCTCAAGATTGCAGTCATTTACTACAGTGCCATGGGGACCAATCACCAAATGGCCCAGGCAGCAGCAGAAGCGGTACGTCTAGCCGGGGGAGAAGTGCGGCTCAGGCGAGTTGCGGAGTTAGCACCAGCGGAGGCCATCGCTTCCAATCCGGCATGGAAGAGCCACTATGAGGCGACTAAAGATCAGGTGGCTGAGGCGACTTTGGATGATTTGGACTGGGCAGACGGGTACATATTTAGTGTTCCCACCCGCTATGGCAATATGGCGGCGCAGATGAAACAGTTTTTGGACTCGACCGGACCCCTTTGGGGTCAGGGCAAGTTGGCCAAACCGGTAACGGCGATGACCTCGGCCCAAAATCCTCATGGAGGACAAGAGGCCACCATTCTAAGCTTTTATACCACGATGATGCATTGGGGAGCCATCATTGTGCCGCCGGGTTATCAGGATCAGAGTGTATTCGGCAACGGGGGCAATCCATATGGGACTAGCGCCTCTCAGCCCCAAGACGGCAAGGTCCCAGAGACGGTATTGGCCCAAGCGCGGTATCAAGCCACCCGCCTCACGGAGGTTGCCAAGAAGTTAAAAGCTTGATGAATGCCACGAAGCGTACAGCGCCCGTATAGGCGGTCTGTACGCTTCTCTTCTTTCTTTAAGGGGTTTTGCGGTCACCGGAACCGTTGGCTAGCCGACGGTATAGTTGACGGTCGTCGGCATTGAGACAGCGTCCACTGGCCAGATCAAACTGCCATCCGTGCATGCGACAAGTCAGCACCCCTTGTTCATCGACCACCCCAAAGCGTTGAAGATCGGCCTTCAGGTGAGGGCAGCGGCGTTGGACCAGATATCCGTCGATTTCAAACAGCTCGTCTTCCGCATGCGACTCGAGCCAGTAGCCTTCGGCATACTCGATTCGCTCGGGACTTAGGCACTTAAAGAACGTATAGACGGCTTCGTTGTACTCTCCCTCGCGGCGCGCGCGGAATCGAAAAGACAAGAACAAGGAATTGACCCAGTCCACCTGTCCCTGCTGAAGGGCAAGGGCTAGGGTGGGAGCATGCATCTGGAAGTAGTATCGTACCGGCTGACCATCCCACGGTACGACTTTGCGCCGACGAAAATCGAGGCGGGCACTGGCCGATTCCCAATCCAAGACTACATCGCCGCCAATTTGGCGGGCGGTGACATCGGCCAACGCCATGATTGGTTCCAGCCGATTCCGAACCTGTTCAAATAAGTCAGAGGGCACCGGTGGCCAAGACGCTTTCTCCCGTTCCAGCACCGGCGCCATGCGTCTGCGGTACCGTTCTAGGTAGTCCCGCTTATCTGTAAAGATTGAGTCTAAGGTTTCGTTGCCTAAATGATGGCGGACCGACAGATCTCCCGAGGCAAAGAGAATTTCGCTCCCAGGCAGAACCAACTGGCCGCCATCGACGCCATGGCGCGCTAGTTCGTCTAAAAAGACAGTTTGATCGGGAAATGGATTGGTCGCGTCGTTATCAAAATCGTTCCATTCAAAGAGCGTGTCGTCTAGGAACGTCGGGGGGCCAGCCGAGGGAAACACATACTTCGGATTCAAGGCTTGAATAAACGCTCGAGCCCGAGCCATTTCGTTAGTGCGTTTGGCTTGTCCCAGTTCTCGCTGAGTAGAGGGCGGCATATCGTAGGCAAAGGGGTACCAAATGGCTCCCGAAAACTGTAGAAACAGACCGTCCAATGGGCCAAGACGACGAATGCTGTCAAGATCGCGCGGCCGGGCATCATTCATGTTGAAAATCTTAACCGTGCCGTCATCGACGTACAGGCAAGAATCGCCCAAGGGGCCGTCACTAGGCGCATCCAGCGCCCAGATGGCCACTTTCAGGCCGCTAGACAGGGTCTCTAAGCGACCGTCGTTGAGGTGAATGAAGCGAGAAAATCCGAGCGATTGGAGGGCATCTTTTAAAGCCGGAACGGGAAAGGCGGGCAATAAGACCGTCGTCGACTTATCTACGTGGTTTTGCAAAAAGCGGGCGTCGAAATGGTCTTGATGCAAGTGGGAAATGTACAAGTAATCGGGGTGCATAATGCGTTCGGATACAATGTGATCGTTGGCCGGATACGGCCACCATCCCGCATAATAGGCCGGGTTAAACCAGGGATCACACAAAATACTCCCTTGGGCGCTTTCAATATACAGGCCAGCATGTCCTAGAAACAGGATTTGCACCAGCTTACCTCCCGTCGCGTAATCACATCGTCTTTGGCTATCTTCATCTTCGGGTTGCGGACACCGGTCGCGATAAGGCCAAGCTATCCCCCCGGTCTGCGTGGCAAATGGTCTCGGACGCACGGGCGAAGCCATGCGTCCTGTCGATTTGGCTACGGCTTGGAACCCTCCGAAACCACATAAAGCAATCCAACGACGTATGTTACTATAATATGAAAACGCCGATCGTGCCCTTTAGGTTTCAGCCTGGCGCTGAGGAAATTGTTGGGGGGCTGCCACCTAATAAACCCCCTTAGTGACCTGCCTGCACTCGGTATCATGTCAAGTGATGAGGCAAGGTCAAAAGACCCACTGAGTAAAGATGCCGGTCACTATTCCGACCAAGGCTACCGTAATGGAGGCGTAGAGTAGGATCTTGACTGGAAACGCCAGCCGCGTCATGACCATCGAAGGTAGGCTAATCGCAGGCAGAGTGATGAGCAGTGCCCCCGCGAGTCCGGGGGCACTGCCCGTGGCTAGCAGGGCTTCGGCGATGGGGACTTCACCTGCGGTGGGAATGACGAACAGGGTTCCGGCTACGGCCAAGCCCAGGCAGGCCCAAATCCCGAAGCCTAGGGGATGGTGGATGAACGGAAAGAACCAAGTGCGCACGGCGCCCAGTAGGAGAGCGATGGCGGCCCATTCCGGAATCACATACAAGGCTAAGCGGCCTGAAGCCTTAACCCAGCGAATGATGAACCCGCCTGAGGAGGGAATAGTTGGCCCGGTCGGTACTGCGGGCATCCGTGTCGGAATGTTTTTCGACCACCTGGGGCTCAGGCCCGCCAGCAAAATCACCACGAACAAACCTGCTGCCAAACGCAATTGGGCCCATTGCTAGGAAAGGATGAAATATGGGCGGGGCAGGCGTTTGGATGGCAATGGACTCGGTGCGTTCATGTTCCTAATCTATGCGAACTCTGGCAAATATTCAACCGGGTGAACGCTCAGGAGATTCAGTCGGAATCGAGAATGGTCTCCTTACCTTTCGGTGCTGACACGGACAGCACCCTAGGTGAATGAGGCAGCGGATATATGGTGAAT
>DAHXNH010000327.1 GCA_027365485.1 Clostridiales bacterium
TACGCCAATCCCGAATGATTCAAGGGCCTGGGCTCAGGTTCGGCCGGGATGCGCTCGGCCACGGTGACTGGGAGAAATCCGTTGCCAAGCTAGTCGGTCAGACTGATGACAAAACGAGTTGGCCAAAACAACCAATGGTGATGGAATAGAAAAAGAGGCGCCTACCCCTTGACCGTGACCAGATTGTCAGTCTGATCCGCCGAAAAGTTCCATCGAACAAGCGATCGGACCATATCGGATCAAAGTATTTGGGGCATTGGAAAAAGACAACCGCCGGGCCCCAGACACTCGAGATGAATTGGCCGACCGTCCAAAGCACCTGGATATCGGCTTCGAGCGTCAAGAGAACGGACGACCTGTGACCCTGATATTTAGGGATTTCCGCACCCAAAAGACGGTCTTAGGCATTACCACCCACGATAAGAATTCCAAGAAAAGCGACGCTATAACGAGCAGGCGGGCGGCCTGGCAAAAGATATACGTGGCTTGACGGGGTAAAAGTCTGGCACACGCCCCAAGCAACCACCATTCTCCACGAAGAAGCTTTGGTCGGCCGTATCAGGCTTCGATGAGCCCACTTGACGATTAACGACCTTGGCCTTGTCTCGTCCATAATCAGGAAATCGGCCATAACCTGGCTCCCTCTCTCTGAGACTCTGGCCGAATATCCTGCGTCCTGGTCATCGTTTTCGTTTTAGAGAACGCTCTAATATTTGAACGCCGTTATGTAGCCGGGTGTCGAGACGCCCCCAGCTTTGGCCTCATACCGCTAACAAGGACCAGCGCACACCATCGCGTCTATGCCCGTCCGAGAGATCGGTCAGGCGATGAACCCGTATTCCACTAAACAGAGAAGACCTAGAGCTCAGATAAAAGTGAGCAGAAAAACACGTAAGCCCCGAAGGCTGCTCCCGTCACCAATCCGGCCAGCGCCGAAGCGAATCATCCTTGTCCTATGGGCTCTTACCCGCTGGAACATCCCCCTCAATGCGGGAATCATCGCTACTCGATCGGTTCCTCGGCATGCAGCGGACGGTCGCGCAGAACGCTCTGGATGTAGTGCATGCTGGCAGTCGATCTCACCATGGCCACCGAGTGGGTCACTAAACCAGCGTCGCTATACTGCACGCCACGCAGCAAATCCCCATCGGTTACCCCAGTTGCGGCAAAAACAACTTCCCCGCTGCCGATCAAATCTCCCATCCGCAATATCCGGTCTAGGTCCACGCCCATTTCTTGGCAGCGACGTATTTCTTCAGGCGTCTGCGGCACCAAGCGCGCTTGCATTTCACCGCCCAAGCAACTCAAGCCTGCCGCCGCTAAAACCCCTTCTGGCGATCCCCCACGTCCCACTAACAAATCGACCCCCTTGTCTTCGATGCAGGTGCTCAAAGCAGTCACGATGTCGCCGTCGCTAAACAATTTAACCGTCGCACCGACTGTACGAGTTTTCGCAACAAGGTCAGCGTGACGCGGACGATCCAAAACAGCTACCACCACTTTGCTGATGGGCTTGCCTAGCGCTTTCGCCACCAAAGCGATGTTCTCGGTTAATGGATAACGAAGATCGACCACGCCCCGTGCTTGAGGGCCCACCGCCAACTTGTCCATGTACATGTCGGGGGCATGAAGAAAGGATCCCTTATCACCTAACGCCATGACGCACAGCGCATTCCGGCCTCCGAATGCCAAGGGATTGGTGCCCTCGAGAGGATCTACCGCCACATCACACTCTGGTCCAGCCCCATTGCCAACCTCTTCACCAATATACAGCATGGGAGCTTCATCCATTTCGCCTTCGCCTATCACCACTCGACCTGCAATAGGCAGGTCCGCTAACAGTCTGCGCATCGCCGCAGTCGCTGCCGCATCTGCCTGTTGCTTATTTCCCCGTCCAACCCACGGCGCACAACTGACTGCAGCCGCTGCAGTCACACCCACCAATGCCAGCGCATGCTCTGATAAAATGCCGTCTCCTCCTTTTTGTTTTCTCCTCTTACGGGTGCCTAGTGGTAAACCTCAGTTTGGAAAGAGTCAACGCTAGACGACAACGTTGTTAATTAGATCGATGAACCGCATCGATACCCGCGGTAGCTGTCGACAATTCTCTATCGTTTTCCCATAACGCAGCATAATATTAACGCATTATTCGGATCTAGTAAATACCAACGTTGTTATTTTTAGCCATAACCTGCCGATAAGACCTCCTTCGGACATATTCTGACAATGCCGATCTACGAACGGGAAACGTCTTCACCTATTCTCCATTCTATGCGAACACCACTTGAACCGCCTAGCCCGGGCACTGTCGCCCGCCACCCCATTTGGTCTCTGCCCCATGGCGTCTCCGAGACCGGAAAGCTAGCCCTAAGAGGTAGGGGGCGCTAGGTGACCGATACGAACCCCATTCCGGCGCGCCGCAATTGCCGCCTGGCAATTTTTGGATTGCATCAGGACTTTTAGGGCATGAGCCATGGTATGGACAATGTGCCACACTCGTATCCTTGAGCTTGAAGATTCATTCCGCTTAGATATGAATCGTGAGCGATTCATCCCGTATCTTCAGTTGCATGAGTTTGAGACTTTGCTGTTTTTTTATCGTGAAATTACTAATCAAAGATTGCATGGGTCTAACCGTCACCTCCGTATGATGAACGATATCCTGCATTCAGTCGATGAGAAGCCATAAATTTTCAACAACAGCCCTTCCACCTCTCCTTCACACCGCATCCCTGACGTGTATCCGAGATTTAACTCCCTTTTCGCAACCTCAAACCTAGCGATGTATCCAAGGTTTTGCTACCCAGATGGAAGCCAGGCCAGGGTATGAATTTTCACCTCCAGAAGCAAACAGGCGAGGCGCTCGACCCAGGTCACCTCATCGGTCCCTACGACTCGGCGCACCTGCTACTGGTATCGAAAGCGCGACACCTGAATTTTGGTCAAAATCTCTTTGATGCGTTGCGTGGTCACGGCGGGTTGTGTACTGCCCGCGGGTCAAAATTTCGGTTTTGAAAAGCCGCTGACCTTCGGAACAAATGGTCGGAACGGAAAACTTTAGGTATCTTCGTCACGGACCGAATTGAGAACAGACAGACCCAGATCCTTCAGCCTCGACCAGTCGGAGCCCCCTGGCTTACAGAAGGACCGGGTGATTTTCCCTGGCGAGTTGGGACAACCATGGCGAAGCAGCAGATCGAACGCCATGAAACTCGCGCAGTTTGGAGGACCGAAAGACGAGGATCTAAGGGGTCCCTAAGCATGACCGCCCAATCCACCGTGTGTTGTCTTGGGAAAATGTCAAAAGTGGTGAAGCGGAAAGGAGGAACAACCCTGTAGCCCGCGATGGATCGTGGGCCGCGGGGTCAAAGCCGAGAAGCACACCATCATAAAGAGGGCTCTTCGCTCGTTACGGGCGCCATTTGACCGCGGGGACCAGATTTGGTTCCTAGGAGTTTGTCCATTTATTGGCGTCTTGTCAGCCTCCTCCACAACATCTATGGTTATGATTTGTTAGAAATACGTATATGTTGTGTTGTCCCGGGAGGAAACTGGAATTAACGGACAGGCTCCTAGGGGAGACTTATTGGTGGGTGGCGGAGTCCATGGACGATATGATGGGCGTGTTTTCCGAATGGTGAGACGCTCGGGTCTCGCTG
>DAHXNH010000337.1 GCA_027365485.1 Clostridiales bacterium
TGAAATGCCCATCGATGCGGGTCATTATGACGAAACATCACCGGAGGTTCACTTGCGTTCACCCGTCCGGTCTACCTCGGTGCCCGTCGCCCTAGGAAAGTCCTCGGCGCAGTTCCCTGCGAGAATGTTTCAATCCGGGGATGGTACCAGGGCCCTTCGGCGGTGTCCGTGAGCTTCGCACCGCACCGTTACCGGCACCGCACGTCAAGGCGAGGTCAGATTCTTTGAGCACAAACCTGGAGCGCGCACCTGAGAAAACCCAGGCCTCCAATCTACGCGCTCACTCCATCCGTGGACCCTCGTGTCGCAACACCGAATATGTACTCACCGTCTCTAGCGAGGCTCCGCCGACGCTTCCCACATAATAGGTCCGTGCCAAAAGTATGGTTGCCAGTAGCCCTATGCGAGATGATCGGCAAACCGATTATTGCGCATCCGGCATGTACTGGCGCATTTGAGATGATTAATCCAGATGCCCATGATCGGCTTCTCCAGCGAATTCGATCAAGGTGCAGCGCCAGTCCGCGAGAATCGCAGGAAAGGCGACCGGCAAGGCGTCTACCAATTATGGCGTCCGGGTTCGATGCCGGTATTTGGTCACAAAGACAATATGCAACCGAAGCGAAATCACCGCATGGGAGGCGGACGTCATTTCGTTATTATTCATCCTAGCCTAATGGCAATCATCATCAATGCAAGGGGGTGTTTTCATGCTCAATGGCTAGAAGTTTCGCCGGTATTCCGAAAGCGAGCAAGAGCAAACGTTGCTCCGCTGGATCGGCTGCCAACGGGTTATCTATAACGATAACCTACGCCTGTCTGCGGTCGAGGCAGGCAGGCAAGCAAAGCTTTGGTTGTGCGTACGGCCCCCCAAGGGTGGTCGAGGTCCACGTCGTACAACGCTTGAGCAGATTTGTGGTCGATTCTTCTTCTCGAGGGGACCACAAATCTGCTCAAGAGGCTCTTTGGTAAATGAACCGCATCCGTAATCTAAAATCCTAAGGAATTGGTCTTGGGTTGCCGGCACCAGAGTGCCTCCTCTCGCGTGCAATCAGAACGAAATGAACTTCGAACAAGTATTCGACATCGGTGACCCATTTGTCTGGTTGTGACGATGGTGATGGGCAAGAAATTGTGGGTCATTCACCCGAACTAAGCCTAATGTCAGCGGGTCTGGGTGTTTACTGGCCGAGACTACGGGTTAGACAATCCCCAACGCGGCCCGGCCCACATCGCCAATACGCTGGGTGAGTACGGCCAAGTCATCCGAGAGTTCCAAAATAGCGGCCAGGGCATGGCGTTCAAATTCGCCCCCGTGGGTCAAAATGTAAAGACGCAGCGCTCCCTCTTGTTGGCGAATTTCCGGGATGCCCTGGACCAAGCTGCGAATCGCGTTCAGATCTTGCGAAGCAATCGCCGAGGCCATGGCTACGTATTGGGCATCAATGAGAGTCATCAATTCCCGCATCCTTTGGGTCAGATGTGGCGTCCATTCAAACTCCCGATGGCTAAGCTTCACCAGCGTATCCAGGACCTTAATCACCGTATCGCTCAAATGTTCTAGCTGATTGGTCAAATAGAAGAGTTCGATTTGTTCCGAGCGATCGTCCGGGTTTAATCGCTGGGCTCCTCCAATGTCCACCAGATAGTGCATCACCGCGTCATGCAATAAGTCAATTTCCGACTCGGCTTGGCGCAATTGGCGTTCGTCATCGTCATCGGGGTGAAAGAGCAGAGGGCCCAGCGGCTCAATTAGGCGCTGAGCAATCAGTTCCGCCATGCGTCCGATTTCCTCGCGGGTTTGGGGGAGGGCCACGGCGGGCTGGCCAATCATCGAGGGATTCAGCCGGGTCAATGGCACCGGCACGTGGTCCGGCATGATCCTCCCCATCAGTCGAGCCAATAGCGAGGTAAAGGGCAAAAACACCACGGCGATGACGACGTTAAACAAGGAGTGGGCATCGGCTAACGTGCGGGCGGGATGAGGGTCGATGGCGACCACGACGCGAGCGAACCAGGCAAGCCCTAGGGAAAAGACGACCGCTCCAGTCAGTTTCATCAAAAAATAAGCAAAGGCGGTGCGTTTAGCCGATCGAGATCCGCCCAAGAGGGCGCTATAGACGCTGGCGGCGGTGGACCCCACGTTCGCTCCCAATACCATTTCCAAGCCCACACCGAGGCTGACCAGATGATGCATTTGAAAGGTGATGGCGAGCGCAATCACCGTCGCCGAGTTTTGAATGAGGGCCGTGGCTAAAAACGCCAGGAGGCCGGCGAGGAGGGGCACCGAATCCATGGCCCCCAGACTATGGTGCACCCACGGGAGTCCCGAGAGGGTATGCACGGCCGCGATAATGCGATTCATGCCGTAGAAGATAAAGCCGAGTCCCAACAGCGTGGGCGAGATCCGGCTGCGCTGGCGCGAGCGTTCAATCAGCATCCACACTACCCCGACAAAAATCAGGATGGGGGCATACGTGGTGATTTTTAGCGAAATGAGCTGCACGGTGAGCGTCGTCCCCACCGACGCGCCCAAGATCACCTCCAAGGCCTGGCGTAGCGACAAGAGCCCCGTATTGACGAAGCCTACGGTAATGACCGTGACCGCACTCGACGATCCGGCCAAGAGCGTGGCCAATAGGCCCGAGAGCGCCGCCCCCAGCGGGGTCCGCGCCACCCGGGTGAGTTGGCGGCGAAAGACCCCGCTGGTAATCGATTTGATGCTTTCGTTGGTTTGATTGAGCCCATACGTGAAAATGGCCAGTCCACCTAAGAGGCCGAGCCAGGCCAGGATCATGGCAGGGCGCTCACTTCGGGCCGGGCGCTGGCGGCGTGGCGTCCGTGGGGCGAGGCGAGCGGCGAAAGGGCTGCCGGACCCCATCGGACATGTAGACGGTCATTTCGGCAATATTGACCGCGTGGTCGGCAATTCGCTCCAGATACCGGGCCACCAACAACAAGCCGCTCGCCTGCTCTACGTATTGGGGCTGAGCGCGCATGACCGTGATGAGTTCCTGATACAATTGCAGATAAAGCGCGTCCACCGCATCGTCGCGTTTCATGACTTCGTAGGCGATGGCGCTGTCTTTGACCATGACGGCTTCGTGAGCGCGCTCGACCATGGTCAAGGCCAGTTGTCCCATCCGCGGGACATCGACGAGTTCCTTAAAGTAGGCGCTGGCAGCCAGGGTTTGCGCCACTTCGGCAATATCGCACGCGTAGTCGCCGATCCGTTCCAAATCGCGGACAATGCGCAGCGACGCAGTCAGCACTCGGAGGTCCTCCTGGCGGGGCTGTTGCAGGGAAATTAGTTCCACCGAGGCTTGTTCGATGTCAGCGGTTTCATCGTCGATGACGTCGTCGTAATCGAGGACATCTTGAGCGGTCTCTGGGTCTTGGTCGGCCAAGGATTGCAGACTTTTTTCCAACATATGCACCACGGCGTCGGTGAGACTGGCTAGGCGCTGTTCTACCATGCGGATTCCTTGGTTATAACGGTCTAAAAACGCCATATTGTGCCTCCCCGTATCTTCCGTATATTCTATCTTAGGCTAGAGTTGATTTCACCTTTCAAGTTCCGTGATTCTTGCCTTTGTTTTGCCTAGGAAATCGCATACCATGGATTTAGTGGCATTTTAGGCATATGGCAGGGATTTTTCATCTTCAGCCCGAATTTAATAGGTAAGCCATGATAGGTGGTGCTCCATGGAAAAGGACGGAGACATTCCTTGGAAGAGCGGTAGAGATCACACGAAGATCAGAATGCGACAAGGGAGTCGAGGCGATTGGCGCGTTGGTTGGTGATTTTGGCTGGGGGGAGAGGCGAGCGATTTTGGCCCCTTTCCCGAATGATGCACCCTAAGCAATTTTTGTCCTTAGTCGGATCGGAAAGTATGCTTCGCACCACCCGAGACCGAATGCGGCCCCTGATTGACGATGGCCATACGTGGGTGGTGACGGGCTATGATTATGTGGGCAAGGTGAAAGAAAACTTGCCGACCTTGCCCGTGGATCAGATTTTAGGAGAACCGGTGGGACGGAATACTGCACCTTCGATCGCTTGGGCGGCTTCTTCGATTGCTCAGATCGATCCTGAGGGAGTGATGGTCGTATTGCCCTCCGACCACATGATTCAGCACATCGACAAGTTTCGCCAATTGGTCGGCGAAGCCATGGAACAGGCTCAAGAACGCGGAGGTTTTTATACTTTTGGCATCGTTCCGAACCATCCTGAGACCGGGTATGGATACATTGAACAGGATGGTGCCGGTCCCAATTTTCACGTGCAGCGGGTGGCTCGCTTTGTCGAAAAGCCCCCGCTAGAACAAGCTGAGGCGATGGTTCAGTCGGGTCGATATTACTGGAACTCTGGAATGTTTGTGTTCCCGGTAATGGAATTCTTAGAGGCCGTTGATACCCACTTGCCCGACCTTAGTCAAGGTATTCAGGCGATTCGCCAAGACCCTCGCAGTTTAGACCGGGTGTTTCCGGAGCTGCCCCAAGTTTCGGTAGATCATGGTATCCTGGAAAAAGTAGCCTCCATGTTTGTGCTGCGCGCGGATATTGGCTGGGATGACGTAGGCACTTTCGCCGCGTTGGCTCGACTCCTTCCTCGCAACGACGAGATGAATGCGGCCCGCGGTCACGCTGTGTTCGTCGACAGTGAAAACGTCACTGCGATTAGTGACGGTCCCGTCGTCTCGTGTATTGGAGTGAAGGACTTGGTAGTGGTGGCAACCCATGATGCGGTGTTGATTCTCTCTCCAGGGCGGGCTCAGGACGTGCGACAAGTGGTACAGGCTTTGAAGGAAGGCCGGCACGAACACCTGCTTTAGAGTGTGAGGACGACCACATAAGGAGGCACCCAGAGAGATGATTACCAAGGCGGTGATTCCCGCCGCGGGCTTGGGAACCAGATTTTTGCCCGCAACCAAGGCCCAACCCAAAGAAATGTTGCCGCTGATTGACACCCCGACGATTCAGTATGTGGTCGAGGAAGCGAAGAGTTCAGGGATCGAAGACATCTTGGTGATTATTGGCCGAGACAAAGGCAGTATTGAGGATCATTTCGATCGCGCGCCCGAACTTGAGGAATTTTTGAAGAGCAAAGGTAAAACCGAATTATTAGAAGTGGTGCAAGCGGTCAGCCATCTAGCGGACTTGCACTTTATACGCCAGAAGGTTCCGATGGGTCTCGGCCACGCGGTGCTATCGGCGCGTCGTCATGTCGGTCAACATCCTTTTAGCGTCTTGTTGGGCGATGACGTGTTTGTCGGCAACCCTCCGGTACTGAAGCAACTGATTGATCGTTGGCGTCCTGGGCTTTCGGTGGTGGCCGTGAAGCGGGTGAGTCGGCAAGAGGCATCTCGCTATGGGATTGCCTTTGGTACGTGGAGATCTGACGGGACCTTGGCGGTGTCCCATTTGGTCGAAAAACCGCGGGAATTGGCTGATGACGTAGAACCGCTGGCCGTGATGGGCCGCTATGTCTTGGACCCTGGAGTCTTTGATGCCTTGGATGGCTTGGCACCCGGGGCCGGGGGAGAAATTCAACTAACCGATGCTCTGGATCTGTTAGCGCGCGACGGTCAGTTGATTGCGGTACCGTTTCAAGGCGAGCGCTATGATGTCGGCGAAAAGTTAGGCTTTGTCAAAGCCACGATTGAGGTGGGATTGAGCCGCCCCGACCTTCGCGAGCAACTGCTAGAGTATCTTCAGACCATCGTTCGCGAGTACTCCATGAGTGAACTGCTTCCTGTCGCTAAAGGTTAGCAGCTTGGCACCCGGTGAATTTTGGGGAACCTATGGGGAGAATCGGAACCAGACAACACGAGGCCATCGAGGCCGGGTGCTGAAGGCTTGAATGGGGTTGTAGGAGTCTTCAGCGCAAGGTCTTAGTAGACCAAGGAGATAGACGTTGGGGACGATTGAGTGCATTCAATCGGGGGCTCGGGCCCGCGTCGTGATTCAAAATGGGCGTCAGCATAATTGTTTAAATCGAGTGATGTGGCGCCAGTTGGAAGAGGTGGCTTTGCGTCTCGCTGACGACAACCGAATCAAGGTGGTGGCGTTAAGAGGCACCGGCCGTCAGTTCAGCACGGGCTACGATCTAGCCGACCTGGACGGGTTGGATCTAGACGAGGCTCAGGCTGGGCTCAATCAGATGGAACGGGCCTTAATCGCCATTGAATCCATTCCGGTGCCGGTGATAGCGGTGCTTCGCGGCTCCGCGTTAGGGGGCGGCTTAGCTTTAGCGCTAGCCTGTGATTTACGGGTGGCCGACGATACCGTGCGTCTTGGCATGCCCGTGGCAGGCTTGGGCATTGCCATTTCCGAGAGTTTCGCTCATCGGCTGGTCCAAGCCTTTGGACTAGGCAAAACGAGACAACTGCTCTTCTTGGGTGATCCTATTCGTAGCACCGAGGCGCTGGCTATGGGCGCGATTCAGCGGGTCACCGATCGCGCCGGGTTAGACGGCGTGGTGGAAGCCTGGGAGGAGCAGATCATAGCGATGCCGAAAAAATCGCTCCAAGCGACGAAACGGGTGCTGTCGGGAATGGGCCGAGAATCGACCACCGAGGCCCCAGAAATCTTAGGACAATGGGCGTTGAATGCGATACAGGACAGATTTCCCAGTCATTCTTGAGAAAAAGGATCCCTAACCGATATGTGCCTTGTCACGGGGAGATCGACCCTTTCGACGGCCACGGATGTGGCACCAGCCCATGGCTTTGAGCCTAGGTAATGAGGGCGTATCCCCCGACGGTCTAGCGCTCTCGGGGGGGTGTCTACCGTCGCGATGGGATCGTGCTGAATGAGTGGCCATATATGCTCCCGTTTAGTCCCATAGCGATTTATCGTTTAAAATGACTATTAATGCTGAGGTTCCCATGGTGCTTGCGCAAAGTCTATGTCGCTGAGTCCGTAATGACCCAATAATCAATCGTGGACGACGGATCAGAAGATTCGTATACCGTCACGGCCGACAAATCTGCTAAATCAAAGCGATCGTGTGTTCCCGATGTGGTGCGGTTATAATAATATCAAAGATACGTGGAGGTAAGGACTATGGCCACCTTATCCAAGGGATTAATTACCCTCTATTGCGAGACAGCGATGGCGTATGCAGAATACGAGAAGATGGATACTGGGCGCTGGTTCGGTGAGATTCCTGTCTGTCCCGGTGTCTGGGGAGATGGCGCTACGCGAACGGAGGCTACCGAACAATTACGCTCTTCCCTTGAAGGCTGGATTTTGCTTAAACTCCAAGACGGAGACCACGACCTGCCCACGATTGACGGGCTCGATCTTTATCCCCGTTGAGCCAATGCTCACGCCAATCGCGCATCGCGAGTTAGTGCACCGTCTGCGTACATTAGGATAGGATGGACCGCGCCAAAGCGGAAATCACCCCTACATGACCAAAGGGAGTGTTAGACTCACGATCCCGAATCCCCACCGCGGTGACATTGATGTCGCGTTACTAAAGCGCATCTTACGAATCGCCGACATCGACGAGGCAGTTTGGAATTCTCTATGACCCCTTCGTTTTCTGAATATGGCCGCGCAGTATAATACCCTGCGCACGAATCGGCACATCTTACAGCACTGAATCGCACGAATGGTCGTCGATTGACAACGTCGACAGCGAGCATATTGGAGTGTTCCATGCGAGCGCTTGGATCTATATGTGTTTTGAGGACAATCCAATTCCGTTGCATCCTTGTTTATCGAATAAAACCACACTGATGCATCGAGTCTTCGTATAGAGGGCCTGAACTGAAGTGGGTGGTCACACCGTCACGGGTGATCTGCGCCGAATATGGCTCGTTGACGGCCGAAGGGTTCCGAGGCGCATGCCTTAGTAATGGAATGTATCTTTTAACGAGACGCGTTTTCGAAAGACCCAGTAGCTCCACGCCTGATACGCTAATACAATAGGCAAGACACTAATGGCGACAATGGTCATCACCTTTAAGCTATAGGGGTTTGACGAGGCGTTATAGATGGTAAGGGTCCAATCGGGATTGAGCGTTGAAATCATGACTCGGGGGAAAAGAACTAAAAAGACGCTGATGACGGAAAACACGATGGTCAGTCCCCCTGCAAAAAACGCCCACCCGCGCTGGCGCCCTGGAAGCAGGAAGCGAACTGCGATGATGCTGATGCCAGCGAGCACGGGGATCGGGCCCGGGTCGATACCCAGGCGATGGGCAAAGTTGGCCTCGAAGTATCTCATCACCACGAAAGCAAAGTAGAAGACGGTGGCCCACATTCCTACGCGATAGGCTATCTTATGGGCGCCCTCAGATAATTCATCGGGGACTTTTAACTCCAGGTAGAGCGCTCCATGGCGTAAGAACAGAAGAAGCGTAGCCACGGCGCCGACCAGTGCATACGGATTTAACAGGGTCAGGAAGTTACCCACGTAGTTCATTTGTCGATTGATCGGAATACCGTGCAAAAGATTCCCCATGGCCAGCCCCCAGACGATGGGTGGGATGGCGCTGCCCAGGACAATCATCCAATCCCAGCGCTTGCGCCACTAGGGATTGGCGTCCTTACTGCGAGACTCCAAGGCAACGCCGCGGATAATGAGAGCCACCAAGAGCAGAAAGAGACCGAGATAAAAGCCACTAAAGAGCGTCGCGTACTAATTAGGAAATGCGGCGAAGAGGGTACCTCCGGCGGTAATCAGACAGACTTCGTTGGCGTCCCATACCGGGCCAATCGTGGCAATGACCTCGCGCCGTTCTTGGCCCGTTTGGCCTATCCACGGGAGCAGCATCCCCACGCCATAGTCAAAGCCCTCCAAGAAAAAATAGCCGACAAAGAGAACGGCGATAAGAACAAACCAGATCTCTGGTAAAGTCATTCGATTTCCCCCCTCAAAATGTGGTCGGCGGTATGCCGTCGCGGTCTGCACTTAAGTGAGCTTCCTCCGCCTCAGGCCCATGACGAATAAACTTAAACCTCAGGCGTACCTCAATAACACCCATGATGAGATATAAGATGCCAAAGCCGACTAAAGTGATGATGACTGCATACATAGACACTGTCGGGAAGACTCCATCAATCGTCTTCTGAAGCCCAAACACGATCCAAGGTTGGTGACCCACTTCGGTCATGACCCATCCCATGATGTTGCCTACTAGCGGGAGTGCCAGGCCTCCCATCAACAGTTTGAGATAGCGCGGGCGTTGGAAAAGGCGTCCTTTCCGCATAAGAAAAATGCCCCATATGGCGAGGACCGCCATCAAGAAGCCGAGAAGGATCATCAGCCGAAAGCTCCAGTAGGTCACCAGTACGGGGGGGACATAGTATCCAGGGCCATACCGATGGATGTACAAGTGCTGCAGTTCGGTTATTCCCATCACGCGGCCAGATAGACTGTTATAGGCCAAAATGGAGAGCATGTAGGGAATTGGAATGGAAAACCAGGTGTGGTGGGTTAACGGATTAAACAACGAGATAATGCTCCAGGATGCGTGAAGCGCGCTTGTGTGCCACAGCGCTTCTGCTGCGGCCATCTTCATCGGTTGCGCGGTGATTAAGTGTTGCGCTTGTTCGTGCCCAATCACGATGACGAGCACACTGCCAATCGCAGCGACGAGCAGAGAAATTTGAAACGGTGGCGTAAACCAGCTGCGGTACTCTAGTTTAACGAGCAAAAAGTAGGCGCTGATACTGGCCACAAAGAAAGCCCCAGTGGTGAGTGCTGCCACTTCCACATGGGGAAACTTGACCCAAAGCTGGGGATTCCCCAACACCGCAAAGAAGTTGGTCATTTCGGCATGACCGTTCACAAGGTTGTCACCGACAGGCTCTTACATAAAGGAATTCGCGGTTAAAATCCAAAAGGCCGACAGGCTGGTCCCGATCGCCACCAACCACATTGACCAAGCGTGTATTCGCGGCGACAAACGATCCCATCCGAAAATCCAGATGCCGATAAAAGCGGATTCCAAGAAAAATGCGGCCAGGGCTTCCACCGCTAGGGGCGCTCCAAATACGTCGCCGACAAAACGCGAATAATTCGACCAGTTCATCCCAAATTGAAATTCTTGTAAGATGCCGGTGACCACTCCGACAGCAAAATTAATCAAGAATAATCGGCCGAAGAAGTCGATAAGTCTGCGGTCTTCAGGTTTGCGTGTCTTCCAGTAGCGGGTTTCTAGAATAGCGAGTAAAAAGGCGGTTCCAATGGTAATGGGCACAAACAGAAAATGGTAGATGGTCATGGTGCCAAATTGGAGACGTGCTAAACCTTCTGTGGTCATGATTCCATGGCCTCCTTCGGAGCTAAGGTGTTCGAGTTTATCATGCCTAAGTGCAACCAAATTAATCCTGTCACGGTGCCGGTCGATTGAAGCCGTAACCCCCTAGTATAGGGTCGCGCACCAAGGCGCCAAAAACTACGGATTGAAGGATCCTAAGGGGAGCCGCGAACGGCCCTTTCGTTCTAGTTCGCCTGGAGTAGGCGCTGCCTTTGGCCATGATGGTCGCTCTGTTTTGGAACCAATCGGGCTCGTTTGCCTAGGGATGATGGCGAGCTTTATGATGGACTCGATAGCACCAGGAGGATGTCAGGGATCTCCGACTGTGGAAACGGATTCAATCACGCCACGGCCACACAAAGTGTGCTTCGGGCCTGTTTTCTCCAGTATTTATTGACCCGAGGGATAGGCGGCACCCGGGACGAGAACCGTGGGGCGCAAGTGAGCCTGGCGGTGCAAGGGATTGATGACCTAGAAGTCTTTTTAGCTCGTGACTTTCTGCAAACGATGGTTACCGCGTTGGTTCCCGCTATGGCACGATTTCCCTGTGTCGGGGGATCTTGCACGCTTTCGGTTATACGGCCAGAGCCCGGGCTGCTAGCTTGGTGGTCCATCTTGTCCCAACGCGATAACCGAAAGCGCGGGCGAGTCCGTGGTGCGAGCCCATAACCCGCTGTGGGCATTTTCTTGCCACCAGCCATTCATTGGGGTAAAGCACCAGTTTATTTGTTAGGAAAAGTCTCGATTAAAAGGACGGTTTCGAATAAGAACGCCTTGATCTTACCCACATGCACTTCTTCGGTCGCGGGAATAATGCGTCAATTGTTTTTGCGTGAGCCCTAAGCGCGTTGCATGGAGCAAGAGACTTTAGGATCGTTCGCCTTTTATTGGGAAAATGATAACTCGTTCGACACTTCGATGACCCACCTAGTAAACGGGTTGAGATGCCTCGATGCCTGGGCGGGGACGGCTTTAGAACCGGGAGGCGCGAATGTCGGACTGAGTATCCATGCACTTTACAGGAGTTTTCCGCGATCACTGTCGGTAAATACTTCTCATCTCGGTCTAAGGTTTTCCATACATTGTGGGATGCATAGGGTAGCCTGTACCACATTGGAGGGAAGACCATGTTTGACAATACCCTGTGGTTGGATTCGGCAAACACGAAGAACGAGGAGGATCGACCGGATCCGGATAGTCCAGAAATTTTTAAGTGGGCCCTGCCGGTTCTCGTCCTGCTGACCGGGTTTATTTTTGGACAAGCCATCATCTATGACCATGCCGCGCCGTTTGCGTGGCTGTTCATCGTCGGGGCATGGCAGTACCGACGGCCTCAGTTCCTTTATGGAGTCATTGGAGCCCTCGCGGGAACCGTGCTCAGTACCGGTTGGGCGAGCGCGGTGGTCATTTTGGTGATGGCGGTTTGCATTCCCTTGCCGCATCTTCGCACGCGTTGGCGATGGTTTTTCTGGCCGTTGATAGGACTGGGAGGCGGGGTTCCGTTTTGGCTGAGTGCACCGGCGCTGTCCTGGGCAGCGCTGGTCTGGGCCGTCCTATCGGGCGTCGGTTCCGTCGTCTTATATGCAGGATTTCTTAAGGAATGGGATCAGGTGGAACGAGGGACGAGCGACCGACGCACGTTTGTCCTCTTGGTCACTACGATGGCGGCGGTGATAGCTGGCTTGGCTGGCTTCCATACCGGGCTTTTGAGTCTTAGTCTCTTGGTAGGAAGCTTGATGGTACTCTTGGCCGGGGTGGCTGCTGGCGCCGCTAACGGCGCCTTGGCCGGAGCTGCGCTAGGGTTGACGCTGGTGCTCCGCCAAGATGCCTCCGGGGCCAGTGTGGGCCTTTTAGTCGCCGGCGGCTTTGTTGGTGGTTGGATGGGACAGCGGCATTGGCGCCTTTCGGGGCTAGGGTTGACAATCGGGGTCGTCGGTTACGCGATTTTGGTGGTGCCCTTTCACGCGGCCGAGACCATGGGACTTTCCGTCGTGGTGGCAGCCTTGTTGTGGCAAGGCATACCGCCAGGATGGGTGAGTCAACTCACGCACTTGGTAACGAATCTAGTTGCTGGATACGATGAAACCTCGCTACCAGAACAAATGGGCCGTATTGCGCAAGTGATGTCGGAAATGGCGAACGCGTTTCATATCGAAGACCCGGAAGAGAGCCAGGAGAGCGAGATCAGCGAAATGGTGGTGGAGACCTTATGTCGACGGTGCTCCCTCTATCGCACCTGTTGGGAAGACAACTTCTATCGCTCATATCGGGGATTGTTGGATCTGATGACCGTAGCCGAACACCGGGTGGTGGATGCGGACGATGTCTCTGGCGATCTCGCCCGACGGTGCATCAGGCGAGCCGAACTCGCCGTGGAAACGAATCGAGCCAAGGATAAAGAACGGGAACGGGCCGGATATCGGCAACGGGTCCGGGAGAGCCGGGCCTTAGCGGAAGTGCAACTTAAGGGAGTCGCCGATATCGTCGGCAAAATGGCTGTGGACTGGCGAGGAAGTCCCTTCCAATACCGCAAAGATCGTATCGCTTTCGATTATGGGGTGGGATTGGCCAAACGCCCGCGAGCGGGTGGCACCGTTTCCGGGGACACCGCCTTGGTCCGCGAGTTGTCCCATCACAAGGTGCTGTTAGGCCTGTCCGATGGGATGGGAGTGGGACCTCGAGCTGCCTGGGAGAGCGGAACGGCCATGGCTCTCGTCAGTCAACTTTTATTAGCTGGGTTTAGTCCGAAAATGGCTGTGCACGCGGTCAATACGACGTTACTGTTGCGCTCCGCCGAAGATCAGTTTGCCACATTGGACCTGCTGCTGATCGATCGACAAAATCGCGGGGCTGAAATGATTAAGGTGGCTGCTTCCCCCAGCTTTCTTAGACGACGGGGTCAAGTCGAAATTATCCGCAGCCAAAGCCTTCCCGTTGGCATCGTTGACCACATCGGGGTCGACCCTATCTTTCATACTTTGGAGGCTAACGATGTCATCGTCATGGTCACCGATGGAGTGTTGGAGGAGACGGGAGCGCATGGAGATCAGCGCCTGGTCGAGGTGTTGTCCCGGCTGCCAGTGACCGATGCCCAGTGGATGGCGGAGACTATTTTGAGCTATATGTTGGATGATGCGCGTTCCGGTCGTGATGATTGTGCGGTGATGGTGGTCAAAGTGATGGCGCACCGGCCCGTCCGCGAGGTGCGAGAAGCCTTGGGCCATCTAACCATGGGTGAATGGACGCGAGTCACCCCGGCGGGCGGAACCCGCTCGGCACCGTCGATGTCGTCGGTGAGAGCGGGCCGCTAGCCTAAATGGTCAGAGCGAGCCTAAAGGTCAGGAGAGCGTTTCGACCCTCTGATCTTTCGGGCCGTAGACGGCAACAAGCTGGCCGTGGACATCCACCGCAAAGAGCACCGCACGAGTCGGAGGCACCACCAGACGATAGCGAATGTGACCGGGAGGTTCACTGATGGTTACGGTGGAAGGATATGCTGCCTCGGAAACAATGACGTAGAGCGAGCCCTTGCCTGGGAATTCTAGGCGTCGGGCAAAGACCGCCGAAGGTTCTGGTTCGATTCGCCAGTGGGTGCCTTCGGAGATTTGGGTGGATTCGAGCGCAAACCGATACACTTGGGCGATCCCCTCGAGGTTCGCTGACAGTTCAATCGGCAGCGGACACCAAAGCAAATCGCCTTGGCCCAACGGCGTGGCATGGATTTCGGCGGGCTGACCGGGATACAGACGTCGACCGTGGAGCCCGACAACGCTCTGACGATAGTCGAAAGGGAAAAAGAGGGGCTGACGATCGAGCACTAACATTTCGTTAGCATAGAGGCTGGAAGGAGTCTCAGCCACCCCCACTCCGCTGTCGTATTCTGACCAATACTCATCTAAGTTGATCGGACCGGTCCAAAAAATGGTCACTGGGTGGTTTTTGGCTAGTTCGAACAGTTGCTGACGCGCCTGCCTAGAAAAGTTATGTGGACTTGGCACCATGATGAGGCGGGGAGGATCCTGAAAGAGGGTGTCGAGTTGGTATTCTCCGACGGCGCGAAAGGGAACCTTAAGGTGATAGGCCATGACCCGGGTGAGACGAGAGGTGGCCTCAACCGCTATTTTTCGGTGGCCGAGATCATTGCTATACGGATAGATGACGGCTACTGACTCTAAGGGCAAGTCTTGAAACCAGTCGCGGATGCTGCCAATGAAACGGGCAAAATCTTCTAACACTGCCGCCTCAGGTTTTTCTGTGCCATCGGCCCTCAGTGCTCCGATGTTGGATTCGTTGAGGTTATCCATATAGATGTTGGTATTCCAGATCCACTGCACCGCCCCGGCTGAACGAGTGCCAAAGGCGTAGGCAAATTTCCGCTCCAAGAGGTCTTTCAGTTCGCTCTCCGTGCGTTTGGCTCGGCCGTCGGCCTGTTCTAGATACATGATTCCGGTCTCTTGGACCAAGTTGGGACGAGTAGAGGTTTTGGCAAAGACGCCGTCCCAAACCAATTGGTCCATCAACCACCAGCTATGCACGGTGGTGTAATCCACGGACGCTTGATAAAAGAGAGGAGAGGGGCGTTGTCCATTTAAGGCTTCGTCTTGACCCGCGGTCACTAGGGATTGCGGAGAGATCTGACGGATGGTTGAGACTAAGTCGGCGGCCCATTGATTGAACATGTCCATGCTGAATAAGGCGTAATCCAGCCAATCCAACCCACGCTTATTCGCGGTGACGTCTTGAATATCAAAGGGAATCGCCTGGGGCTCAGGAGGCATGGCTTGGTCGAAAGTCGCAAGCGACGTGGAAGCGATTGCCCATCTCGCTTGCAAGGTTTCGATGGTGCCGTGACGGCGTTGAAGCCAGGATTGATAGGCCGCAACCTCGAAGGGGTCGTGATGGGAGCGAGGCCCCTGGAAGATTCTTTGGGGATCGAACAGCGACGGTTCATTGATCAGGTCCCACTCCACATTGGTGGTATTTCGATGGCGCTCTACAATGGCGGCGATTAAGCGCTTTTGGGCGTTGATACTGCGCGGATCGAGATAAGGGTTTTCCCCCTCCCAGAGTTCAGGGGTAAAGGAGAAAAAGGTGAAGGTGACTTCCAGTTGGTGGCGATTGGCTGACAGCAAAAAGGCATCGAGAGCGCGCAATACGGGTTCCGAAGGTCGACCATCGATGAACATGGCTTGGCGCCAAGCCGTCCAAAGCCCGGTACGGATGAAGTTCAACCCATGATCGGCGATGGCACGCATATCGCGATCGAAGACATAGGGATTGGGTTGAAACAAAAACTTGCGCGCCACATCGGCGGCCATGTAGGTGGTACCGACGATGGGAAAAGGCGCCTGATCCTTGCGAAAATAATCCCGACCAGCCGCTAGCCGGGCTTGAGATTGCAAGAGATTTGGATCGAACCCCCAAAATCCCTGATGAAGAATGCGGACTTCCGCGGCCGAACTCGTATCCGAAGCTCGGCGGAATTGGGCCTGGAGATGGTAAAGGCCCGGTTTTAACGCAAGGTCTACTGGAATGGTCAGCGTATTCGTGATGTCGGCCGCCAACACCGACACCTCAGTCGTCCACCGAACTTGATCGGATAGGTCAGCTGCGACGATGCTGAGAGAGACGGACCAGAGTTGGGCGGTGGCGCCAGGACGAACATTCTGAGCAGAGAGGGTCAGCGTAGGCGATTCGTGAAGATAATAGGAGGCGTACTGGGGGGCGACAAATAGGTCGGCGACTCCGTGAGTTGTGAACTCAGCCATAAGGTCCAGACTATCGGCACCGTGATCGTGCCAAAAGGCGCGATCCGTTAAACGATGGGCAAAGACCCATCGTCCGCCAGCGAACGTTCCGCGCTTGTGTTCCAGGAGAACGACCGAGGCCACGCGGGACCGGTCTTGGTCATCGAGTCCACTCACTAGGGGAATGATTTCTAGGTCGATGGGACCGGAGGATCCGGATTCATGGGGATGATCAGGTCCTGGGCTGCCATGGAGAACAAAGTGGTCGCCCCCCCGGGTGGCCAACGTCGTCTCGAGTCCGTTTAGCACCGGAACCTCGGGGTTGGCCAACCAGCGAATGATTTGGGGGTCTTCAGCAATGGGCAGGACTTCATGGATGTTGAGTGCTTGCAGATAGGCAGGAGTGTCGGGGGCAATCTCCCAGTCGGTCAGCGTCCGCCGGCAGGGTCGACGAAACGGCGTGCCGCCGAGGACCACCAAACCCTTGCCTTGACGCAAAAAGCGTAGAATATGGGGCCAGACCAACGCGGGGAAGTAACCCCCGTGAAGCCAGACCAGGGTATCGAAGCGGTCGTGGCCAGTCTCTAGAATCTCGGCCAGCTGGTCGGATGCCACCACGTGGCATTCGTCGTTCCACCGGGTCAAGTCAGAATCGTTAGGTCGAAGACCGGGATAGGGTAGACTCGGATCGTAAAAGACTAGGGTTCGAACGTTCATTATAGGGCTCCTCAACCAGAGATTTTGACTCCAACGGCCGTCACCATGAAGGGGGTCATCAGCGAAAGGGCTCGGTCTCGCGGCCGTAACCGAGAGATGTGGTTCGCCACCTTGTTAACGCTCCCTCTTAAAAAGCCTTCATGAAAAATTCTACTCGAAGTTTGGCTCGCTGTGGAAATTTAATCGCGAGGATCGAACTGAGATGCGATTCTTGACTAGTCATCGCCTTAAAGCCCACGGGTGATCGTTCGCCGGTCTCTTGGCCCCAAATAGCGTTCAATGGCGGCAAGGTCGGCAAGGCGCATGGCTGGACCTAGACCGAGCGATCCCTCCCGGGCTAGGTGAAGAACCTTCACGATCTTGGCCTCCATTTTGATTAAAGCCAAGATCACCGGAATCTTACCGGTTGGCTTGTTCGGTTCGCCTGAATGGCTATCAGCGGTGAACCGAGCGGATTGTGATAGCATGGATATCAAAAGGACGGTGGATTTATGGATGTCTTTAATCAGACGCCAGGAGATACCATGCTGGCTCGTGAAGTGGCTCAGTTGCGAATGGAACTGGTAAATCACTCTATCTATCAACGGCTGGTTACGGCCAATGACCTGAAGATCTATATGAAGCATCATGTGTTCGCCGTCTGGGACTTTATGACGCTATTGAAACGTTTGCAGCAAGACCTCACCTCCGTTCAAATGCCATGGGTGCCCAAACCTCGGCCTGAGTTTACGCGATTCATCAATGAGATTGTGTTGGACGAAGAGTCCGACGAAGACGGTCACGGCGGCTATGCCAGCCACTTCGCGCTCTATCTTGCTGCCATGCACGAGATGGATGCGGACGATCGACCGATGCAGCGGTTCTTGGCGCTTTTGGCGCAGCCGATGCCCGCAGAACAAGCCTTGGCCACCATCGAACTCACCAGCGATACGGCGCAATTCGTTTTGCAAACCCTGGACGTGGCTCAAAACGGATCGACCCACGAAGTCGCGGCTGCATTTTTCTATGGCCGCGAAGACGTGATTCCTGATATGTTTCGCCAAATGGTGGAAGACTCCGCGGACGTAACCCGGACTACACGATTTGTTTACTATCTCCGCCGTCATATTGAACTCGATGGGGACCAGCACGGACCGCTTGCCGAACGACTGCTGCGATCGTTGTGCGAAGAAGATGGTCAGCGTTGGGACCAAGCCTTGGGCGCCGCTCGACGGGCCTTAAAGGCTAGGATACGGCTCTGGAACGGGATTTTAGAGGAGATGGATGGCAGACGCTGATCTGCCGAAGTGTAGGGCAGGTAGCGGACAACTCGAGGCTGACGCAGCAGAGCAACTAGTGATGCGTAGATAAAGGCGTTAGTGCTTTGGATTCCCGTCTTTTCTAACTTAGACTATTTGTGAAGGGCACCAAGGCGGGAGGCTACACGTTGAAGTCGATTATTGATTTTGAAATTGCGGCGACATTGCTGATTTTGGTATTCACCGTGTTGCTGAAGAAGTATTCACCGAAGATTTCCGGGAACATGGGCGAATCCGCGGTAAGACGCCAACTGGAAGGTCTCGATCACGACCGGTATACGACGCTGAACGATGTTCTAGTGGCGTCGAAGCCTGGCGAGACTGCCCAAATCGACCATATTGTGGTTAGTGTTTATGGGATCTTTGTCATGGAAACCAAAAATTTAGGTGGGGTGATCTTCGGCCGCGAAGGGGAGCGACAATGGACCCAGGCTTTTCCTCGAAAAAAATTTAGAATATTTAGCCCGATCGGCCAAAATCAGGGACACATTAAGGCGCTGGCCGAATTGCTTGGCCTTGAACGGGACCGCTTTCATTCGATTGTGGTCTTTGGGAAATCTGCGACCTTGAAAGTAAGGACCAAGACCCCAGTCATTTATGTCTCGGATCTGGCCAAGACCATCTTAGCCGCTCAGACCGTGCTGTTGTCACCATCAGAAGTGAACGCAGCAGTTACGCGTATCGAGCAGATGAATCTGACCAAGCGATCCGATCGTCGGGCGCATGTGGAATACGTCCGGGCGAAAAAGGAGATTCGCAGATAGACGGTTCGTGATAAGGCTTTTGACTCGTAAGTCGTAGATCTTGACCGCCGGGATATGGTGCAGAAGCCATCGAGTGAATGCCCCATGAAGCGACCCGGATCATGCCGTCGACATTTAGCCCGAAGAGAAAGGAACCTGGATGAAACCGTCGCTGTTTGGCATCGTGGGTGGAGGATTTCGCAGTCGAATCTTTATCGAAATCGCCAGGGCCTTACCCGACCGATTTCGCTTGGTCGGCATGGTCGTTCGAAATCCGCAGCAGGCGCAAGAGCTGACGAAACACTTTGGGGTGGTGACTCATCGTGAGCTCCCTGACTTATTGGAGCAGGAGCATCCGGATTTTATGGTGCTGTCGGTACCTTCCCACGCTGCTTCCGGGTATTTACGTGGGTTGGCCGCACTGAATATTCCCACGCTGGCGGAAACGCCGCCAGCACCCGACTTAGATGGACTCTTGGCGCTTCAGCCTTTGATTGAGGAACATGCCAGAATTCAAGTAGCGGAACAATATCGCTACCGTCCCATGATGAGCGCTCGCTTCAATGTCATTGAAGCGGGTCGGATAGGGGCAGTGACTGAAACCGATGTGTCTATCTCGCACGGCTATCATGGTATCAATTTGGTTCGGACGTTCTTGGGGGTGGGGTTTGCGCCAGTGCAGATTCGAGCTATGCGATTTGCTACCTCTTTGATTCAGGGACCCGATCGTCAGGGTCTGCCAGTGTCGGAGCGCTTAGTCTCAGCGGCCCGCGAGTTGGCTTGGTTGAATTTCGGGGAGAAGCTTGGGGTCTTTGACTTTACCCAGAATCAACACCGATCATGGATCCGAAAGACGCGTATTAGCATTCGGGGAACGCGCGGAGAAATTCAAGATGACACCGTGCGATATCTCACGGATCATCAACATCCGGTTGAACTTCCGTTGATGCGGGTCGAACGAGGGCGGAACGAAAACGTCGAAGGCTATTTTTTGAGTGGAATTACCTTAGGCGATACCTGGGTCTACCAAACCCCATTTCCTCACGTGCGAATGAATGATGAAGAAATTGCGGTGGCTACCGTACTAGCGAAAATGGCAGAGTACGCCGCAGGTGGCCCCGCATTCTATGATCTCAGGCAGGCCTGCCATGATCAGTATTTGGCGCTTTTGCTGCAGCAAGCCATTGCCCAGGGGGACGTGGTGACGAGTACGATGCAGCCCTGGATGCGAGGATGAGGGGGCGTGTGGTTAAAAATATTACGAAGGTTTCCTAAGACAGTAAAGACCATCTGAGTCGAAGCTACCGCTTGTCAGACGTTGGCTGAGAAGGTGGAAGCGCTACTCCACCTGCCACCGTGTTATGTACCGGGAAAGCTTGAGTGCTCGATGTGGCAACAAGGGCTCTGGGCCTTTCCGGGGGCGACCTTCTTTGGGACAACTCCAGGGATTGAAGGAGGCATCGGTTTGGGCCAAAGCGGCAGCCCGTTCCCCTCCACGAATGGTGCATTCGCCAAGCGGCTCGGTGAAAGCGCCCAAGGTGAAGTAGTGTCGATGAGGATGCGATTCTGGATGTTTGGGAGCGGAAATGAGGGATGCGGAAATCCGATGGAGACGAAGAAACGTTCGCCTAGGGCTGCCCCCGGTTGGGTTCTATCCGCTGACCTACGCCTTTTTGAGGCTTAGTCGTGGTGGGCTCTATAAGATTAGGATGTGAGAAAATCTCGCATCCTAATCTTCCACAATCGATCGCGCGTCCAAAGCGATCTCGCCACCTCTAGGTCGCGAGATGAGTGATGGATGCGACCCTCTCAAGTGTGCGCCAAAAGTCGGAGCTTTCAAACGGCTCACGCCATATGGCTACACCCGCCAAATGATCGGCCAAGGCAATGGATTGCACGCGGTTGGCCAGAGCCTTAGTATTGCCTACCCAATACTGATATTCGCCTAAATCCCATTGCGTGATAACCTGACTTAGCGCAGCTTGGGTCGAAGGGCCATAGACCCCAGGCGTGGCATCGGAAACGTTGAAGTCTTGTTGGAACTGAGCGACGGCTTCGGTGGTGATCGGACCATATTGTCCATCTTGAGCTAAACTGAGGAAATTGGGCACGGCCTGGTTATTGTCCACGGCGTAACGAACCAAGATGTAATTGAGCAGACCTTGTAGGTTTTGAACTTGAGGAGACGGAGTCGCTTCGTCGGCAATGGAGAGAGGGGCCTCCGGAGCAACTGCCTGCCCAGATGGGTTCAGCGTCCATACGCCGTCGGCATTCAGATAATAGTCGGTCATGAATAAGGTAGAATCTGTTGCCGGATCCCAGATCGGCGTGATCTGAGGATTGGACTCCAACAATTGGCTGACTTGGGCATCGGTCACATAGGTATCGCTGCCTAACGGGGCGCCTTGGTCGAGTCCGCTGTTGTTAAAGGACCAGTAGTCTCCATACGCACCGAGGCCCATGATGATCTGAGAAGGAGCGACCCCGTCGGCTAACGCCGCCGTGTAGATGCTCTCATCCCAAGGCAGAGCTTGGGTCGGGCCTGCCTCGGTGGCACTATCGAACTCGCCGTACGACATGATGTTCAGGTAGTTCACGTAAGGAGCGATGGCGGCAAAATTGTACGGACTTTGGGGATAGGCATAGGGGTATACGTTGGCCATCAAGATCTTGCCTGCCGCATGGAGCGCCGGGCCCAAGGCCATCATGAAGTTCGTATACTGTTGTTGAACTTGTGCCAGTGTCAATCCATCGTCGATCGTGGGCTCAAAGTCAATCGTAATTCCGTCAAAATTGTCGGCGGTGGCCATTGTAACGATTTGGCTGACGGTGGTCTCAATCGCGGCCGCGGTCTGAAATGGGGCCACGGAAATCGACCCAATTTGGGGCCACACTTGGACACCTTCACTGTGGGCGGTGGTCACCGTGGCGGTGAATTGGGCGGGCGGAGAATTGATGCTCCAACTTTGGCTGTTGGGGCTTTCAGTATCATAGAACCAGGTGGGCACAATCGCCGACAGCGAGGACCTATCGGCTGTGATGGTCGAATAGCTGCCATCGGCTCCGGGCAGAAAGTCTCCATACGCCAGAGAAAGCAAGCTGCCAGCCGTCGGCGGAGGAGGCGGGGTATAGGTTGCTGGCTGAGACAGGACAGCCTGGTTCCACGCATTATGAAAGACTTGGTAGGCGGTGAGCGCGGCCACTTGGACATGATAGGTGCCGGTGGCATCTACGGGTGGGGTCCACTGAAAGGTGGCCGAGGGAGTGTAGCGTTGGAGCACGGTCCACTGGCCGCCAGGAGGTTGGAGGCGAAATTGGTAGTCGACAGGGACCCCGGCTTGGTGCACTGCATGGGCCGTAAAGGTCGTACCGGATAGGGCAAGGGTGACGCTAGAGATTTTAGGGGCCGGCGGCACCCAGGGCCGGGCGGAAGAGAGCACAGCCTTGGTCCAGGCATTATGGCGTACTTGATACAAAGTGAGCGCGGCCACTTGGACATGATAGGTGCCGGTGGCATCTACGGGTGGGGTCCACTGAAAGGTGGCCGAGGGAGTGTAGCGCCGGAGCACGGTCCACTGGCCGCCAGGAGGTTGGAGGCGAAATTGGTAGTCGATTTTGATGCCGGCTCGATGGACTGCGTGGGCTGTCAAAGTCGTCCCGACGACGTGGAGCGAGACGGTTTGTATGGGCGCCGGCAACGGTGCTGCCAAAGCTACGGCTTGAGGCGGCATGCTCATCAACGGTAAGAGACTTAATGCCATAACCATCGCAGATATCGCATGACTTCGACGTCGAACCAGGATAGGGAAGTGCACAAACGTCCTCCTTACAGGGGTGGCAAGGGAATCTGAGAGAGTGATGCTTGTTCTTATTTGTCGAAAGAGGTAGAAACTCCTGCATGACGATCTAATTTTTTACAAGAAGGCGCTTAGGGTGTCTCGGGCTTTGAGCTAAGTCCTGGTAATTGGGTATTATCGAAGTACTTTTTCAGGCTCGGCAATGGCTCCTATACGACTCCACAGCGACATAACGATTGCTGTGACCGCATAAGGTTCCTCAGACCAGATGCCAACCCTCAGCCAGCGATTTTTTGGACGAGACTTAAGCACTTGGGCTTAAGAAACCTTGGGTCTAATTGCGGTCTAGACCTTCGTACAGACAAGCGAGTGGAGCGGACGATACCGCCCGCTCATAGGTCAGCTTGGTACTCGCTCACCCTGGTGTTGGTGGGTGGGGCAAGGTTACGTACGTAGGTTGCGTTCGACAAATGATTGGTCGCGTAGATATTAAGAACCTTGGACCACAGAGGATGATGAAATACGGCCTGGCATTAGAATAAGGATGAGGGCATCACCCCAAAGGAAGGCCGGCGGAAGTGGCCTAACTGTTGATAGAGATCACGGGGGAGGACGAATGTCAATTTCGAATATCCCTCCAGGATTGCCAATGGATGACTGGACTCGTTGCTTTTGCGCACTAAATGCCCGAAATCTCTCGGAATTCCCGTCAAACGCTCTCCTCGGATACGCGGAGCAGGTCATGACGTGGCTGCACAAACCCGTTGCTTGCGACCGCTCGGGGAATGATCAAGCCTTCATTTGGAAAGTCAGCACGGCCTTCCGGTTCAGATTCTGACCGCCTTGAAGTCAGTTGTCTTGCATCCATGGCAGGTGCAATGCTCCGTCTGCGGGTACTAGGGCTACCGTACCCGCGCGATTTTGGGGATGGAGCGCCAGAATCGAATTCCGAAGCCAGTGTACTGGAAGCAGGGATGGATCAGGGTGCTCGCCTCCTACCGCGTGGGGGCCAAGATCTGCAGCGCCGGCGGCTGGACGCTGGATAAGATCACGATCGGAACGGTCGTTCAAGGTGGCCAGCGCAGTCTGACTAAGAGACGGCCAAGGAACTCGCCTTGATCCTCGGTCCGAAGGAGGCCCTCCACGGCGAGGCGGATGGTGTCATGTCTCGCTTTGTGGGGCCAAGATGTTGGGGTAAATTCTCACACTCTCTGTCTTGAAAAATGATTACAGGATGGAAATGGCGGGGAACTGGCTGCGTCTTTGGTGGAGAGGCCGTGGTGGCCACCGGTTCGAGGCTATGGGTTGGCGCTCATTGGTGTTGTCATTACTTCGACTGACTTTAGTGTCATCAGAGACACAACGGATGAGCGACAGACGTAGCGCGGACATCCGCTAAAGCCGAAGGCAGCACCGGTATATCCTGTATACCGGTGCTATACATCTGAAGAGAGCCGCGCCAATCACTCGATGAAAGCGGCCAATCTCAAGAAAAACTTCAGGTCTCCTATTGACAACGCCACCAACATGTTAGCCCGGTCATTGCCCTGCACTCCATGGATTGTCACGTCTTCGTTCTCGATCTGAGGAATGTACCTGTCTCAGAAAACTTGGGGCGCTTAGTGACAGATCGGGATCACTAAAACCTTCTCGATGAGGCCCTGGGCGTCAAAGGCCAGTCGAGAATTTTACAGCACTAGAAGACCGGGAAGGCGTTTCTGCCAGATCCCTCGTAGTGACTCCGCTTTCTCGTGACCCCCAAGCATTGTTCGTGGTTCAGTCCAAATCCTTGGACGCTGGCAAGGACATTCTCGTGTTGGGTTAGCATCTTGGTATAGCGTGTGGTAAACGGGTGCGCCAGGCCTCCTTCGGTGGCCGCCCCGGGAACAGCGCATTCAAAAGGCGATCGCCTGCGATAACGGGCGCCTGGCGCACCGGTTTCAATGGACGTGTCGCGGAAAGTTGCTTGGAGGATGACCGCGGGCAAAGTGCTTAGGTATTAACGCCTCGTAGTACTAGCCTTTGGTCGCAAACACAACTTGTACGGTCGTTCCCACTTGGTTAGCGCCTTGTTGTCCGTTGCCGTTAAAGGGTTCCTCAGTCACCGACTGGATTGGGCCTAGGGTGACGCCCATCACCTTTGCGACGGTGGCCGCCTCCTTGGTCGCGGCGGCTATGGCCTGGTCGAGACCGCTCGCGGGGGAATTCAGGACGGAGGTGGCTGGACCAGGATTGGCAAACATATAATAAGTGCCGAGGCCCCCATACGGTGCCAGCGCCGATTCAATCGCACTGAATACCGCGTCGGTCTGGCTCAGTGGGGTATTGATCAAAATTGTCTCCGAAGCGCCGACGCTTTCGCTGGCTTTGGACCCTTTCCCGCCGTTAAGATTTAGACTTTGGTTGGTCACGCTAATTTGGGTCGCGGGCACCCCCAATTTCTCGACCGCTACACGGACCGCGGCCGTCTCTAGGGCCAACTTGGTTACGGCTTTGGCTGCAGTCGTAGGGGTGTTGGCGTTTAATGTAAGGTTAATTTGTGACGCCGTAGTCGCTAAAGGCAGTGTGACCAATGCACTACCCGTCACGCTAATAAACCGTCCCGTTGTGGTTGGGGTAGTCGTTGGCGCATACCGTGCACCGGGAATTAGCATGGCCAATCCTAGGACTCCGATCCCCAAAAATCCTTTACGCCACCAAGATGTTGATCGCATTTTAATATTCCTCCTCTTGATATCGTATCCATATAACACAACGCCACCCTGGGCTGATAGGTTTCACCACCAGCGCAACTCCACGATTGAAACGGCCGGACGCGAAAGGCCGAGGGTCGACCTTGTCGTTCTCAAAAGGTTCGACTTGCGACTCTCGCGATCTTTCTACAAACCTGGGTCAAGCTCACTAAATAAATTTTCGCAGAGCGCAACCGCGAGGGTTTCATGCTGGAGAATTAGGTTTTTACCCGTTTATGTACCTCTCTTCAAGGCTCACTTTGCTTTGTTGGTCCTCGATGAGGCTACAAAGAGCCAACGTGGGCAGCGAGACTTGTTGCTCTTGGCGTTTTTGCCCGGACTAATTCGTCCCATTGGGCTCATGCGGAGCCTTGACGTCTGAGTGCGCTGGGAGGAAAGGGGATTTGCATCGATTGCGAAAGGTCCCGTAATGCCGGGAGGGCACAAATCGTTCGACGGGTAATGGTGGTGTCAAGGTCAAATTGGTCAACACTCGAACGTGGATGGTAGCTTGCCGACTGTGCTCAAAAATTTCGATGAAATCCCGATACATGGTAGGCGCGAACGGTACTGAGTTGCAGAGAAGAGTTAATGAAGACACGATGCCGAATTGTCACGAAAACTCCTGCTTTCCAAATAGTTTGGTGTCACTTGCTCCTAAAAAGTGGCCGCTAATAGGAAAAGTGTAGCGACACCCATGGTGCTGCAACCTGAGAGCTTTCTGGATCGGCAAACACGAGAGTTAATGAACCCGGCGCATCCGAGATAATTCGGGTCAATCGAGATGCGTATGGCTTAGCAAAATCACAACGAAAGTCGCTGTCATTGCCGGGTAGAGCTTTTAGGGTCCAAGTAACCACCGTTGCCACATGCGCAGCGGATTGAAACTTCCACTGACCAGGTATTTGATCGCTGCTTTCCCAGTGGATTGAACGGTGGCGTTTTCCACCAGCATCCCAATCGAATTGGCACTGCTGTTGTACTGCCAATTGACCAGATGGTTACCGGCAACGCCAAGTTGTTGGGTGGGTTTAGTTTGTGTTATAGGCGGGAGTCCCGGAAGTGGTTGGAGGGTCAGCTGCAGTGCGAATTAGGTGATACGCGAACCAGCCATCGGCGACAACACAGCCCATCAACAGCGTGGCGATAAATTCCGCGCCATCCTTTGACATTCGTCGTATGGCCGGGCCTCTTTCCTTAAATATATTCAAACACGGATCAAGCCTTTGACACACGGCACCCTAATTCCTGCTAGCGTCCGATCCTGGTTGCAAGACGAAGGTTCGGACCCTATCAGCTAGCGTTCAAAAGGGTCCGTGCATGATTAAATCCGCGTCGCCGTCTTGGCCTCTTCGGCTGAGGCCACCCCCCGGAGCTTGTCGGCCTTCAGTCCAACACGGCGGGCGGAACGAGGAAGGAAAGAGACAACAAGCGGGTTCGAGATTAAGGAGCAAGGGAGCTGGTGCATAAGTTCTCAAATGCAGGATATTATAAACCTGAAACCTGCATGGCGACGATCCTCGCAGGGCGATTTTTCGAGTTTTGCACCAGGTGCCTAGGAAAGGAGCTTGATAACGTGAGGACTATCCTACAATCCGGGGGAGATACGCTCCTTCAGGCGACGTCGGATCTTAGAATCACGTTCTTTTGGTGGTGGCTGTCCATAGGGCATGCAAATCTAAACGAGATCTTCCGCTAAAACCTCAATCTTTCGATAGGTCGCATTAACCCCCAAAGCCCACGTTGAGGGGTTCGCTATTGAAACGTTTGATAGTTACGTGATGTTGCTGCTTACTCGTTCACACTTAGAATTACCTGCCGTGATTCATCAATCAGCAGAGTTTGCGTATCATGTTGTGGAACCGTTACTATCTCAAGTTTGTCCATTAGATTTTGGCGGATGGGGACGAGTACTGGGCATCGGAGAAAAATACGCGACGAAGTTATTACGGTTGCAAGGAAACCCAGCGGCTGACAGTATTTCTAAGCGTCTAGTGTTCGGATACCCTCACCATGGATATATTATAGATGTATGAAGAAGGAAAATCGATTGGCTTGCCGATAGACTTGATGGACGATGCCTTGATCGGCTCGGTAGAAAGAATTGTTGCAGTGGCCATAGGGGAAGTCGAAGACTCCGGCAAGGCGGGTGGTTATTGGGGATTTCCTAAGTTGATATCTACTCATGATGGGGAGGAAGGCACAGATGAGCACAAACAAGACGATCAAGACTTCGATACCGGGATCCCTCAATGCGTTGACTCCCAACTCGCGGAGCATGATAGAAACGCGACTCCTGGTGAGTCGTGTGGTAGAAATGGCTAAGGGCCTTAGCGAAACAGACGAGTGGAGAAATGTTGAAGGATCTGCCAAGCGGTACGATCATGTTGAAATTTAGGTCAGTTATTGCCGTTTTTGGTTTTGTATGCCTTGAGCACAAGGTTGAGGTTTTTTCTGCACATAGTCATCCCGTCATATACCACGTCTTTCGCATGTCGGGTCGTGCAACCTGAAGATTTTTCGCAGGTCAAAGCACCCTTAGCCCCTGGGCACACAAGGACGTGGTGGGTGGGTATAACAGCGCTCATCTAACTGAAGCACTTCGAGAAATGCCAGAAACGTTGCATGGAAGCGTGCCGGCAACGACACCAGTCGGGTTGCACTTCGGTCTGCACCGAGGCCAAGTGCCGGAACAGTTCGTGAGCCGTCGGGCGCGTTAACACGCGCCGACCGGCGAAGGAATTGAGACGGGACGTTGCCGGAGGCGTCGATCCAAGAGGCTGTACCGTAAGACGGCCATCAGAATGACATAGCCTAAAGCTTCCAGGCGCTCCGGGCTGTCTAAAAACAGCGCGTTGAGGAACAGCCGATCCTTGATGAAGCGAAACTTGTGTTCACACAGGACATGATCTTTATATTCACGCAACACCTTTTCTGCACCCCAGGTCTCCTTGGACAGCGTCGTGGTGAGGACACAGGTCGAACGGCGTTGCTACTCTGCCTGTCATCGATCTTCATCCACCGGCCCTACCGTGGCGGTGACGGACGAGACGATGCGCGTGGGGGCATATTTGCGAGGACGGCCTCACGCGGTCGATGCGCGAAGTGATGCTCACTGACCCCGGCAAAAACCAGCGATATTCCGCCCGGGCCTGAAACGCTTGAGCGGTTCGCTCCAAGGCCTCTCGGGCGCTCGCGATATGGCGTCCACTCCCTTGGCCTGGTGGCCATCCAACGCCGAAGAACGATAGACAATCAAGCCATAACGCACACCATCGATGACGCCCGTTTGGTCGGAGACCCAGTATTGAGCCGAGTTGCGCCGCAACGCGATCTGGCCGCGATCCTTCCAACCATCGGCGTCCCAAGCCGCCGAGAAATTAAGCCTAACCCTTTTTGGTGGAGGACCGCCAAATTCGGCGACGTCACCAGGCTCGAGTCGGCCACATAGACAAGGTCTGCTAAGGCCTCCGGTGAAAACACGGAAACCAGATTGGCGATAGCCCGGCGATTCAACGTTTTATTCTGAAGCATTGCCTGCATCCGCCGATCCCTGGTAGACCACCCCAAGGCCCCGTCAAAGTATTTATCTTTCAATTGCGGCTTTTGGTTCTTTGGGTCTAAAGGTCGGGGCGTTCTTGCTGTATCCCAGCTTCCGCATGTCAACTTTTCCCAAATCAGCGATTTTTTTGAAGTAGGATGCATCAGGCTCTAAGGAAAGCTACAGCGATCGAGACCTTCTCGTTACCCTGGAGGAAATAAGCTATTACCGGCCGCCATCGAAAT
>DAHXNH010000341.1 GCA_027365485.1 Clostridiales bacterium
CGAAAATGACCGCCTCAAGACCTTGCTGGGGGAAAAGGATCTGGAAATCGCGATCCTGAAGGACCTCGCAAAAAAAGCCAACCGGGCCCCTCTGAGCGCTGTGAAGTAGCGCACCAGTGGATTCTCGCTGGCTATCGGCCGACCCTGGTCTGCCGATTGGCTGGAGTGGCCCGAGCCACGGATTATGCTTGGCGCGCCCGTCAGCATCGTCTTCCTCGACCAACGCAGCCATCGCGGGCGGGACGCCCGCGTCGGGGCTACATTTGGACCACCACCGGAAACAAGGTGGCCGAAGGCCAAGTCCTCGAATGGTTGACCGAGTATATTGCGGACCCGGCCGGTCAAGCCTATGGGTATCGGAAGCTGACCACGTGGTTACGTCGAGAGCATGCTCTGCGCATCAACAAAAAGACGGTGTATCGGCTGCTCCACGACGCGGAATTGCTCCAAGGCCAACGGTTTCCCCATCCCAAGGACAAGCCGGTCCGGGTGATCGCGATCAATCGGATCATCACGGGGTCCAATCAGTTGTGGGAAACTGATCTGAAATATGGCTACATTGCCGGGGACGATCGATTCTTCCATTTGTGTAGTGTGATCGATGTCTACGACCGGAGTATTCTGGCCTATCACGTCGGGTGGCAGTGTACGGCCGTGCAGGCCCTTCGGGCGCTAGAACGGGCCGTAGAGCGCCGCTGCGAGGACTGGGGTCCGGAGACGGCCCGGCCAGTGATTCGAACGGACAATGGGCCGCAGTTTACGGCCCACGTGTGGGCCGAGGGCTGTCAACGGCTGGGTATTCATCACGAACGGATTCCCAACGCCACCCCCAACAAGAACGCCCACATTGAATCCTGGCACAGTATTTTGGAAGCGGAATGTCTCCGCGATCGGGTCTTTAACACGTTAACCGAAGGGTATGACGAACTGCACCGGTGGATCGACTTTTACAACGAGCTCCGCATGCACGGCAGTCTCCATGACTGGGCCCCGAACCAATTCTATCATTGGTGGCAACAGGGCCTTGCGACCCCCATCAAAGACATCCATTGTTAACGTGTTCCGGAGAAACCCGATGGGCCGAACATCCAAACTTGACCAGGAGGATGGGAATTTCATCCATGACAACGATATCCCTTGACAATGCGGAACCAACCGAGACCTGTCTAGCTTTTGGGAGCTGAACCGCACCCTTTGGCCCCCAATGACCAATACGCTTGCATGAGATGGCGCCAGATTGTTATTTGAGCCGTCAAGCGTGCCATAGATTGCGCCGCCTCTAACCGCGCATAGACGGGATCTTGGCGGTGGGTCGTATCGCCCAAGATGGCCCGCAGCAGATGGACACCCCGCTCGGTTTTTTCTTCTAATGCTAATAGCTGTGCTTGGGCATCAGCGAAACGCAGAACTTCCCGTTGACAGGCGGCATACTGGAGGAGCCGAGCATATTCGCGCAGGAGTCTCTGCGCGAGATCATGTTGACCATGCGCAAGAGCCACGCGCCGTTGGGATACAGCCGACATACGTGTAAAAATAGGCCACAAGACGGCAATAATCGGCAACAAACGTGAATCGACCGCAAGGCCGCGCGTTGACCCTTTGATCACATCCTTCGAAGACATGAAGCAACGACATTCTTCTTGACGTTAGCAGACCAAAACGTGGGTCGATCGGCACGAGGTGCCTACTAAACAGAGTGAGCAGATGTCGTGTGGGCCCTTACACGAAGAATAGGTAATAAATGCTAGCCTATGGCTTGTTTTTGCATGTATGTCGGCTGTACCCCAATCTGGAGACCCAGCGCGTCGATTTTGTGTTCGGAACCCCGGATGCCCACCGAAAAACCGGCACACGATCATAAAATTGCGATCCCCCCGGGTTGTTTCATCTACGTCGCGCCACGCACGCCATCATACACGGGCAGAGAGAGAATGGGGCACAACGGAACAAAAGTGGCAATTGGCACCCGAGGGATTATCAGGATGGATAGGCCAATAAGGACGGTCGTCACGACAGCGTCATCACGGCGGCCATCCTTCAACACCCTAAGCCACTAAGAGTTTTGGGTCACCGTTAACGAGTGACGTGCGCTCAAGACGCTTAATTTTCCGACCATCGCGGACGCTTGATTGGTGTTTTGTGTCATCATTCCCATATCGACCACACTGCCGTTTTGGGCATCCACGATGACCACCAGGGTATTACCTTTTTCGGTAGGAGCGCCTAACGGAGCCGTGCTCCACTTCGGATTGGAAAATGCACCATGCATCACGACGATATCCACGGGCATGGACCCGCCATCGACTCGGGCTCCCGAGGCGGCCAAATTGCCTTGCCCGCGATTGGTCACAAAGTACACTGAAGAGGTCGGATTCATGTCGTGGGCCCCTTTCGCCACCATCTCGGCGAGGGAAGCTAATGTTCGTGTTTCCCATGCAGGACCCGTGTGGACCGTATTCGATTGTTGTGTCGCGGCGAAGACCGTACGATGGGTTGCGGGCGACGAGAACAGTATAATCGATAATACCCCCGCTGCGACGATTGCGCTTCCTCCAGATAATAGCCATTTTCGGTTCATGATCGGCCTATCTCCTTTCCTGTCAATTTTCGGAATCACTGATTTCCCATGGCTTACTCACCCAACTCGCTGTAGCGGGCGAATTAACGGAGAGGTAAGCCCCGGTCCAACTCGTCCATGTACCCCCGGTGGTGAGATACTCAATGCCACTGGAGTACGCGGACGCCGTCATTACATCAGTGCCCGAGGTGGTTTCTAGACCAGTCTCTAACGAGGATTGCGTCGTATTGGGCGGGCTCGACGTCGACACGGACCCCGCGGTATTGGAGTCGCAGGTTAACCCTCCTCTACTATTGATATAGCAGTTTTGGTTACCGGAGGCCTCACTAAAATGTAACTACTCAGGGGGTGATCTGCAACCCGCCATGCAAAAATAATTCTGACCTTTTTTGGTAATGAGCTGTATCCTAATGGCCATCTGGTTCGAAAGGATGGACAATGGGCTTATGGAATGGACCGTACGGACGCGGGACGAACTCTTGACCCTTTATGCGACCCAGCCGGAGTCGACGGCCGATGCCGTGATCGCCCTACAATCTGCCTACTTCGCAATCGCTCAGCGCCTCCCCGATTTGGAGCGCCAAGTACATCAGACCAGTCAAAATAGTCATCAACCCGGCTCTTACGCACTTTCTGTTATTACTAATTGACTAGACAATGCTTAAACAAGCATATTATGGGTATTTCCTGTTATTTACTGCTGGCTCTTCAAGAAATACGCACAACACATCTATCGTCTCTGGACGGTTTGACGAGTTTCCCTCATTTTCTCTAGGAAACAATCGCACACCCGTACTATTAGGTTGCTACA
>DAHXNH010000348.1 GCA_027365485.1 Clostridiales bacterium
GGCAGTGGGTTTTCTGGGTACGTCAATCCGCGAATCCCAGCCCCTAGGGCTGATCTAGACTTTACGTCTGTCCCTGATCGGTTGCGCATCTGATGACACGAAAGTTAGCGGAAGTGATGACAAAACCAGTTAGCGCCAACACCACGATTGCCTCCTTCGTGCATCGCGAAGGGATCGCCGTGCACGCCTATCTCGGTCACTTGGTGACGTCCACCTTGGCGCATCATCAGTTTACTGCAGACGGGGTGCCTCAATCGGAGACCAACCCGGTCTATCAGCGTCCTCTCGCCGAAGCCAAGCACGCCGCTGGGCGATTATCCCGCGACAAGGTCAGCCAGGCCCGGCTGGACTATCACGCAGATCAAGCCCCGGATCGCCAAATTCCAGCGTCTGCGGTGGACGCGATCTACGAAGATCTCCATGGGGCCGTCAATATTTCCCTCGATGACGTGGGCGTCAAAAAACAGAAGGCTCAGCGCTGCATCCTGGATCGGGAGGAGCCGGAGGCCTCACCTCCCGCGGAGGTCGGCATCAAATCCGAACCCGCGAGGGCACGCTCTATTTTGGGATCCGAGGATCCCACGTTGAAACGCGTGCATCACACCATTGCCCACATCGAAACGCTCGAGGGCCATTACATTCTCAATGGACCGGGGACGGTGACCGTGCTGCAGTTCCTCATCGCCTTTCTTTTGCATAAGGACCTGCTGCGTGACCATGCGGTGCAGTTTTTTGTCGACGGTGCTCGGAGCTTGCATGCGGATATCCTGGCGGGCATGCGGTGGTTCCGACCCATGCGGATTTTCCTCGATTGGTACCACCTGCACGAGAAATGTAAAGTGGAATTGAGTCTCGTGCTGCGAGGAAAGGACATCCGAAATGCGGTGTTGGCGGACCTGATGCCCTTGCTCTGGCTGAGCCAAATCGATGCGGCCAGTGCGTATTTGCGGGCCATACGGCCCGCGCAGATCAAATCCGGGAAGTCTGTGGACCGCCTCCGCAAGTATTTTGAACGAAATCGGGAGTATGTCCCGTGTTACGCTCTGCGCGCCCAACTGGGCCTACGGAATTCCAGTAATCGAGGCGAGAAAGCCAATGATCTCTGCGTAGCCTCTCGGCAAAAACATAATGGGATGAGTTGGTCTCGAGATGGATCCGTGGCCCTGACGAGCACGACGACATTGTAGCGCAACGATGAACTCGATGCGTGGTGTCGTAGCCGCACCCTTAGCTTCAATTGGGTCGCGTAGTCGATTGCAACGTTGGAGGAAGTCCACCTTGGTTAGTCAAATAGCCCAGTCAGGCCAAATCCAATTGTATAGTTCGAAATATATCCCAGGACAAACCCGCATGCCTTCCTCCGCTGTACCATTCGAAGACTCAATCGATGCATCTTGGGATGATTCGATTACGCTGTTTTGCGCCGTGTGCCATGTGACGGCCTCTGCTGTTCGGTACGCGGATTAGGGTGGAACAGAAGTGAGACGAGACCTCCCGTTCGCAGGTGAGAGGGATCTTAGCAGCCTGAGTCCAGATTCTTTTGGCACTCAGACCGAGTGGGATGGTCTCTGAGCTGCGGCATACCCATCTTGGCTCGGACATACCATGAAGGGAAGTCCAAGCGGGATGAGGTGGCAGAGATGGACGAGGAACGAGAACTGAAGCGCGGTGCGGTCATCGTCACCGGCTTTACCATGCTGCTCCTGACGATGGCCTTAATTGTCTTTTCGGAACAGGGCTATCATGCCACAGTCGCGGCCATGCGACTCTTTTTTGATGTCGTCTTTCCGTCGCTGCTGCCGTTTTTCATTTTCTCCGATGTGCTGCTATCGACCGGCATGGTGCATTATCTCGGAGTGCTCTTCGAACCGTTGATGCGCCCGTTGTTCAACGTCCCCGGCATCGGGTCGTTTGTGTTTTCGATGGGGCTCGCGGCCGGCTATCCCATGGACGCGGTGTTGACCGCCAAGTTTCGCAAGCAAGGGCTTTGCGCCAAGACCGATGGCGAACGTTTGTCGGCGTTCACGAATTCGGCAGAACCTAAATTCACTTAGTAATTGTAAATCTCAGGAGAACCGATGTGGTCCGTTCGAACACAGCGTCAACGGTTGATTAGTACTCAGGGTTTCTATCTCATTCGCTTAACCTCCACACACTTGAATGCTATAGCCGACCCCCCATCTCCGGCCCTAGGAGCTTGTCCATTTATTGGGCAGTCTGGAATCATCTGCTACACACCCGACCAGACACCGATTCTTCTCTGGGGTACTTTGCTCTCGTGAGGCAATCTATTGGAGGAGTTATGGCTGGATTTCGTTGGGAAACGGTGAACTGGGCAAACTCCGGCCTTCCCAGCGATTACGCAGAGAAGGCCGCGACGGCTTTCTGCCCTCGTGTTCGCACTTTTCGCCAAATCTTTCGGATGTCATAGGCCATCGCCACCAGGGCAAATTCTCCTCGCACTTTGCGCAAACCGCGTAAACTCCACTGCCGAAAGCCCATCGTTTCTTT
>DAHXNH010000357.1 GCA_027365485.1 Clostridiales bacterium
GAAACGCATCCACAGAAACATTCTCTCGATGACGCTGGGGCGTGTTCAAGTCGATCCGCGAGCTTTGGCCGAGACAGGCATTCCTAGGCTCAGACAGGATTTGGTATACTAAGCATGGAAACGCTGAGTGGTAGCTCTAAAGACCTGTGATATAAGGAGGCTGACGATGGCAACGAAGCGAGAGACTAAAGCGTTGAAGGAAACTTGCTTGACGATGAAGGGGATCAGCAAAGAGGAAATCGATCAGCATTACGGCATCCTATACAAGGGATATGTGGGAAAGCTCAACGAGATTCGGGCGAGGCTCGAGACCGTGGACTACTCTGCCGCTAACCAATCCTATAGTGATCTTCGCGGTATGAAGACGGAGGAAACCTTTTGCTTGAACGGCTCCCTGCTGCACGAGTGGTATTTCGACAACTTGGGTGGCAAGGGCGGAAAAGCGCACGGTCGAGCCTTAGAGCTTATCGAGCGAGACTTCGGATCCTACGAAAAGTGGGAGACTGAATTCAAGCAGACTGGACTCGCAGTCCGTGGTTGGGTGGTGCTGGCTTATGAATTGGACAGTGGCACGCTCCACAATTTTGGCCAGGACGCGCACAATGTGGGTGTGCCCTGGGGTGCGTATCCCTTGTTGATTTTGGATGTGTATGAGCACGCTTACGGCATCGATTATGGAGTGAAGCGAGCCCCATACATAGAAGCGTTCATGGCCAACATTGACTGGGACGCGGTGAACCAGCGGCTCGAGAAGTTTCACCTCTAAATTGCCGGGGGCAGTCGGATAGGCATGGGAAAGTCTTCACTAAAGAAGAGTCCTGTTTAGGACTCTTCTTTAGTTAGCTGTTGAACTCGAGTCGTCTGCATGCTCATCCCGGCGGCCTTGGCGCCGGCTTGCAGCACCGCTTCGCGCAAACTATTACTGACTTGAAGTTGTTTGAGCCGGTCTAGTGCGGCTTGGGTAGTTCCCCCGGGCGAAGCCACCCAACTGATGAGATCGTCAAAAGAGGCCTCAGGATTGTCCAACGCCACTTCAGCAGCCCCGCGAACGGTGCGAACGGCCAAATTACGAGCCAGTTCGGCGGGGATGCCCATGGCCTGACCAGCATCACTGATGGCCTGCAGCAAGAGATAGACGTAAGCCGGACCGCTTCCGGAAAGCGCCGTCGCGGGGTCAACCAGGGATTCGTCGGTGATGACGATGTGCCCAAGATAGTCCAATGCCTGCTTGAACCAAGGCCATAGCGCGTGTTCGAGCCCAGCGCTTTCGGCGACGACGATGGTGCCTTGGCCGACCGCCACCGCGATATTGGGCATGGTGCGAATGATAGCGCGTCCGGGCAGTTCGTCCGTTAGCGTAGACAGGGAAATGCCGGCGAGCACAGAAACCACCAGGCTCTCTGGCGAGGCATAGGTTCGAATCTCTTTGAGTGCGCTCCCCATATCTTTGGGTTTGACCGACAAGATAATGACGTTGGCTGCTTTTAAGATCTCGGGATTTAACCCCGGCGCAATCGGGATCGCTTCCCAGCCGCGTTGTCGATACTTTTCAGAACGAGCCAGAACCGAAAGGTTCATATGCAGCCGGTCCAAATGAGGAATCCAGCCGAGGACAAAAGTCTTGGTGAGATTTCCCGATCCAATCATAGTCAGATGAATCATCATGCTTCGCTTCCCTTCACAGGCGTTGATCCGCTCTTTGAGATCGACGGGTTAATTCGGTCGCTCTGCCGCTTGTAGAAGAAGCACGGGCGGAATCCTTCGATGTCGATGCCGAGGAGAGGTCATTGGCAGTGTAGAGAACCCTGCTGGCTTCGTCAATCGCTCAGATAAAAGCCTGGGTTTGGATGAGATCGTCGAACGACTTTCATCGGGATGGCTCCCGTGATAGCATAAGAGCACGATGAAAATTAGTGACCGTTACCCGGACCGCCTTATGCCCTGGCAGCACGCGAGTGGGTTCCCTTGGACAGGCCTCCAATTTGCTCGTTTTGACGAACCCCTTAGCCTAGACAGCGGACAGACGCTGGGACCTTGGGTGTTGGCGTTTGAGGAGTGGGGGCAGCGCTATCGAAAGCCTAGTGTGGTGGTGCTGCATGCGTTAACCGGGGACAGCCACGTGAGTGCGCACGGAAGCGAGGATCCGCCAGGATGGTGGCCCAAAGTGGTGGGAAAGGGTCGGGCCATCGACACCGACCGCTACCACGTGATTGCGGCCAATGTCGTAGGCGGTGCCATGGGGAGCACGGGGCCTTCGAGCTTGGATGAACAGGGACGCCCGTGGGGCAGCAGATTTCCACGGCTGTCGCTCCAAGATATGGTACGAGCTTTACACCGTCTTATCACCGGGCTCGACTTGGGCCCCGTCATCTTAATCGGCGGGTCGATGGGGGGGATGATGGCGCTTGCCTATGGGATCTTATATGGCCCTGAGGTGAAAGGCGTGGTTGCTGTTGGTTCGCCCATTGATCATGGCCCGTGGGCCATTGCTTATCATACGGTAAGCCGTACGGCCATTCGCCAGGATCCCGGTTTTTTAGGGGGAGACTACTATCAAAGCGAAGGACCACGGGCAGGATTGGCCTTGGCTCGAATGACCGATATGATTTCGTATCAAAGTCCTGAAGCCATGGCTGCAAAATTCGGACGCCAGCGCCAGTCCGACCGGCCGCACGAGTTTCAAATCGCCTCCTATTTGCGCCATCAAGGTGAAAAGCTGGTCCAACGCTTTGATGCCAACACCTATCTCGTCTTGACCGAAGCCTTGGACCGCGAAGATCTAAGCCGGGCGGACTGGGCACCCATGCAGACCGTACCGACCGTTTTAGTTGGAATCTCCAGTGATATGCTGTATCTCCCCGATGGCATTCGTCGAGACGCGCTGTGGCTTCAAGCCAGGGGAGTGCCATCGCAGTACCGGCTGTTGGAAGGATCGTTTGGCCACGATACCTTTCTGGTCGATCAAGATGGCATCGGCGGCATCATCCACCAATTTCTAAAGCAGATCGCTCTCAGTGCAACATGAAAGGCCCCCCGTGGTTGCATACTAGCCCCGGAGGTGGCTGAGTTGGCTAAAACGGTGGCAGAAGTACTCTGGGATACTTTAGTCGAGCACGGGGTGGAATATGTCTTCGGCATTCCGGGTGATTCGATTGATCCGCTATTAGAATCGATACGGCGTGACCGTCGTATCCGCTTCATTCAGGTGCGGCACGAAGAGGCCGGTGCCTTTATGGCCTCGGCCTATGCCAAAAAAACTGGACGTCTCGGGGTTTGCATGGGGACTGCAGGGCCGGGAGCAATTCATCTGCTCAATGGGCTCTATGATGCTAAAATGGACCACGCTCCGGTCTTGGCGCTAACCGGCCAAGTGGGTCTGCCATTTATTGGCTCAGACTACTTTCAAGAAGTCGACTTGCTCCATCTCTTCGAGGATGTCGCAGTGTACGACTATCAGGTGGCTGATGCTAGCCAAGTGGCGATCATGGCTGGTCAGGCGTGTCGCACGGCGCTGTCCAAACGAGGAGTCGCCCATCTCAGTTTTCCGTTTGAAGTACCGATGCAAAAGGTGCACGGCTCGGTGGTGGCTTACCCCGTCGTGCGCCGGGCCATGGCGAGTGTTCCCACTGATGAACTGCTCGAAGAAGCGGTCAAGCGCATCAATGCGGCCGAGCGCCCCGTGATTTTGGCGGGCAAGGGAGCGCGCGCGAGTCGAGAAGCGGTTTTGGCGCTAGCCGAAAAAGCGTCGATTCCGGTCGTCAATACTCTGCCTGGCAAAGGCGTGATTCCCGATGAGCATCCGTTGGCTTTGGGTGGACTCGGTCTCTTAGGTGCCAAACCAGCGCATACCGCCATGGAGCATGCAGACCTCTGCATTATGATCGGCACCTCCTATCCCTATATGGAATTCTTGCCCAAGAATGTCCAAATGGTGCAAATTGATTGGGAAGCGAGTCAGATTGGTAAACGCTATCCTGTGGATGTCGGATTGGTGGGGAGCGCGGATCCCACTTTGAGGCTATTGGCCCAGGCGATTCGCCCCAAAAGTCAAGATGCGTGGGCGGACAAGCTCCATGCGGATCGCTTGCACTGGTTTCATGCCATTGACGAACAAGCCCAGAGGAGAGTGCATGTGGGTCAAGGCGTGCACCCACAATGGGTCGCAGATCGGCTTTCGCGGGTGGTGGACGCTAATGCTAACATCGCCATCGATGTCGGGAATTCCTTGGTTTGGATGGCTCGAAATTTTCGCATCCGTGACCATGGTTGGTTGGTCTCCTCGTGGTTGGGTTCGATGGGGTTTGGCATGCCCGCGGCCATTGCCGCCAAGTTGGCAGAGCCGGATCGCCAATCGATTGCGGCCGTGGGTGATGGTGGGTTTGCGATGCTGATGGCAGATTTTGTCACCGCGGTGAAGTACGATCTGCCGATTGTGGTTGTGGTGTTTAATAATCAACGTCTTGGCATGATTAAGTTCGAACAGGAAGTGAACGGCATGCCTGAATTTGCCACCCACCTCCGGAATCCAGATTTCGCCGGGTTTGCCGAAGGCTCGGGAGGCAAGGGGATTCGTGTGGAGAAGTCGGAGGATGTGGAAGAAGCGCTTCGCCAAGCACTGGCGATGGGCGTGCCTACGGTGGTCGACATTGCCACCGACGCCAACGAAAAACCGATGCCACCTAGGATCTCGTTAGACCAGGCGCGTGGATACGGGGAGGCGATCTTTCGTGAAACCTTTGGCCTTTAGGCGTCGCCGCCTTCGATTGCTCACCACCCGGGGCACCTTTCTCGGCCACCGCGTGGAGTGGTTGGACCGTGAGCTTTTGCTAGTAAAAAGCTTGAGGCACGGTTCGCGGGTCCAAGTTTTTTCGTATGGTGAAGTCTTGAGCGTCGAGATGTTGAGGAACCCTTACGCCCCCCGACGACAAAGAGGGCGAGAACAAAGAGTACGAGAACAAAGAGTACGAGAACAAAGAGGACATTGGCCGGGGTATGCCGAATGGAGATGGCAAGAATCGAGCAAATCGTGGAGGAATCGACGTGGAGGCAGGCATCGCAGTCACTAACATCGGCTGGAGCGTTCGTAGGGGGCGTCCCGCTGATGCTGCCCAACTTTTAAACATTTTAGATGTGGTAGGGGCAGAGGCCTGGTATATCGCCAACGACGGGGCTTCGTGGTCGGTAAGCGACCAGCGTCGAATCATTGAAGGGCTAGTGGACCACGCGCAGTGCATTTTCGTCGCGGATTACTTGGGAGCCGTGGTCGGATCGTTGGAAATGGTGCGGGGAGCCCTCGCCAAGAACCAGCATAGCGCTAATCTAGCCATGGCCATTCTGCCGTCCTATCGCGGCCGGGGCATCGGCACTCGCTTGATGGAAGAAGCCCATGCTTGGGCCGCTCAGGTTGGAATCGAAAAGATTTGCCTTTCCGTGTTTGCGACCAACCAGGCGGCGATCCGTTTGTATCAGAAAATGGGGTACCAACTAGAGGGTACCCGCATTGGGCAGTATCGGATTCAAGGAAGACAGGTCGATGAGCTCTTTATGGCCTACTTTCTTCCTGGCTAACCAAGGCGTCGAGCATTATCCAAAAGTCGTCGCCATCATTGGGAGGAACGGTGCCTTCTTCTAAAATTCGGGCCATGCCTTGGCTGAGGCGCTCTGAGTAGAAGAAGAAGGTCTGAAACGCCTCAACGCTGTCGGGAGTTTCCCGCTCTGGATCGGGTTCATTCCACACCGAGGCGTAGGCCCAAGCCGCCAGGATGGTCCGAAACTCCTCTTCTTTGTCTTCCCAGGCCGACGACAGCATTTCCTCTAAAATGGCGATGCGGTTGCCCAACCAGGGCGTATTTTCGGGTAAGCGATGGTGGACCCGGTGCAAGGTCAGGTCGCGATGACGGCGTCTTAGGTCGTTCCAGTGAATCTCTAACATCGGCGGCTCCATGACCGGGGCGTCGACGAAGTGGCGGGCCGTCCATCCGGCCCGCAATAATTCCATGCGCTCATCGGCCGTTAAGCTTGCTTGCGGGACCATGGCAAAGAGCCGACCGTCCGGCAGGTAATGTTGTTGAACGTAGGTGCGAAGCGCCTGATCAATCCCCACATCCAACTCGGTCGCATCCAAAAGTCATCCCTCTTTCTCTACGGTTTAGACGTTATTATACCCCTTCGCTCCAATTTCATGGTCATCGGCTGGTGGATTTTTAGGGATAGTCATGGGGGACCGGGGAATGCTTTAGACAAGAAGTGCAAGCACGATGAGAAGGGAGTAGGAACATGCGAAGACGTTATCATGGCTATCTCATGGCCGCGGCCTTCGGGGTGATGGCACTGGCGGCGGGATGCGGCACTAGCGCTCTCGGTCCCAATGCCAACAAGACCAGCCACCAGGCGACCAATAGCGCCAGAAAGTCTGGGGATCAGGCCAAGAGCACAGCGTCCAAGGGTAAGCATTTGACCAAGAAGATGGCGGTTAAGACCAAGGATGCCGCTCGGTCTACAGACCATAAGATGAAAAAATCCGGGGACCAAGTGAAGAAAACGGTCAGCGGCAGCAGAAAATCCAACACCAGCGGCAGCAGCCAAGGTTCGAAGAAAGGAAGCGCCGGTAAGAATGGGGGAGCTAAAGACAAGGCCGGGACCAAGGCGAAGAGTGGGTCCAAAGCGAAGTTGGGAAAAAAACACACCTTGGGCACGAAACATAAGATGGGATCCAAACGACCAGCCACCAAGAAGAGCGGCGGTCACAAGACCAAGCACGCGTTAGGTCGAATGGAAGGACCGCTGGCTTCGCCGCTCACCTCAACGAAAGAGACAGCGCTCGGTGCCGGTCGCAGCCAGGCGAGGGTGGCTTGGCCGAACCCAAGTGGCGCCTATGCCAGCGATTGTGCCTCGTGCTATGAGGCGAGTGGCCAGGGTGCGGCCAGTGTCCCCAATGGACTCGCCAGTTACGGATTGTTCTCGGTCCGTGCCTCGTTGGTCCCTCACTATGGGCCATCCGCCGCGGCCGAAAATGGGTGGACGACTCAAGCCGGCGGTCTGTCGGCTGGCGTCTAGACGCGGGCTGAAATCTAAGTTTGGTAGCCTTACGATTCGCGCTAAAGGACTCGACTGCTCCCCTAGTCGGGTCCTTTAGGTTAGATTGGACGATAGACCGGGAGCCCCGTCGACTGTGGTGGCCCGGGTCTCTGACCTTGAGCAGAGGTTCACGTTGGGCCGCAGGTGGCCGTGGAGTTCTTAACTTTTTCTTGTTGTTTTCTCAAGATGGGTTGGGTTCGATGCAGGAGGCTACGCTATTCATCGCGAATGACACAGGTATTGGGGTGAATTCCGATGTGGGCGAGTCGAATAGGCATGGCGTGGTCAGGTTTTGACCAGCCGGCTTGGGTGCTCTTAGGGGTGGTGTTGGAATTTTGCTTGGGGGATTCATTTTGGCGCTACCATCCCTTGCATCTCATTAGTCAAGGAGCGGCCCGACTGAAGGCTCCGGTGTCGGGGCGGGGGCCAGTGGTCGCCAGTATTTGGCTGGTTTTGGTGGCTGTGATCGTTTTCGCGGCGATGACCGCACTGTTGGTGGCGAGTGCCTTGGTGTCCATTTGGCTCTCCCGGACGGTGGTCGTAGTCTTTACTTTTTGGGGTCTTTCCACCCGCAATCTGGTGGTCAGAACCTTATCGATCTATCAAAGCATGGTGACGGGTCATGTTGACGAATCGCGAACCGAGTTGGCCCAGATCGTTGGCCACCAGATGGGACGTCTAACCCCGCGAGAGTTGGTGCGGAGCACGATCGAGTCGGTTGCGGATAACTTGAGCGAGCACATCGTGGCCCCGTTGCTCTTTGCGATGATTGGCGGTCCCGCCTTTCTATGGCTGTATAAAGCCATTTATGCGGCAGATTGGGTAGCCTATAAAGATACCCGGGCCGGATCGTCCTTTTATCGGGTGGCTCATTTTGCCCATCGAGTCTGTCGCATCGTGCCGGACGTGGTGACCGGCTGGGCCATTTTTGCAGTGGCGGCGACCGAGGGACGCTATCGAGTGACCTGGAACACGATGCGCGGAGCTGCTGGCTCTCCTCTGTGGCGTTATGGATTGCCCCAAGCGGCAATGGCAGGTGCGCTAGGCATTCGCCTGGGCGGCCCGCGTTTGACCGATGGCGTGGTGGCTTTGGTGCGGCCGGTGGGGCGTATGGAGCGGTCGCTCGATCCGTCCATGATTTTGCTGGCAGTGAGCGTTATGATTCGAGTGACCGTCCTCTTGGCTTGTGCCGGTGGTTTGATTTTAGTGGTGATCACCGGGAACTGGCTCTAGCCGGGGGTCAAGGGCTTGGTAAAGCGCATCTAGGAGGAAAAGCCTTGGAGGATTTTGTCCTTCGCATCGGGCATTTATACCCGGAACAGATGAATTTATACGGTGACCGAGGCAATGTGCTGGCGTTAGTCAGGCGTATCCAATGGCGCCGGATTGCGGTCGAAGTGGTGGCGATTGATGCTGGCAGCCAGGTTGATTGGGACAGCCTGGCGATGGTGTTTATGGGAGGGGGCGAGGACTCTCACCAAGTGCATATCGCCCAAGACTTTTTAGACCGGGGCCCAGATTTATTGCCAAGAATCAGCCAAGGCATGCCGATGTTAGCCATTTGCGGGGCATATCAACTCTTAGGATCGGAGTATGTGACCAACGATGGCAAGCATCTGCCAGGACTGGGCTTTCTCGATGTACGCACCGAGCCGGGCAAGAGTCGGCAGATTGGCGATGTGGTTTGTCAGGTCGAAGGAGTCAGCTTGAGTCCATCGACGTTGGTAGGCTTTGAGAATCATGGAGGAATGACCACGCTCGGACGAGAGGCGACCGCGCTGGCCCGAGTCCATACCGGGTCGGGCAACAACGGCATGGATGGCACGGAGGGTGCCGTGCGACAGCATGTGATTGGCACCTATCTGCATGGCTCATTGCTTCCGAAAAATCCTCACCTCGCGGACCTATTGATTCGGTGGGCGCTTGAGTATCGCGGTCAGGACGCAGTGCTTCCTGAGCTTTCCGATGTCTGGGAAGGTGAAGCCCATCAAGCAATGGTCAACCGAGCGAACGGATCTCGGAGGCATCGTTAAGGAAAATCATGCTATACTGTTAAAAGCGCGGCGACCTTTGTCAGTTCTCTCTTGAGAAAAGAAGGGATCGGTGATGGACTTGGATTTGTTGTCTCCCGTCCATATTATCCTACTGCTAATCGTGGCACTTTTAGTATTTGGTCCGAAGAAACTTCCGGAAATCGGAGCGGGCCTTGGTCGAAGCATTCGTGAATTCAAGCAGGCGATGAACGGCATGGACAGTGACGAGACAGCTACGAAAGAAGTACCCGCCCAAATTGTGATGAAAGACGACACTGTTTCCAAGGACTGAGATCGCTCGCTAGCCCGATATTGAAGGAGCGAGCAATGGCAAAGTTGGAGCGACTGATTGGACATACCCCTTTGATTCGGTTGGATCATCTATCCGAGCGGTGTCAGGTGGACGTGTGGGCCAAGCTGGAGGCGTTTAATCCAGGGGGTTCGATCAAAGATCGGACGGCATGGTCGTTGGTAGCAGACGCCAAAGAACGTGGATTGATTCACGCTGATACCATTATTATCGAGGCGACCTCCGGCAATACGGGGATCGCCTTGGCTATGGTCTGTGCGCAATTAAAACTTCCGCTGGTGGTGTTTATGCCCAAAGGCCAAAGCATGGAGCGAAAGCAACTTTTTTGGGCATATGGTGCCACCGTAGTCGAGACCCCGCAATCCGAACGCACGCCGGGGGCGATTTTTCGCGCCAAGGCGCTAGCGGAGGCCCTGCCCGAGGGCTTAATGCTCCGTCAGCACGAAAACCAAGCCAATCCCGACGTGCATGAAAAGACGACCGGACCCGAACTATGGGAAGCCACCCAAGGCCGGATCGGCGTATTTTTGGCCGGGGTAGGTACGGGTGGTACGGTGACGGGCACCGGCAGATTTCTTAAGCGGATGAATCCTGCCATTGAAATCGTAGCCGTTGAGCCGAAATCTTCGGCCGTGTTGAACGGACAGCCTGCAGGCTCGCATAAGATTCAAGGCATTGGAGCTGGCTTTATTCCCACCGTGTATGACGCCAGTGTGGTCGACCGAATCGTCGACGTGTCAGACGACGAAGCGTTGGCCGCGGTGCGTGAACTGCCTAAAAGCGAGGGCCTCTTAATCGGCATCTCTTCGGGAGCCGTCTATCGAGCCGCAGAGAGGTTGGCGGAGTCAGGGGCGTATCAAAACCAGTGCATGGTCCTTATCTTTGCCGATTCCGGTGAACGTTATCTCTCCACGGGAATATACGAATCCACCGACGATGCGTGGGTGAAAGCGAGGTTATCTGCAAAAGCTCAAACAAAAATTTTTGACAGCACTCCACAAAATCCGTAGAATAACTTCGAAGCGGGGGTAGGAGGGGGCTTGGTGCCTTCCTTGGACTTCAAATCCAATGGTCGGCGTTAGACGTCGACGGTGGGTTCGATTCCCACATACTCCCGCCAAACGCTCTCGTATCAAGGCTTGAGAGGTGTAACTTAAACCATAAACTTGCCGACTGGCAACTTTTTGTTTTACGCCTAATGGTTGGAAGATTCTCGCAATGCCGAGAAGCATTGCTGTGGCGGTCCGTGCGATGGACTTCGTCTTCCAATTCCCACCGGTCTTAGCGCATGGATATTCGGGTCACAATTGATGGATCGAGGGCAGGTATTAATGTACTAAAGCCCCCGAATCCAGCTCATTCGCGCCGCGAAGTATTTGGTAATCCGATGGCCGGCCATCGGGCCATCTTTCCTCTGCCGAACCTTCCCGGCCCAGCACACCATCTGCTTATGGTGCCTCCGGCGGATCGGTGACGAACAGCGATTCGCCACGGACGCTGCCGCCCGGTTCCGGTGGTTTCTGGCCATTGGTTGCAAGGTCCTCGTAGAACCCCAACTGATTCCCCAAAGATCCTCAAAATCAACGAACGAGACCACGCCTGGCAGCGTGGGCACCTGACTGGATTCGACCTTGAGCGATGTTCGAGCCCAGGTCGTGGCGGCGCGCACGTCGTCGACTTTGAGACTTGAACGGTTCGTCATCGGGCGAATCTGACCAAGTACCACGACGATTTGCCACCAGACTTCCGCACCCGCAACCACCTGCCACTCAAAGAAGTCCTCATGCGGAGAGAAATCCGGTCCACGTCCAAACAGGGTCGTATAAAAATCTAGTCCCGCCGCAAGGTGTCCTACGTGAATCTGTAACGTCACGCCACCATATGGCATCGGTTTTCAACTCCTCCTATGGGTAACGACAGCGCAATGCCGCAACGGTGGTTATCAGTCTGATAAGACTTCGACGCCGGCCGCTGTCAGTCGCTGACTATCGGAGGCGTTTGTTTCAATTAAGTCAAACGCCACCGTTTGGCCTTCCTTGAGAAAGCGATACCCTGTCGGAAATCTTACCGGGTCGGACCGAATCGCGCTGAAGTGAACGAAAACATGGTTGCCATCCTGGCCGTCCAGCATGATGCGCCCATAGCCTTTGTCCTGGTTAGAAAAACCTACAATAATCTCTTTCGGTTTTTCTCGGCCTCTCACGAGACCCGCAGACCTCACAGGAGCCCCAGGACTCGCTGTAAAGCTCGTCGTCTGCTCGGGGGTGGCTCTCGCCCTATCGAGCGAGGAGGCGTTTCCCTCGCTCGCCACCAAGGAACCCGTACGAAAAAGAGTCCGGTCAACGATCTAACCGTTCCGGTGTTCGTTCGGTGGTACCCTCGGCCCGGGTGTTACCCGGCCCTCATTAGGATGCCCCGTCGCTCCTTTCGCTACGTGGTGGCGACGGGGAGTGATCGGTTCGTTATACCGGCATATTTGCCGTGGGGCACGCGTGCGACGACCAGGTCGCCCGTTTGGAACCCGAAATGCATCTTTCGCCGAGACCGGTAGCGGATCGGGAAGCCATAGCCGTCGGTCCGGCAACATTGGCGATTACCGCGTCCCTTGGCCGTCCAGATCTGCACATAAGCAGGCAGTGCCGTCCACCGATCTGGGGTGCTTGGGCCCACGCATAGGGCATCGTAGTCATGTTCTTTCGGCAGGTGGTGCTCCGTCCGTTGCTTTTTGGTGTGACCACCCGAGCCCCCTTCCACCGGCAGACTCGTCGCTTTGAGCTGTGTGTACCACCGCCACCGCGTGGCGTTCATGAACACGGCATCCTTGAGGGACTTGCGCGCTTGGATTTGAACATCGAGATGGCCGAATTCCGTGGCGGTCTGCGTCTGTCGGTCGTAGACATACCAGTGGGTATCGTGGGCTCCTGCGTCTTGGGTTAACGCCAAGGCGGCGGCCGCAGCGTGGTGCGGTGAAGCCGCCTCATCGTCTTGGTAGCCAACAATGAGTGAAACGACGTAGCGGTCTGTGGGATGGGCATAGGTGTTGCCCAGTTCGTGCAGCGCGAATGAAGCCATGTGGGAATCCCTCCTGGAAATCGGATACCGTCCCAGGACGCCCCGGCTTCCGCCGGGGCGATGACGCATCGTGCTTGCGAAGCCTGCGAAGGAATGGCTTCCCGCATCAAGCCGTTCTCCGGTTCTCGGATCGACTCGAGGTCTGGCGTAAATTGTTCACGATACGTATTTTTAACCCAGCATCCGCATGTCCTGTTTTGTAGCCTGAACTACCAGAAGAACAGGAACGTTCAGGACGGTGCGTCATGCGATGATGTTGTCGGGAGTGACGCAGCATCAGATTGATCCTCGTTTCCTGGAGAAAGTGAATGGCTCCTAGGAGAGCCAGAGCAATGACCATATCATGCCGGTGACGATCGCCCCGAGAGTCCATACCGTCAGAACCGTGGGCCACCACCTCGCTTGGGCATGAAAGGTGATCATCCAAGCCAGCCCTAGGCTGTTCATCATCACTCCCCATCCCCCGGTCAACAGGGTCATCCGCTTCAGCCGAGACATGACGAAACCTCCTTTGCGTGATACACTATGGAAAAGCATTGCCTGACGACGGGAGTGAACCTGCAATGACTACCCGTAAAGATTTTATCGAACCGGTTCACGCCCCTCGACCTAATCGATGGGCTCCTGCCGTATCGTGTGTCGTGTGGTGGCGTGGACAGGTAGTGTTGCAACAGCGGCGCGATACCCAGCAATGGGGTCTGCCGGGAGGCACCATGGAATTCGGAGAATCGATCGTAGACACCGCGCGTCGAGAAGTCTATGAAGAAACCGGATTGCGCGTTGTCACCGTCGACAAGTTAGTCGGGGTGTATTCGAATCCCCATCACGTCATCGCCTATCACGACGGCGAAGTGCGCCAAGAATTTGCCGTGGTGGTCGTGTGTTCCGCCGAAGGCGATCAATTGGTGACCGACCAGGAGTCCTTAGCTTTAATGGCGCTTCCTGTTTCTCAGATTACTCAGGACCGCATGGAATCTCGTCATTATCAACGCTTTTGCGATGCGATGACTCAGTTGCATGCGGTCATTCGATGATACATAACCATCGCACGGAGTATTTAGTGTATGGGTTATTGTTTTCGGTAGGGTTAACGACTACGCTGATAGCCCTCTTATGGCCTCATGGCCGAATGGTCTTGCTAAGTGTTGGCGCATCCATTATCGCGACCGCAATTACTTCGGGATTAGTCCGGGGATTTTTAGGATCGCCAGTGGAACCGATACTAGACCAGATTCGCCAAGTGGCCGAAATTCATCAGTCGGCTCAGCGAACAGGCCTGGTGACGGTCTACGGAACTCGCAGTGACATTACGATGGCCCAGTGGAGAACCTGGTTGGAGAATGTCCACGAAGAGGTTTTGATTTTAGGCTACGCAGTCCATTTTTTCTCTGAGGACACCCATCTGACGCGTCTTTTAGAACAAAAAGCGCAACAAGGTTGTATCATCCAAATTTGTTTGGGCAACCCGCACGGATTGGCTGTGCAAAATCGGCAAGACGAGGAACGCTATGAAGGGAAAATTGGCGAGCGAATCTACACCGCCCTCGCGCGATGGCACCATTTGCTATCCTATCCTTCGGTAGCGATTCGGTTACACGATAGCCCACTGTACGTATCGATGTATAAATTTGATGCGCTGATGGTTTTGACACCACAATTGTACGGTATTCGCGCTGCCCATGCGTCTGCATGGGTCGTTCAGAGACCAGGGAGTATGTTTGACCAATACACAGCACACTTCTCCAGACTGTGGGATGACAGTGAAAGGTGGTCAGGAGCAGATCGTGATGATACGCCTTAACGTTTTTGATGAATGGCGCACGGCAGGAGGCTTTCATTCGTTATGTGAGCGTACCGGCATCTCGCCTCAGGTGACCGTGTATTTACAACGACGGATGGCATCGGAGTCATGGACTACGACAACATCTCCATCGGGTTGGTTTCGGATGCGTCTCCAGGGCACCGTCGATGGCCCTGCTCGTTGGATGCTTTCTTGGATGCCGGGATCATTCTGGGACCAAAAATTCTCCAATCCCACCCCGCACCATGCCGACCTAACATCGTTCGCTTGGGCCGCGCATCAAGGGCTGGCTCAGCGCTTGATCATTGAACGTGCTTGGACCACCTGGCAGATTCGTCCGACCTCATTGTTATCGCGGTGGGGTCCGGAATTACCCGTCTTCTATCAAACGGTCACCACAAATACGGGCGATTGCTGGGAACGTGCCTGGGGCATTCTGAATCCCCCGCATTGGACCACCATTCCTTCGGCACAGACCACCGAACGCTTCGCTTGGACCTTGTGACTGAGCGTTCCCGACGGGCACGTGTCCTGGGTATGAACTCTCCCGCCACCTAACCCTGTCGGGTTGAGGTGGGGGTTTCTGGGATCACTCCCAGAAGTTCCTGGTTCCTCGACGTGTGCGTGCTCGCCTTTGGCTGAGCATGTCTTATGGCGGTCTCCCCAGGCGTAGTGGCT
>DAHXNH010000374.1 GCA_027365485.1 Clostridiales bacterium
CAAACACGCATTACACGGGCATTAGCGAGGAAGCTGCTTGAGTATCGTGGAGATGCCGAACGTGCTAAGCAAGAGCTTACTCAACAACTTGCTAGTCTTATCGATTCAATTCAACAACGCAAAAAAGGAAAACGCAAACGGCCTTATTATGGTCCAGACGAATTTTTCGCTCCCGAAAATCAAGCTAAGCGTCTAGTGGACGCCGCGTGGGAACAGATTCTTGCGAATCCAGATCAATGGATCTAAAAAACAATAGGCAGGTCCCCTTTTCCTAAGCCCGCAGGGCTGGGGGGTGTGTAAGTTTTAGGTGTTCGAATCCGTAGCTGCTTTCTTCCCTCACGTCCAAGCGGTAGCGCGGACTGAGGGCGTAGGTGGGGCTCTCCTTCAGCTTCCGGCAGGTTTGTGTTCGTGGAGGCTTGCTTTGCGTTCGCGAACGTTTTATTCTAAGGAGTAGTAGGTTAAGAGCAAGCAGGGTTATCGCTAACGCTCAAACCAACTTGCCAGGGGCTGTGCCCCTGAACCCCCTAAAAAAGCTTGGAAATCTGCTTGGGGGGTGAACACCCCCCAGAGCAGATTTCCACCGGCCCGCTCCCGATGGTCGCACGCCGGAAGAGCCGGCCCCGGCGTTCGCGCTACCGCTTGAACGCCGGGGCAGACGGCTAAGGAACCACCGGCCTTCGTCTGCCGACTCGGCCTGTCGCTGACGCTCCTGGTTTTCCTCAGCCTGAGCCGGTGCGAAATCGAGGGGCCTAAATCTTAAAAACTTTACACACCCCCCCTTAGCCCTAGCGGGCTAGGGGAAAGGTAAGAAGGGAGACGAGACCATGGCGCGACCGAAAGGCGACCCGGCGAACGTGCGCGGGACTACCATTGGCGTCCGAGTCACCGATGCGGAATATGCGGCCTTGCAAGCCAAGGCGGAGGCGTTGCATATTTCGCCGGCGCAGTGGTTGCGGGAGGCGGCGTTAAAGCGACGGTTGCCGTCGCTGCCGGTGCCGGCCATCAATATCGAGGAATACGGCACCCTGGCCCGGCTGAGCGCCAATGTGAATCAATTGGTGCGGTTAGCGCATGCGGGTCAGGTGACCGGGCTGGATGGGACGGACTTGGAGGAGTTGGGGGCGGAAGTCTCCCGTTTACGATTGGCCTTGTTGGGTCAGGGAGGTGAGGAGGCATGATTGCCAAAGGAAGAGTCGGGGGTGGGTTTCGGGGAGCCGTGGAGTACGACCTGCAGGCGGGCAAAAGTGAACTCCTGGAGACGAATCTCGCTGGCGCGACGCCTCGGGCGATGGCGCAGGAGTTTGGGGAAGTACGGCAGTTGCGGCCCAATCTGGGGCAGGCCGTGTTTCATGCGTCGGTGTCCGCGGCGCTGGGTGAGCACTTGACGAATGCCCAATGGGTGGAGATTGCGCACCGGGTGTTGGACGGCCTAGGGTTTCACGACAACCAGTATGTGATCACCCGCCACACGGACACCGACCATGAGCATATTCACCTGCTGGCGAATCGGATTACGTGGGGTGGCGACGTGGTCAACGATTGGCAGTTCAAACGGCGGTTGGAACCGATTATGCGGGCCGTGGAACGGGACTACGGCTTGACGGCAGTGGCACCCAGTCAGGAGGCCGAACGCCGGGCCCCGACGAAAGGCGAAATCGAGTATGCGATGCGGACGGGCATACCGAGTATGAAGCAACAGTTGCAGGGGCTCTGTGATGCGGCCAGGCAGGCGTGTGACAGCGTGTCGGATTATGTGGAACGGTTGGAAGCGGTGGGCGTCGAAGTGATTCCGACGGTGCAGTTGCAAGGCGCAAAGCTGTCGGGATTGCAGTATCGGTTGGATGGGACGGTGATGAAAGGAAGTGACCTGGGCAAGGCGTATAGCCCAGCGGGGCTCGCCAAGAAAGGGGTGACCTATGAGCAAGACCGAGACTTTGCGACAGTTAACCAGTGCGTCGAACGCGAAGCAGGTCGCGCATATGACGCAACAATTGGAGACGTTACGGCAAGCGAAAGTGCAGAGCGCGGAGGAGTTAGCGGCCCTGCTGGAACCGCTCGCGCAAGCGATGGCAGCGTTGACGGACGAGACCCAAGCGGCGTTAGCCCAGCTGCAAGCGCAGAGCGCTCAGCAGGTGGCCGAGATGCAGACGCAAAGCCGAGCGGCCCGGAAGGTCTGGGAGGAGAGCACCCAGCGGATGGACGCGACCGAGCAGCGGCTGCGCCAAGCAACGGATCGCCTCGGGTGGCAGCATTACGGGCTGACGGTGCTGACGGGCATCCTGGCCGCGGTGCTCACACTCGGATTGTGGACCTGGCTCTCGGCCAAGCCGGCGAGCGGTACCCAGCTCTCGAAGCCGTCCGTGACCGCACCACGGAAGCCGTCCAGCGGCAACTCCAAGCCTTTGGGGTAACCCAAGTGGACGTGGGGATTCGAGACGGGCAGCAAGGCCAGCTGATGCAACGACTGTGGACTCCGGACGAGGTGGTGCAGAATGTGGGCTGGCTGAAACGGATGAATGCCCAGGGGAATGACATTTATGTGCGACCGGCGGGGGACCATGGGTTAGTGCTCATCGATGACCTCACGCCCGCTGCGGTGGACCGTCTCCACGGCGAAGGGTTCAATCCTGCCGTGGTGACCGAGACGAGCCCAGGGAACTTGCAAGCCTGGCTCAAGGTGTCGGTGGCGCCCATCGTCGCCTCGCATCGGACGGTGTTGGCCCGAGGGTTTGCCCACGACTTTGGAGGCGACCGGAATAGTGCCGATGCGCAACATTATGGCCGCTTGGCCGGATTCACGAACCAGAAGCCCGCACGGCTGTTAGACAATGGACTGCATCCGTTTGTCTTGTTGCGGGAATGGAGCGGCCAGGTGATGGCCCAGGCGGAGGTCGTGCTAGCGAAGCTCGAGCAGTTCTTGGACGAGCGAGCTACCCGTCAGGAGCAGGAAACGCGACGAGCGGCCATTGAGGCGTGGCAGTCTCCGTCCGGATGGCCGTCGTGGGGTCGTCGGAAGCCGGTCGACGAGTATCGCCAGCAGGCTCAGGGACTGCAAGCCCGCTATCCGGACCCCGACTGGTCGAAGCTGGATTGGATGATTGCCACGAGGATGGCCGGGTCCGGGCACTATACTCTGCCAGAGATTACGCAGGCCATCGTCCAAGGCTCACCGCACTTGGCCACTCGGAAGCCGGGTCACCTGGAAGACTATGCCCAGCGGACGGCTGAGAAGGCGTGGCAGGATCCCGCCGTGCAAGCCCAACAGGTGCAGAACCGTGCCCACCAGGCCGATCGGGGCCGGTCGCGGTAAAACGAGCATCCGAACCTCATTTGTATGACAAGTCATCACTAATGACTTGTCATACAAATGAACCGTGGTAGTGGTTGTTGTGGCTGTTATGGCTAGGGATCGTTAAGGCATATACGCCCCCGTTAATGCCGCAAATCGATCAAGCGAAGGCATACGACGAACTCTTAGTTTAGCTATGGGAGTCAGTGGTGTTTTGGCCAACTTGTTTTGTTATCGGTCTGATCAACGACCTAGGCAACAGATTCTTTTGAGTCACCGTTGAGTCACCGTGCCCGAGTGTCTCTTGGCCAAACTGGAATCAAGGCTGGCATCATTCGGGATGGGCGTAGGCTCATGGTCCTGAGCCGTACGCTAATCCCGAATCCTCGCCCTTGGGGCGGCTGAAGCCACATGCTCGCGCGACCGTCCGTCACCCGTTGCATGACTGCGAAGTGAGCTGAAGTGATGACAAATGGCAGCGCTAGCCAGTGGTCCCTGCGGAATGATCCGCAAACAGATTTGGTAGTGAATTCTCTTGATCTTAGCCATGGAACGGATGCCCACTTTGTGGTGAGTTTTCGAAAATGCTTTTTGCGTGGTAATGGAAACCTGCACCAGGCTAGCGGCGTTATATTTAGTACCGTTGTGGAGAGTGTTCAGAATTGAAAGGTCATCTGGTGCACGCACTTCGGAAGACGGATGGTCGGAAATGCGCCTCCTTGATGACTTGTCATGCAAACCGATCTCTGCAAGGGCGACTTAGCTTTGCGGAGGTGGACCTCATGATGAGAAAGACTGTGAGCGATGTGTGTCAGAAGTCGTGTATGCTCATTACCGCCCGACCGGGTATTGATTTTGCGAAGCAGGGCGTCTGGCGAGGAACACGGTTTATTTCTTTGCTCGCCCGTACCTTTGCAATTTCGGCCTACCTGGTTCGCTATCCGAACGTGGTTATTCCCGTTGAGCCACTGTTGGTCGTCGGATGGCCGGACGAACCGCACGTGCCCGCCGATTTAATCCGCCATATCCATGCTATTCGGCAAGCGTTCGAAATCCATATGGCTTCATATTGTAGATTTTTGGCCGATCCGCCTCTGTAGGGAAACTAGGGCAAGTGTGGGAGTTCTGTCCTCTTCGTGTGGGTTTCGTGCGCTGCGCTGTGAGTGCCTTCGAACCAACGCGTGCGTCGATGCTTGGACCTATTGCTATGAAACATGGGCTGTACAAGGCTTACTCGAAATAACACGAGAGGAGTGGCAATAAGTTGAGAGAGATCACTATTCGGTCGGGAGTTTTCGTTGATTTGGATCGGGAGGGTGTTTGGCACGGTCGGCACTTTGATTTCCTACCTGCCCGCACGTTTCGAATTCTCAAATATTTGGTAGAACACGCGAATACCGTCACTCCTCATGAGGCGTTGTTGGCAGTTGGATGGCCTGATGAGCCTCGTGACGAGCAGGATTTATATCGCCACATTCGTCGTATTCGTCGGATTGTTGAAGTTAATCCCAGTAAACCAACCCAACTCATTACGCGCAAGAATCGAGGATATCTCTTGGTTATTGACAAGAATTTAGCGACGAGTACGCCGTTCACTCACACCGAGATCATTTGAATTTGACCTCATCGTGTTCTTCGATGGGTCCGTTTTGATACTGGGACTAGCTATGCAAGCCTCTATTAGAAAATTGGGAACTGGTCGATATGTAGTAGAGAAGAAGTCGTTTGCTGTTCGAGGAGGGTCCGCTTCGCGGTGTAGCATGGAAGTTGTCTTAAAGCAAGACAACATTTCATTGGTGAGGTGATGGTTGTGGCTGCTGGAGTTGATACCTCGGCTCCGATAACGACGAGCGAGGCAACATGCATCAAGAACGCGGGTAAGACGTTTGTGATTCGGTATTACAGAGGTAACGGGACGACTCAGTTGACCCAAGCGGAAGCGGAAGCAATTTCTAAGGCCGGGCTGAAAATCGGAGTGGTTTTTGAGGATAATCCGACTAGCACCAGTTATTTTACGGCTGCACAAGGAACCGCAGACGGCAGAGCTGCAGTTTTTGACGCCATGGATGTGGGGCAACCGGCAGATAGCGCTATCTATTTTTCCGTGGATTATGATGCCACGGCTATGGATGCTTCGGGTCCCATTAAAACGTATTTCGAAGCAGTCAAAAGTGAGTTTGAGTACATGATCGCGAACTTTGGAGCTCCGCCTTATTTGATCGGCGTTTATGGTGATGGCGCTGTGTGTTCGGAGATCAAAGATTCTAGTGGATTGGCGCAATATTCGTGGCTTGGTGCTGCAACCAGCTATTACGGTAGTTCCGTATATACTAACTGGAATCTCAAGCAAGGGGCCGCGACGACCATTTGCAATGTGGGCGTGGATTTGGATGACAGTAGCGGTGCTTTTGGTGGCTTTACGGTTTAATCTTGATGACAACGGGAAGGTGCTAGTGGAAAACCTTCCCGTTGCGTTGTTTGGTAACCTCTCCACGTTTCCGGCGTTATTAATGGTATCAAGGCACTGCGAGGTGGTTGGGTTATGACGTGCAGACTGACTAAAATAATAGCTCGAAAGATTGATAAATGGATATGGCTGAGATTGCTTTTGGTGAGCTTGTGGTTGGTGGCTGGGGGAGCATTTGCACCGTCCCAACACCCTTCACCCAATCAATCGGCCTCCTCCATCAATGCGCTGAGTTTATTGACTATGGCCACTTATCAGCGGATTCCTCAGGTTTTAGGTGTACACCTAACCCCAAAGCAGAATCAACTCATGCTATACCAGTGGGTTCACCGACGATGGCGTTCGCAAGTAGTGATGAATGCTTTGTTGTCTGAGGGGTTCGTAGCGGACACGATTGGTTGCACTAGGACGAGTTGCGTGGCGGCTGGCATACTCTCTCGTTTAGGAGATACGGATGAACTCGTCGTGTTTCGGCAGACATCCCAATCACGCCTGTGGACCCCTATATGGAAAACCGGGGTGCCCAGTGTCGCCGTGGGTAACAGGCTACAGGTCGTCCTCCAGGGATCGGAGGTTTGGATTTTGTCTGCAGGAAGCCCCAGTGCAGGATCCATGCCTAAATTGTTGTGGGCGAGTAACACCGATGGGGAAAAATGGAGTTTAGTTGCATCCGGTGATTTGGGGACTACGGCAGCGCCGTTTGCCATGCCTCAAGGATATCCAACGGGCATGATTATTACCTCATCGGGCCAGGCTCTCCTATCTCTCAGTCCCCGGGGCAATAGCACCGTGTCCGCGGTATTCTATAGCATCCGACCATTATCTCAGCGACCGATGGTGCTGCCTGTCCCGCCTACTTTTCGGCCGTTAACTGAATCGTTGCCAGGCCTGTTGCCCCAGGGCGGAATCCGCCTCTTTCTGATCGAATCCTTTCGGTATGCCCAGGGATATCTCGCGGTGGCCACCTATTTTCGCGATGGTACGTGGCGAGTTCGTCAGCTCAAACCATTAACGATCACGCCGTCCTCGGTCTTAACCGGCCCGGATACTACCGTTCTGGTCTATCCCCATACGCTGCAGTTTTTTTCTCCCGGTCAACGTGTGTTGACCTTGCATCTCTCTCGGATTTTTGTTCATCCTTTAGTGGCGGCGGTGATGGGTCCGCAAACCGCAGTGGCCTTGGGTCGGAACGGCACCTTGTGGATGAATCGAGGAACTTCATGGCATCGGTTTAACACGTCGGTAACCTATAAGCGTACGTGAGAAAGTGGCGATCGGTGACGGCAGGTGACCCTCCAGATGCCGAATTGATCTCCAAGATATCTTTCCTGCGGACTGTGCCGATATGACACACCTCGCTCTCTCCTGCAGTCGACAAAGCCCCATAGGACCGAGATCTTGATCTCCAAGCTGGCCAACATCCAATACTATGGGGTGCCTTCCTGATGAAACGGATTGAATTTAGTGGTGGACGTTTGCAAACGAGGCGACCGTTTGGTTTTAGGGAACACTCCTGCCCGTTAATGCTGCAAGCGTGGGCTCTGCTTAAACGGGGTCGGTGGCCTAATCATGCAACCACCGCTGGACAACCGTCCAGGCGGCTTGTTCTTCGCGACTGAGGACGGTACCTCCATTGCGCAACAATTCCGGGTCATCGGGTACCGCGGCTTTGACGACTGCCGCCACGAGCGTAATGACTTCGGACACCACATGAGCCGTAGACTTGGCCCGCATGAGGTAACTCAAATAATTCAGATCGGCAATCACGGTCTCATCCAACCGCATGGTCACGGCTTGCTTGGTCATTCGACCACCTCCAGGTCTCAATTGTATGACTTGTCATCACTGATGACAAGTCATACAATTGTCTTTCATAGCAAAGAGTAACTGGATCCTAATGAAAAAATGTCGGTGGTGTCGACAACCAAATTTTGGTAGTTTTCCTTAGAACTAAAAATAACACCCGTTTTGTCGTACATGTGTCGACGTATCTGCCGACAGGGTAAACCCTTACTACCATGCGGGTATTGGCTGATGTCGACAAAAATCTCATCTAGAAGAAATAAATTGATTCGTCAACAAAACGGTGGTACACTGTAGACAAGTAGCCGACAGTGTACCAGGAGGTCTGTATATGGCACAGCGAAAGAACCCCAAAGAAGACAGTCGCCAGTTATCTTTCCTAAGCTTAATCGCTGAAAAGGAAGCCGTTCGCGATGAAGTGCGAGGTATGTTGCAAGTTATGAAAGCTCTGGATTCCAAGGGACAAACCTGGCGTGGATTATTAGCCGTTCCACCGGGCAGCTTGTTGTCTACTGTGGTCTCCGCTTTTGAAAAACAAACAGATATTCCGCTGGAAATACCGTTTTTCGTTACGTTGCACTTATTGAGCGCTGAACTAATGAAACGTGATATCATCGTGAACTTTCAAGGACAACGAATTCGGCCCGACTTGTGGACCGTCATCCTTGCGGAATCTGGTGCCGGTAAGACATTTACAGCCAATCGACTAATGGATATGACTGGAGCTGAAGATACCTTTCCGGACCCAGCAACAGCTGCACGTTTTATCGAAGAACTGCAGGCTCATAACAAAAGTTTATGGGTGCGCGACGAATTCGGTCAGTTTCTTAAAACCCTAGAGACGCAGGCTTATGCGCAAGAAATGAAGGATATGTTGCTACGTATCTACGATGGAAAAGAAGTTGCCAGACGCACTCAAAAATATGAGGTAGTGATTAAAGATCCCGCTCTATCAATTCTAGGACTTACGGTCTATTCAACCTTTCTAGATATCATTACCCCGGAGTCTTTATTAGACGGATTCGCCCAACGCTTTAGTTACGTTATTGCTCAGAAAGATCCTCAACGACCCATGCGAAAATTTCCTTGGTACAACTTTCAAGCGTGGGAACAAACGATTCGCGAGGAATGGGATGAAGTTACGTCTCGCTTTCCTAAGGACCGTACAGAATACCATGTAACCGAAAAAGGGATAAATGGTTTTAACGAATCGTTTGATATGCTTGTACATGACAGGCTACCCGATAGCTTTTATCGACGCATCATGACACGCGGGATACGTTATGCTCTGTTTTACCATCTGCTATTGCACAAAGATACGATAGAACTCGATCAGCAAGATATGGGCTGGGCAGGCCGACTCAGTGCCATACATATTCAAGATGCAGTTACCCTTTTAAGGGAACATGGCGTAGACAAAAATCTTAGTTTAGCAGCAAAAGCAGAAGTGTTACGAGACAAACTTGCGTCAGAAGGAAAATCCATTACAGCACGAGATGTAGCGCGGAATATCAGAGGTATAGCAAATGCTGCCCATGCACGATTTGTTCTTTCATTGATGGAAGACCCACCTAGTAAGGAGACTTAGCATGGATGAGATGCAAACACGCATTACACGGGCATTAGCGAGGAAGCTGCTTGAGTATCGTGGAGATGCCGAACGTGCTAAGCAAGAGCTTACTCAACAACTTGCTAGTCTTATCGATTCAATTCAACAACGCAAAAAAGGAAAACGCAAACGG
>DAHXNH010000381.1 GCA_027365485.1 Clostridiales bacterium
GAAAACCCACTGCCTACGCCAATCAGCGAATGCTGGGAATACCATTGGGGGAGTTCCCCGACCACCAGTGCAACCTCGGAATTAGGCTAGAACTGATGACCACTGACTTAGCCAAGCCATAGACAAAACGAGTTAGCCATAACAGATAAACTCAAGCCCGAAGTCTTTACGATCTCAACCATACGCTCATTGACGCCTTTTATACCTCGGGTGCGTATCGACAAGTCAGCCGTTTTATCCCGGTGGCCATTGACGGCAGTATCTTGGAACTCCCGAACACGCCCGCTTTGGCGGAGGCGTTCGGCACCCTGTCAGAGTTGGCTCGGGCGCGGATGTCTCACCCGTTTGACGTGGCTAATGGCCACTGTTTGAGTGCCACTCAAGCCCCTTGCGCCACGAGTGAACGAGACCTGGCGCGGCGCAATATTGCCGAAGTGCGCAGGATCCTCGGGCCCGGCCATTGCATTTTATGGTTGGAGGATCGCGGGTACCCTTGGACTGCGCCAAAGGCTTTCCGTCCTTCCCGTTCTGGATGGAGTGGGATCACGCTGGCGAAAAATATCTCATGCGCGTGCCCGCCGACGTTTTATCCGGAAGAGTTTGGCCCGGTGGCGCGTGATGAGTGGGTCGCGATTACCGTCACCCCAAACCGGGCCCGCGAGTTCGCAGCCTAGGGGCATCCGGTGCCCGTGGGCACCGAACTGCGTCTTAGCGTAATCCAGGTGATCTTACCCAATTCGTCGAGTCTCTCCATTCGTAACAGACAAGAGAGAATAGTCAAAGTAGTCGGCACGTTGAAACCGATACGTACCACTGTGTGTCTTGGGCTTAGATCTCCGTAGCACCAACCTTTTTATTGGCTGGGTATCGCTTTCCTAACTTGCCAACGAATCAGCTCTGTCGCTATAATGAGAGTATGAAATTCCAACGTTCCGACAATCCTATGAGAGGTGGTGCATACAATGTCAGTAACAGAAAGGAGTGTGACTGGCATGCTACGAGAGACCGTACATTTTAAGACGAAGAGCCAGGTCACGATTCCGAAGGCGTTCGTAGAATTGTTGGGTTTGAAACAAGGCGACATTCTCGAGGCTCGCGTTGAAGATGGGAAAATCGTGCTAGTGCCTACGGTTGCGATACCAAAGGATCAAGCGTGGTATTGGAGCAAGGCGTGGCAATCCGAAGAACTGGAAATCAACGAACAGATCGCACGAGGAGCGGTCATGGGGCCAATGGAACGTGATAAGGCTCTGTCCATCCTGGATGGCCTCATGAAACAGGATGGCAAATAAATTTCTCATCTCGTACTCGGACAGATTTCTCCGCAACTTTGCTAAGTTAGACAGCGAGTCGCAGCAGGCGGTACGTGAGGCGATCGAACAACTCACCGACGATCCTCGACATCCTGGTCTGCGTACGCACCGAGTCCATGCAACAAAATCGGTTTGAGAGGCTTCAGCCAATATGGACTTGCGCATCACATGGCAGTATAGCGGTTCTGATGTCATTGTGATCCGGAACTGCGGCCACCATGATCGCACTCTCAAAAATCCATAACAGAACGGTCGATTCGAGAACCTCTCTTACTTTCTCCGTCCGCCCCTTTCCTGCCTCCGCTGCCCTCCCTCATAGCGTTAAACACTGAGCGTACTGCCAGCACATTACTTCCGCAGATGATTGTTGATGGAAGTGTTGGTGAAAACCCTGTTCCTGTATCCTTGCCGCAAAATAAAAATCCCGCAATCGCTTGCGGTAAAAGGGTTTTGAGATAGTGTCCCCGGCAGGATTCGAACCTGCGACGACCGGGATTAGAAGGCCCGCCGCACTCGGGGGTCTATGCCGTGGCTCCGATGCGCTGGAGTCCTTGTCCATCAAGGAATTCGCGGGGGCGTTCTATCTACCGTGTCACTCCTAAAATACTCGTTTCATCCCTTCGTGGTGACGCCGTGGTGACGGATTCGATCCCTCTCACACCCAACCTCACAACGTGCGTATTCGTGGGTCCACCATAATGACGATCCGCGCCATGAAGCTCCAGGATAGCACCGCTGTGGATTCGTCGCTGAGGGCTATACGCGTGAATCTCCTTACATGCATCCTAAGATGAGTCAGGTGACAGGGCGACATCCCAACCTTGTGAGCAAGATTCACCTTCATTCCTCCATTTGGAGTAGAAACTCTGACCCATTTTAGGCGATCCCCTTCACTTGAAGGACGGAACCTGACTCATCTTAAGATGCATGTTGATTTTTTGCTGCTCTTCAGAAGATCCGCACCCAACTGCGATTGTTCAAACCGCGCTAACGTCCAGCGATTACGATTATTTCCAATTCACTCAGTTTCCCACCGTCCTGGGCGCAAGGGTCCAACAACAAAAACGTCGACTTGAGATAGTCGGTGATGATCACTTCGAATTGGCTGCCGCCCGTTTGAGCTACCAACCGCTCCCCACGTTCCGATACCAATTGGTCAGCACTGCCCCGAGCGATCCGAACCGACAGTCTGTTTGATGAATCGGCGTTACTAGGAATAGCCCGGTCATGGATCCCCAATACCGATTCGAGCAATCGTTCATGGAACCTCTGCCAGGCTTTTACCTAGGAGCTTCGCTATTCAAAATCCCACCACACTATCATTTACTCAGAGCCATCACATGTTCCGAGTGCATACCCTTTTCAATGGCGGACCCTTTGTGGCCCCATCGAACCGGCATCATACGACGACCTCGGTCTAACGATCGTTCGACCAATCCACGAACTTGAAATCCCAACGCTTGAGCAATCGCCGCCAACGACTGGGGCGTTTCGACATCGAGGCCCCGCTTGGTGGACATGCCGACGACGACCAACGCGCATTGTTCTGGCTTGAGCACCAGGAACATCTCCGCCATAGCCTGGCCCATGTCCTAGAAATAAGGTGCCAGTACCCCAGATTTGGCGTGGTCTTTAAGGTCTAGTTCCTGTAAAATGCGTCGAACCGCGGTCGGAAAGCCATCCCAGTCGAAGAGTTTATGGCGCTCTGTTCCAAGATAGCCGGTCCGCAAAACCGCGAGGTCTTTTAGCGGATTTCCCATCCACACGAGAGAAAACTTGTTGGCACGCACATAGTCGATCGCATTGGCATACGGCGGAGAGGTCACGATGAGATCGAAGGAATGGCCGACTTGGGTGCTTTGTCCGCAACTTTGTGCGGCCGACTATGGGCCAAGTCCCGAGCCCCCGATACCCCTCCAGACTGAGTGACAATGATCGAAGAAAACACGCCCAAAAAGAACTGCCGATAGTCTGGGGCTTCAACGGCCTCGATCTCCTCCATCAAGGCCTCCACCTCCAGAATCGTCTCAGGACGAACCCGTTTCCTGGGTTTCTTCTGTCAGGATCCAAAAAGAGGGCCTCCGCACCGTTACAATGCGGAAGCCCTCTCCATATGGATTGAAACTACATCATCATGTCGCCCATGCCGCCGCCCATTCCTGGGGGAGCACCAGCCGGTTCTTTCTTTTCTGGCTTATCGGCCACCAGCGCTTCGGTGGTCAACAGCATGGCCGCAATGGAAGCCGCATTCTGCAAGGTGGAACGCGTGACCTTAGCAGGGTCAACGATGCCCACTGCTACCATGTCGACAAATTTCAGAGTAGAGGCATCGTAGCCATAGTTCCCGGTCTCCTGCTTCACTTGGTTGACTACGACCGAACCTTCAATCCCGGCGTTGTTGGCAATCTGACGTACTGGTTCCTCCAGTGCGCGACGGACAATGTTGATACCAATGCGCTCGTCGCCTTCGGCTTCCAGTTTGTCGATGCCTGCAATCACGCGTAGAAACGCCGTGCCACCGCCAGGAACAATGCCTTCTTCAACCGCTGCACGAGTTGCGGAGAGAGCGTCCTCGATGCGGAGCTTCTTTTCTTTCAGTTCCACTTCGGTTGCCGCACCCACTTCAATGACCGCAACTCCACCCGAAAGCTTAGCCAGTCGTTCTTGCAGCTTCTCTTTGTCGTAATCCGAGGTCGTGTCTTCGATCTGCTTGCGAATGACTTGAATCCTCTTGTGAATCTCCTCCTGCGCCCCACGTCCGTCGACCACGGTGGTCTCTTCCTTGGCCACCTTCACCTGGCGAGCTTGACCGAGCATCTCGGGGGTCACGTTTTCCAACTTCAATCCAATATCTTCAGAAATCACTTGACCGCCAGTCAACGTCGCGATGTCGTCAAGCATGGCCTTGCGCCGATCTCCAAAGCCCGGTGCCTTGACCGCAACCGCCGTCAGGGTTCCTCGCAGCTTGTTCACTACTAAAGTCGCAAGAGCTTCTCCTTCAATATCTTCCGCGATAATCAGCAACGGTCGACCGCGCTGTACGATTTTCTCCAATACCGGCAACAGGTCTTGGATGGCAGAAATCTTACGGTCCGTAATTAAGATGTAGGGGTCGCTTAATACCGCTTCCATCTTCTCGGTGTCCGTCACCATGTAGGGGGAAATGTATCCTCGGTCAAACTGCATACCTTCAACCGTTTCTAAGGTAGTTCCCATAGTTTTGGACTCTTCAACCGTGATAACGCCATCGGCCCCAACCTTTTCCATCGCCTCGGCAATTAATTTGCCAATCTCTTCGTCGTTGGCAGAGATAGCCGCGACCTGGGTGATTGCTGCCTTACCTTCAATGGGTTTGGCAATCTTGCGAATTTCTTCTACAGCCACTTCAACGGCCCGCTCAATCCCGTGCTTGATGCCCATCGGGTTGGCTCCGGCAGTCACATTCTTCAAGCCTTCTTTAATCATTGCCTGAGCTAACACGGTGGCCGTCGTGGTGCCATCACCAGCGACATCCTGCGTCTTCGTCGCTACTTCTTTTACCAATTGCGCACCCATCGCCTCGAACGGGTCTTCGAGCTCGATTTCACGCGCAATGGTCACCCCGTCATTGGTGATCAATGGAGAACCAAATTTCTTTTCAAGCACCACGTTGCGTCCGCGAGGACCCAAGGTGACTTTGACTGCATTAGCCAACTTATCTACTCCGCGCTCTAATGCCCGCCGCGCCTCTTCGTCGTAAATCATCTGCTTTGCCATCGTCAATTACCCCTCCAAAAATATCTTTATCAGCGTCTTAGGCTAATACTGGTGCCCCGGTCAATACCGCCAAAATGTCGGCTTCGCTTATCAGCAAGTACTCGTTTTGACCTACCCGCACCTTAGTTCCGCGGTTCGCTTCAAACAGCACCACGTCTTCGTTTTGAACTTCCAATGGAGCACGCGTACCATTCTCCAGCAAATGACCACTGCCTACTGCTACCACCCGAGCCTTTTGCAGTTGATCTTTGGCCGTATCCGGCAACACGATCCCAGCCACGGTGGTTTCTTGATTAATCACTTCAACCACCACATGGTCCGCTAATGGACGCACATCCATGAACCATCAACGCCCCTTTCCCATCTGAAATTCACTGTGTTAGCACTCACCTGTTTCGAGTGCTAACCGTTCCGTGGAAAAGTGTACCGAGAACTTCAATGAGAGTCAAATAAATCTCTTCTCAGGATAATCTTGGATAACTCCATTTACATCCACAAATCGCAGTTTTTCGGATGATATCGAGCCTTTTCGTTATTTTTCATGAGAAGTCTCTCCGTGTAAGAGATCGGCTGCGTGTTCAAAAACCGGCGCGATAACGGGAAACAATTGCTCTACGGACCTGGCTGATCCTGGAAGGTTCACAATCAAACTGGCACCGGCAACGCCCGCTAAGCCTCGACTCAACATAGCCATAGCGGTGTACGAGAGCGAAACCTGGCGGAGCGTTTCAGCAATACCCGGCACCTCTCGCTCAATTACCAAGCGAGTGGCCTCCGGAGTAACGTCCCTTGGACCGATCCCAGTGCCTCCAGTGGTCAAAATGATCTCCATCTCCTGCTCAACCCAATCCCTCAGCGCGTCAGCGATGGATGGCACCTCGTCGTCGACCACCCTTCGGCTCACCTCCGCGATTCGTTCGCACTGTTGACAGAGCCAGGTTCCAGCGCCGTCCACCCGGGTCCCTCGAAACACTCCGTCGCTGATGGTGAGGACTCCAATCCGCACGCCCATTCCTCCCTAGTCGGTGTCATATCTTTGGCTTCTTCCAGCTTTGGCCAAGGCCGGCCGCTCCGTCCTACGAACCTCGCTCAGAGTCGCCACCCTGGTCATCTCGCGCCGAGGAGGACGGGGCAGCATATCTGCCACTTTTCCCTCCTGTCTTGACCAGCAAACGTATCCCGCCTAGGTGCATTCCTCGGTCCAGGCTTTTCAACATATCGTAGAGTGTCAGCAAGGCAGCGCTGACCCCAGTCAATGCCTCCATCTCCACCCCGGTGGCGGCCGCAGTGTTCACTTGGACCTGCACCCGAATCGACTCCGCTTCCAGTTCCAAGATGCACTCTACCCCCGAAAGACTAACTGGGTGGCAGAGCGGAACGATCTCTGCGGTGCGTTTTGCGGCCATTATCGCGGCAACGCGCGCAACCGCTAAGACATCTCCCTTTAGCGTAGACCCAGCTCGGACAGCGGATATCACCTCAGCAGAAGCAAAGATCCGACCCTCGGCGACGGCGTGGCGAGCACTAACTGGCTTGTGCGAGACGTCGACCATATGCACTTCCCCACGCTTGTTGAGGTGGCTGAACTCTCGATTATCCACGGCTGTTCCCTATCCTTTCCACGTTCTCGATCGCCAGCGTAGAACCTAGGTCATGGTCAAGACCGAGCGGAAACGAACATCGGCCGCCATCATTCGGGCAAACGCCTCCCGAGCGTTTGACAAGGGAAATCGCTCGACCATCGCTGAAATCCCTGTCAATCGACTAAAGGCAATGGTCTCCTGCAAATCACCAGCCTCGCCTCCGGTCCACCCCCGAATACTGCGGCGCCCGTTTAAGAATTGGGAAGGATTCAGCGTGAGCGGTTCGTTGCCACCAATCACGGTCACCAATTGTCCATTTTTTCCAAGTCCCTCAAATACCTGGGAGATAAATTTCGCACTGGGCGCCGTGGCCAAAATGACACGCGCACCGCCCCACTCTTGCAAGACTTTGACGGGATCCTCTCGGCTGGCGTCGATGTAGCCATGCGCACCCAATGCTTCAGCCAGTCTGGCTTTTTCCGACCCACGAGAAACGGCCACGGTGTGAAATCCTGCGCGCCGGGCAAATTGCAAGGCGAGATGGCCGAGACCACCGATCCCCAACACCGCCACCAGATCTCCCGGGCGGGCGATGCTGTGCTTCAAAGCGCTAAAACTGGTGACCCCAGCGCACATTAACGGGGCCAGGAGACTGGCATCGGACTCCGATTCCAATCGAACCAAAGCGTCGACGGAAGCCACCATGTATTCGGCGTAGCCGCCATCGATGGTAAGCCCGGTGATCTCTCCCGGTCCGGCGATCCAACCCACGCCCACCCGCTGGCCTAATGCCAGGCCTTCGACCGCAGTTCCCAGAGCATCAATGACGCCTACCACTTCATGGCCAGGAATTCGCGGATATTGAGCTCTCGGGTGATGGCCCTCAATCGCCATCACTTCTCCGTGGCATACGCCACAGGCCTCCACCTGAATCCTGACCTGATGGGGACTCGGTTCGGGCACTTTTCGTTCGACAAGTCGCAAGGGACCGCCGCGTTCTTTGACTTCAACCGCCATCATCATCTTCTTCTGCAATATTTGCCTGCCTTTCCAAACCTCACGGTTGGCGCGGCCTACCCACACTTTACCCAATGCGGCGTTAAAGGCCCATCGCCCGGTTTCAATTGTGCTATCTTTGACTTTGACCATGTGGCGAGTCACCTGGTGCACCCCTGGGAATTTTATCTGGCACCCGTGCAACCACGTCGACTATCTCGTTTTCGATTCGGCTTTTCGGTCTCCGTCGCACATAAACTGTCTAGCCCACATGCCACCATTTCCAGCCGTCGTGGCTTTCAGCCAAATGAATGCGCCCGCCCGGCGAGCGCGGCGGTCCCAATTATCGCCGCTTTCCCAATTCGTAGGGCGTTTCTTGGTACACATAATAGTTTAGCCAATTAGACATGAGAAGACTGGCGTGTGACCTCCAGTTATGCACAGGTTTCTGGGTGGGATCGTCATTCGGAAAATAGTGGACGGGCAGAGCCATTTCAATGCCCCGCTCTCGATCGCGTCGATACTCATCTCGAAGCGTCAACAAGTCGTATTCCGGATGCCCGGTCACATAGATCTGACGTCCATCTCGAGTAGCCACCATATACACCCCGGCCTGATCAGAGACAGAAAGGACTTCTAGATCAGACACCGCTTCGATCTCTTCCAGCCGAAGTTCAGCGTTGCGCGAGTGGGGCGCCCAAAAATATTCATCGAACCCTCGCACCAGCTTCGAATGTCCCACGATTGCGTGTTCAAAGACTCCAAAGAGTTTGGACGAGAAGACGTGCTTCGGCACACCAAATTCGTGATACAGGCCCGCCATGGCCGCCCAACACACGAGCAAAGTAGAGGTTACATGGGTTCGGCTCCACGTCATGATCTCTTGAAACTCCGGCCAATAACCCACGGATTCAAAAGGCAAATGTTCGATGGGAGCTCCGGTCACGATCATTCCGTCGAAATAGCGCTCTTCAATCTCCTCCACCGTCTTGTAGAACGCGGCTAAATGCTGCGCCGAAGTGTTCTTCGACTGGTGCGTACGCATGCGCAGAAACGAAATGTCGAGTTGCAACGGCGTGTTCCCCAACAGGCGCAGAATTTGCGTTTCTGCTGTCTCTTTGACCGGCATCAGATTCAAAATCACGATGTGCAGGGGACGAATATCCTGATGGAATGCTCGATCCTCGGTCATCACGAAAATGTCTTCACCCTCCAAAATGTCTTTGGCCGGTAAATTGTCTGGAATTTTTATAGGCAACCCAATTCCTCCTCGCACACCGATCTTCACCATGGGTTAGGTTTAGGTTACCACCAAGACGCCCGGGCGAAAACTACTCAATCGCCGGAATCGCCCGCTGGCTTTTTGATCAGGGTCAAAATTCGGGATATGATGGGCCTCGGACGGCTTGGGCGACGCGCCTCACCCTCCCCGGTCCGAAGGCGAGGTGGGACAATGATTGCGATTATTCTTACCATGTTTGCTTTAGGTATAGTGCTGGGGTTTGTCGGGGCGGGCGGTTCCGGTTTTATCATCGCCTTGTTGACGGTACTCTTTGGTTTTTCGATTCACACCGCATCGGGCACGGCTCTCGCGGCGATGGTCTTCAGTACGCTGTCGGGAGCGCTAAGCCACTTTCGGGCGCGCCGCGTGGCCGTTTTACCAGGGCTCACCATGGGCACGTTTGGAGCGATAGGATCGTTTTACACCTCGCGTGTGGCTGTGCACATAAAAGGCTCCGACCTCAAAGTGATGACTGCCAGTATCTTGTTTCTCTCGGCAGTGGTCATGTTCATTCGCTTAATTCTCCTTCAAAGGAATCAAGTCGGCACCCATTTAACCGTGCCCACGAGGACCCGGAGCTTTTGGATAAAATGCGGATTGATCGGCTTAGGCGCCGGGGCCATCTCAGGAATGTTTGGCATTGGCGCCGCTCCCTTCATTCAACTGGGCTTAATTATCGGATTGGGCGTGCCTCTCGCCCTGGTCCCGGGAACCACCATGCTGGTCATCATGCCCACCGCACTGGCCGGCGCCCTAGGCTACTATCATGCTGGTGACCTCGATCTGCGCTTGCTTGCCGAAGTAGTAACCGGGACCGTTCTAGGCACCTACCTTGGCGCTGGCTTTACGCGCCGTCTGCCTCAGGGGGTATTAAAAATGGCGATGGTACTGATTCCCATCATCGGAGGAACCATTTTACTGCTGTGAACCTTAGACCCCCACCATCTGGCATAATGAGTTCATCACCCGGCATCGCCCGCAGCAGAGCAGCCCTTGTCGGCAACCAGAGCGCTCGCTGAGGGTCAGGGTGAAGTGGGACAAGGGGGTCAATTGATGCTGACATTGGATCTTCACGGAAAAATTGCTTTAGTCACCGGAGCCACCGGCGAATTAGGACGAACTATTGCGCGTACGTTGGCCGAGTGTGGTGCGGACGTGGCCATCCACTACCACCATAACGAAGCACAAGCTCAACTCTTGGGGAAAGAAATTAGCCAGTTGGGCGTGCGCGCCCTCATGGTCGCCGCTGATGTGACCCAAGGCGAATCGATCCAGACCATGGCTGATCGGATCTTTGACGGACTGGGAGTTCCTGACATTATTGTCGCCAACGCGGTCGCACAGATCCACCCGTGGAGCCCAGTCTTAGAGGAATCGCCCGAAGACTATCGCTCCCAATTCGAATCGTGCGTCATGCAATCCGTCTACTTGGCCAAAACATTTCTACCCCAAATGATGGGGCGCGGGGGAGGGCGCTATATCGCCATCAATACCGAGTGTTCCATTGAGGCTGCGCCTAGTTCCTCGGCTTATGTTGCCGGCAAGCGGGGCTTAGATGGGTTGATGCGAACCCTGGCCAAAGAAGTCGGGGCGTCAGGCGTCACAGTAAACCAGGTAGCCCCGGGTTGGATGATAAGCGACCGGGAACGGCAGCACCCAATCGATGATGCCGCCTACCGTGCGACCGTTCCGTTAAGGCGTCGCGGCCATGACCAAGATATTGCCAATACCGTGGCTTTTTTAGCTTCCGACCTCGCTTCGTTCATTACCGGTGCATTTCTACCCGTGGCGGGCGGGCGGGTAATGGTGGGCATCTAGCCACCAAACGGCGCTTGGCCCTCAAATCCGGCCGTAGCTCGGGGTCATCCTATAGATGGCGTGCGAACGGCCAGGACCAAGCCCCTAAACTTTTCACCCTGGGCAGAGGTTAAACGGCGCCGTCATTCCCGAGCCTCGCGTCCGATTGGGCTCCTTAAGGTGCTGTTCGGGTAGCGTTCGACCGCGACGGCGAGCTCTCGCCGTAACCGGAGCTCAAGCGCAGAGCATCAACACCAGGATTTTTGTGTATCGCGTAAACTGCTCCGAGAGCGCCAGTCGAGCCCAAGAAGGCGCGCCGCCGACTGGCGCTCTGCTGGGATTGCCTACTGACTCGCAAATTATTTCCCCGAGCCTTTAAGGCTAGCGGCCCGCCAGCCTTCGGGTCCTTTAGACAGCAAGTGGGCGAAAGACGACGGCCAAAATCGACCGTTCTACAGCTCAAGGTATGCTAGTCTTTAAGGGACGGACAAAAAAGGGGAAACTTTTGTGAGCGCACTAGAGACTTCCATCGATACCCTATACCAACGCCATCTGACGTTGACCCAAAATCTGGACTGGGGATATCATCGGTTACTGCCTTTTGAAATCGGCAAAAACTTTATCGACGATCCCTGGCAGGCCTCTCAGGGCACCTTATCACCGGAGATGACGCTGGCCGTAGAAACCGCCATGCTGACCGAGATCAATTTGCCGTGGTTCACTAGCACGTTAATGGATGCCTTTGCGACAGCTCCGGCATCGTTGTTGCGTTTTGTCCATACCTGGACCCGAGAAGAAGATCAGCACGGCCGGGTGTTAGACGTCTATCTTTTACTGAGTCGCAACGGCGATCCTGATCGGCGCGCGAGTCTACAGAAATCTGTGATCGAAGCCGGATGGCTCAGTGAATACCGAGACCCATTTGCACTAATGGTGTACACCACCTTGCAAGAATTAGCCACCAGAGTCTTTTATTTAAATTTGGCTCGGGCGGTCGCTGGCTCTGACCCTGGCTTGGCCGTCATCTTGCGCACCATAGCCAAAGACGAAACGCTCCATTATACGTTTTATCGCGATGCGGTCGCGGCATACATCGACGCCGATCCAACACGATTGGTGACGCTTTGCAAGGTGATACCCACTTTTACCATGCCTGGGTTTGGCATGCCGGATTTTGCTAGCCGGATGAAGGTCATTGCCAGCCATGCTGGATACGGAATTGCCGAGTATCAGCAACAAGTGCTGCACGTGATCTTGCAAGCGTGGGGAGTGATGGATTACACCACCGCCTCGATGATTCGAGAACCCCGGCAAGACTTAACTCGTTATCTCCAACTGGTCGACAAGTTGGCCAAGCGCAGTCGACGGGAACGCTAAATTGGCAACGCCCGTCGAACCGACGCTAAATAGCCCTCAATCTAGGTTCGGCCCTATCGTTATCTACAATTTAGCGGCCCAACCGATTCATCAGCCCCGGTTTTACGGTTGTAATTGAATCTTCAACCCCTCTCCTCGTCGAATCCATTCGATAGCGGTCGAGTATTGCTCCAAAGGCAGGATGTGGCTGACCAGGTCTTCCGAGAGGATTCCCATTCCTGCCATCTCTGTGGCGCGGGCATAGCTTTGGTTAATGGCCATAGAAGAGTACAGCGTAATCTCTCGGTGGTAGACCGTGTACAGTTCCACTTCTGCCAGGGCTCCTTTTGGTGCAACCCCAAACAACAAATGGGATCCTCCTTTTTTGACCCAATCTAAGGCGTTTCGAATCACCTTGACCGAGCCGGTAGCGTCAACCACTACGTCAAAGCCTCGAGGAAAGACCACGCTTAAATCGTTCAATTCATCCGGTAACACCGCTTTCCAAGCGCCAAATTTTTCCGCCTGCCGAAGACGCTCTCGGCTCAAATCGACGGCCACGATCCTAGAAGCACCGCCTTGCAACAACAGTCGCATTAAAATAATGCCCATCGGCCCCATGCCAAACAACAAAACCGTCGATCCGGGACGCACCGGCATTCGCTCGAGCGCCCATTCGGCGCAGGCCAACGGCTCGATCAATGCGCCAATCGCGGGCGAAATGTCGTCGCTCAATGCATACAAATTGGCCGAGGGAGCGGCGACAAATTCCGCAAACCCACCGTTGATGGTGTCGCCTAAGGCTTTCCAGGATTCGCAGTGATTGGCCTGCCTCGATTGGCAAAAATAGCAGTGGCCACACGTAATCGTCGGATCCACTCCTACCCGTTGGCCCAGCCAATTTTGATCTCCGTCGGCACCCACACTGACCACCGTTCCACACATCTCGTGACCGGGGATTAGGGGATAGGGCGACAAATATTCGCCGTCATAGATTTTAAGGTCGGTCCCACAGATTCCCGCCCGCGACACCGCCACCACCACCCCGTCTCGGGCCGCATCCGGCTTCTCTACCCTTTCTACACTCGCTCGCTTGGGTTCGTGCAAAACCATCGCCTTCATTTTCATCGTCTTGCTCCTCCCTATCTAGCGGCCCGCATCATCCTTTTGGGAATCTGGGCCAATCCGTTCGGTTGAATCGGTCGAGTTGAGAACCCACCTGCTGTACATCATCAATCTCCACCACCCGGTGAACCTCGGTTTCCATCGCCGGCCCGCCCAGCGAAACCTCGGGGTTGGTTATCCATAGCGCCAAGATGCCTACCCCCACCGCCCCGACGATGTCATGCGGCCAACTGTTGCCCACCATGGCTGCCTCTTCTGCTCGGACTCCCAAGTCGTTGAGCACACGGATGAAGACGGCGGCATCCGGCTTTCCTGGACGGTCGGGTTGCAATTCCGACCGCGTCGCCCGGACCACAGAAAAAAACTGAACGATCCCCAACCGTTCTAATAACCGACGAACCGATTCATCATCGCTCACGGCTGTATTCGATAAAATGGCCTGCTGGTAGCCTTTGGTGGCCATTGCTTTAACCGCCTCAGCCGCCCCCGGCCTTAAACGAATCCCCGGGTAGGTGTCCAAAGGCGCTAGGTCTTGTCCGCCCGGCGGCGGATTGACTAGGGTTCCCCCCAAATCCCAGATAATTGCTCGAATCATGCGCCTGTCTCACTCCTCATTCCCTAGGATTCGACTCTCCGCCCAAAAACTCCTCCGCAGCTGCCCTTTTGAGGCAAAAGCTACGGGTTCGAACTGTTAGGCTATAATAAGTTAGAAAGTCTGCCAAGGCATTCTTTTTTTGGCCGATTTTTATGATGGCTAAAACTAGTCATCAAGATAATACCGTCCCCTAAAGGAGGACCATTGCATGCCAGATGAGTCACAGTTTCCCGATGTCCCTAAAGATGCGCTAGCCCGTCTCGACGTTACCTCCGAATCTTTTGTCTTCACCAGTGACCTGACCGTCAATGAATTTGTGTTAGTGGATCAGGCCGGTTTCGAACCCATGGGTCTGGTGATGGGTTCTTCAATCTATCACATCGGTTATCAAGCTTCCAATTGGCGTCAAAATCAAGAAATGACGGTGCTTTCCCAAGCCATGTATAATGCCCGTGAACTGGCGATGACGCGCATGGAAGAAGAGGCTGATGCGCTGAAGGCCGACGGAATCGTGGGCGTTCGCCTCGAGGTCAAACATGCGGAGTGGGGCGAACATCTCGCTGAGTTCATCGCGGTAGGCACTGCCGTACGCTCCAAAGATGGCACTAGCCACCGAACCCAAAAGGGCAAACCGTTTACCTCAGATCTTTCGGGGCAAGACTTTTGGATGTTGATGCAAACTGGCTATCGTCCCGTTAGTCTGGTGATGGGGTCGTGCGTTTATCACGTCGCTCATCAAGGGGTGGCCCAAACCCTTCGTCAGATGGGCCAAAATACAGAACTCACCGTTTTCACCCAAGCGCTCTATGACGCCCGAGAGTTGGCCATGGAACGGATGCAGTCGGAAGCGGCGGACTCTAAGGCTAAAGGCGTCGTCGGGGTGCATTTAGAAGAAAACAGTCACCGCTGGGGCAATCACGTCATTGAATTCTTTGCCGTAGGCACCGCCGTCGTTCCCTACCGCGAGTCGAACCTGACCGCTCCACAACTCACCTTGCCGCTCAACGATCTCAATGCTTAGACGAGAGAATCTTTTCCCAAGGGAGGACCCTCGATGAACTGGTTTCACCGACCCAAGCCGCCAAACCCGACCAGTGCTAACCCCGGTTCAACCCCGGCTCCGGGTGCGATTTATCATGATTTGTCTCCCGAAGACCAAGCCAACGATCTCGATGCCCTCGAACGCGGCAATCTGCCCACTCGTGTCCTCCATCGCATTGAGGCCACCCAGGCCGGTGAACGCCCCTGGTTGAGCACGCTCGATATCGCCGACTGGTATTTAGCGGATGGTCTACACATTATGCCCCTGGGCCACGTCACAGGCAGTGCCTATTATCACGTGGCCACCGACTCTCGCGGTCGCGAATATCTTGACGGAGACAGCAACGCCGGCAACCTTATCCGCGGATACTATGCCAGTCGAGATTTAGCGGTAGGCCGGTTGATTCAGGAGGCCAAAGGCACCCACGCTCACGCCGTCATCGACGCCCAATTCAAAGTTACTCGGCAAGAACGGGTGATTGAAGTAAGTGTTGTTGGCACAGCTATCCAGTGGACCGGCGTCCGTGAAGGCAAGAAGATTCCGGTAAGCCCACTGTCGGGGGAAGAGTTCTTTAAACTGGCTCAAATCGGCTGGATGCCAGTGGGTCTTGCCCTGGGCTACCATTGGCACGTGATGCCGGTCGGGTATCGGACACGGCAGATTTCTACATCGTCGTACGGCCAAAACCAAGAACTATCCGGGGTCAGCCAGCGTTTCAGCCTGACTCGAGAAGTCGCCACCCGCATGCTTCGTCGCGACGCCGCCGCCATGGGCGCCAATGGCGTAGCTGGAGTACACATTGACACCCATATCGAAGAAACCGAGATTATGTATACCGGGGGATTCCCTGGTCAGTATATGCGCATTGACAACACCAACTATCTGTACGAGGAAAATGGGACGGTTGAAGTCCCTGCCTTTAACTTGGAGTTTTATGCAACCGGGGCGGCGATTCGAAAGATTGGCGAAGGCCCATTGACCGCGGATGCGATCTCCCACGTCATTGACGCCTCTTAAGTCCCGGCCAACCAAAGATCGGGTGGGCGCACCAGGGCAAAAGCCCAAAGTCGCCCTACCCGAATTCGGTGGTTGCCCCAAGCGGCGGCACCTGTCTAGTCGGCTTTGAACAAGTGAGCAATTCCCTTTTGGGCAGACAAAATATGGGACTCGACCAGCGACACGGCCCGCCGCTTCTCGCGCTCGCGAATAGCTCGTACAATCTCTTGGTGATCAGACTCATTGGCCAATGTTTTTTCTTGCGCACTGGAAAAATAAGCCCGCGCGGTTACGTAATGCGAATGCAATGATCGGTAAAGGCGCAACAACTCTGGGTTTTTTGCCAGGTCGACCAGACCCTCATGAAATGCTATGTCGGCTTCGTTATATTTCAAATAAGCGAAAGGCGTCGCATTGGCAATGTCGCCTAGGACCTTGGCCAATCCATCGAGTTGCTCGATCGCCTCAGCGCTGGCGGATTTCATGTTGCGAACCGCAAACGACTCGATCATCAAGCGCGCATCCAAAATATGATTCATCTCGTCAGCGGAAAGACTGCGGACAAAGGTCCCACTTCTTGGCTTGATGACTACCAATCCTTCTAACGCTAGGCGGTTTAAGGCCTCTTTCACCGGCTGGTTGCTCACCTCAAACGTCCCTGCCAGTCCCTGAACGTCCAATCGTTCTCCAGCTCTCAATTCGCCGCTGAAGATCGCATCGCGAAGGCTTTGGTAGACATCGGCGGTAATTGCTACCCGCCGCAGCGGCCTCACGTGCTGGGTTCCCGTACCTCGGTCAGATCCCATCCCAGTCATATCATCCCCGCTTCCATCGTCAGTGAAATATTACACCATTCAACTCTGATCTCTTTCTATTGTGGCAAAGTTGCCGAAAAAAGTCGAACATTCTTTTCCGAATCCACGATAGCCTAGGAACCGTTCTGGTCATCTCTCTCCGGCAAGCGAGGACTGTCGGCCAGGGCGTATGGTCAACAGTCCTCCTCTGCGGTAACTTCCCGATCCCGTCATTACGTCTAGGAGGACAAAGATCGTCGTTATCAAGAACTGGCGGTCAAGGCCGCCTAGTTCTTGCGACCTCTTAACCATATCACAACCGGTCGCTAACAAGCCTCACATCTAATATTTTTGCTAAGAATTCTCTGGATCACAGCCGGCGAAGCTTCCACACCAGCGAAGGACTGGGCAGCCGAGACTCGGTAACCACGGGGACCGTAATGATTTGGCTGCCGTAGGTCACGCGCAGAATGCCTACTTTCGTGTCTTTAGGCACAGGCTTGGATCCGGAAAAATGTTTCTGATCGATAAAGCGGACCCGATACTTAAGGCTGGGCCACCCTAAAATACGCACGGAATGGGAGACCGCCACGGCCACCGGAGCACTCCATGCCGTCTTTATCCTGCCTACGCTCTCCCCTGCCGACCATAGATCGTGCCAACCGACTACCTTGGTTGCCGCCACGATGAGGGCTTGTCCGTCGTTTTTCGCGTGTCCCAACTGGTTTCCGGCGGCGATCACACCGAAAACTCCGCCGTAAATAGTGTGATTTTGACCGCCCAGCACCGCATTTGCTGCCCAAATGAACGAGGCTCCGCCGATGACGGTCGATCCGGTCTTGACCCCGAAGATGCCATCACGGCCCAAACGGTTGTTGTAATTGTAGGTGATCTGGCCATTCGGCAAGGTCATTTGCGGCATTCCGGAGATGGCTGCCAACACCGGTGACTGCATCACTTTTTCGGCCAACTTAACCTGATCCACCACCGTACTCACGGTCAGTGGACTGAGACCCACGGGGCCGTTATAGTGGGTTTGAGTCAATCCCAGTTGTTTGGCCTCTTGGTTCATTTCAACGGCAAATGCCTTGGGGCTTCCGGCTACCCATTTGCTCAACATGGTAGCCACATTATTCCCTGACGGGATCAACAGTCCTTCTAATAACTCGCGCTCGGAGATCCTCTGCCCTGCGCTGACCGCCATCACCGATTGTTGCGTATTCAAGTCGGATTGATAGAGCGCGGCGTCCTGGCTGGTCATCTTCAGACTAGGCCCTGAGGCGTATGCGCCTAAGGGGTATTTTTTCACCACCAAAAGAGCGGTCATCAGTTTCGCCACACTGCCGATGGGCTCGGGGGCCGGGGGCCCCTGTTGGCCCCCACCGATCCATCCGAGTCCGACGACATCTTCTGCAGCTTGCACGCCAGAAGGCCAAGGAAATTTCAAATGCCCAGGAATCGTGTGCGCGCCCGACACCGCCACCGCCACCTTGGGTGCCACCACCGGACGCACGATCTGCACAATGCCTAACCCAACCACCACTACGCCGAATATCCCTGCTGCCATCCAAAAACGCAAGAGAAACCCTCCTTACCAGATGATGCAGCCCCAAGACGAGCTGATGATTCTCATGAACCAAACGTGATCCGCCCTCAAACGGGACGGCCACGACGATCGGTGCCCATAAGACCTGCCTTCATGCTAGCGATTGGGCCCGATTCGTGTCGTCAGCGACCCCAATCCCTCAATCGCAACCTCAGTCTGGTCTCCTGCCCGAAGCCAGTTCCGCTCCGCTTCAGGCAGACCCACGATGACGCCTTCGGGAGTTCCCGTAAAGATGACGTCGCCAGGTGCGAGGGTGATGTACTGAGAAATGTAGTGGATGAGAAACGGCACCGAAAAGATCATTTCCCGGGTATTGGATCCTTGGACCTGGCGGGCGTTTCGAAAACAGCGAATATCCAAATTACCCGGATCGGGCACCTCATCTCGGGTTGCCACATAAGGTCCCATGGGAGCAAAGCCATCCGCGGCCTTGCCTAGCAGCCATTGGCCGGTTCGAAATTGCAAACCGCGGTCCGACAAGTCATTGCCATTCATATAGCCGAACACGTATCCCAAGGCCTCGGACTCAGCCACCTTGGAGGCTGTCCGACCGATCACCACCACTAACTCCGCTTCGTAATCCATTTGCTCGGCGTCGGAGGGAGGATTGACGACCGCATTGGGCCCGATCACAGAGTTGAGGTATTTGTTGAATAGAACCGGACTTGAAGGAATTTGCATTTGAGATTCTTGGACGTGGGGACGATAATTTAAGCCCACGCAAATGATCTTGCCCGGTCGGGGCACCGGAGCGGTGAGTTCAACCTGACTTTCATCGGGAGCGATGCCCTCTTCTTCAATCGTCCGTTGCCAAACCCTCAACGCCTCGATTACCGCGTTTCCGCCATCGATCACTGTCTCAATCCCGGCCGAAGACGACGGCACTCCAAGGTTTTGGGCTAGGGCGCCGGCCCGATAATAACCGCGGTCTGTGTTTAAAAGCCACTCGAACTTTCCATGAACAATCGCACTGGCAATCCGCATCGAAATCCTCCTATATTGAACTGAATGTTAGGCTGAGAAAACCTCATCCGAAGAACTAAATAGGGGCTTGCAGTCACCCCTAAAATCACCTGCTGCCAATCGGACCGCCATCGCTTGCACTTTCCCCAAGCTTGAGACCCATTTCTCTAGCACGCTCGCCGGCCAACGCGCCGAGCGTCGGGACCAACCGTTATCTGGGAAATGTTCGCCTCGTGAACCTTGCCTTGGGTTCCCCTCGGTCAACCTCACCCAGGGCCCGGTGACACGACGCCAAGCCCAAGCCAAGCTAAAATCGCAATCAACAGACCGAAGAGCTCCCCTGCCGCAGTCGTGTGGTTGGTAAAAAATGCTGGTCTTACCCATAGAGGCCCTTTCATTGAAAAAGTGCGGCGCGAAAACCCCGTCCTTTAAGGCAGGGTAGTTGACCGCCGCCTCAGTTCCGAAAATCGCCTTCCAGCACCCGTCCTATCTTCCCCCTATCTATCTTCGCCCTAAATGCAGGAAGAAGCAAACTTAGCGCCCAGCGATTCACGCATTCGATCCTAGCCGATTAGCTACGCCCTCAAGCACCCGAGCAACCCTTTCGAAACGCCCATTGTCTAAGCCCCGTCCGCTTGGGAAGTCACCTTTGCCCAAAACTCACCCCCTCCCCCGATGCCGGCTCTTCGGTGCATCTTGGATTCGCCCGACTTCATCCTGACCGCGTCCCGCCATCGTCCGCGACGCCTTTCGCCGGCGCTTGATTCAAGGGAGGATATTTTCGTTCCAGCTTTAACACCGCCTCTGCAATCAGGGTGGCATAATATTTGGATCCCGCGGGCATGAGGTGCACCTGGTCGGGGTAAAAGTCCTGGGGAATATTTTGTGCTTTTTGATACCAATTCACCAAAACCGTATGCGGATAGGTGGCTGCCACCTGGTCAATGACTTGATTCACCACCTGCTCCCACGGTCTCGGCTCCGAAGTGTTCACTAAGACGAACCCTCGGTGAGGTCCCATTTGGCGCATCAAGGTACGGAGTTGAGAAGCCGTAAAGGGTCCGTTGGTGCCCAGTTCAATCACCACATAACGATGTAGTTCTCCCGCAGCCTTCAGAGCCGAGACCACCGGCGGAGTTTTAATCAGTTGACGGCTGACCTTGCCGTCGACGACAATACCGGGCAACAACTGGCGAAGATAGGGTTCGGCATCCACCATCACCGAGTCGCCAATGGTGGTGACATCGGCCCCGTTGCCGATTGGCGCCGTGGGAATGGCCCCGGCGGGCACGGGCACAGCCGGCGGGATGCGGAAAATCGAAGACGGCTTCGTGCCTGACGACGAAGGTTTGGTCGCATCCGTTCCCGCCCCGCGGCTGCTTGCCCCGGCACTATGAGCCTGGGGCGGGGGCGTCGAAGCCGTTCGGTTCGAACCCAAAGCCGAGGGCGTGCCCTTGGGGATAGTGCTGGCCGCCGCATCGAATTTTGGCTCGGCAAAAGCTCCGGCCAGCCCGGCTACGTCCACGCCTACGATTGCGGTGGCAGCGATCCCCAAAATGAAGGCAACCGTCTTCTTCATTTACATCGTGCTCCTTTCTAGAGGCATTGATGGATGTCGACGGGTTCGGGGGGCGTTCCATCGAAACCGACGAATCGGATCTTCAACAAAATGCCACGACACTGCCGCTACCACGACGCTGCCAACAAGGACGATGAGGTCGTAGAGGCCATGGTTGCCGTGCAATTTTGTCAAAAGCCCCGCCGACAAAACAATGATCGGGTAGTGCCAGAGGTAAATGGCATACGAGCGCACCCCCAGCCAACGCAATGGTCGGACGCCTAAAATGACCGACAACAAACTGTTCGGCATGGTTAGGGCCTGGACCAGGAACATCGTTCCAACCGCCAGCAGCACCATGCCGCCCCGATACATGAAGGTCTGATAGGCGTTGGTATAGAGCACCATCCAAATGAACAGAGCCAAGCCTGCGGCGCCCAATAGGACAATCCCGTCACGCGCTGCCGGGCGCAGCTGGGGCAAAGAGACGCTGGGCCAGACGAAAGCCAAAGCGGCACCAATCAACAAGCCGAAGGCTCGAGTGTCGGTGCCGTAGTAGACCAGGTTGGGCACCGTGCCCGGGTGATAAAGCAGCCCCATAGCCACTGCTGAGGCGGCAGCCAAGGCCAGAGTCAACAGTACCTTGGCATACGTACGGGGAACGAACTTGGCAAACACAATGAGAAAGAAGGGCCAGATGAGATAAAATTGTTCCTCCACCGCTAATGACCACAGATTGGTAAACGGCGACGGAATGAACGAATTGAAATAAGAGACATGGTGAAAAATATACCACCAGTTACTGACATAAAAGACCGCGGCGATCACATCGCCCCGCAGCGAAGACAGCAAATCGCCTTGAAAAATTGTAATGTAGAAGAGAATCAACCCTAGCATCAGGTACAGAGCGGGCAGCAATCGTTTGGCGCGTCGAAAATAAAATTCCCCAAACAGAATACGTCCGTGATTGCGAATATGCGCCAGAAGCAAATCGGTAATCAGATACCCTGAAAGGGTGAAAAACACGCCCACCCCGAGCAGTCCCCCGGGAGCCCAACTCACTCCAAGATGATAAAACACCACAGCAAACACAGCTAACGCCCGGAGCCCGTCTAAGCCAGGCATATATACGGCTTTAGATTCCATTGGTTTAGGCATCTGGCGGTACCGACCTTTCTTAAGGGACCAATCTTGGCAGCAAAACGAACCCTCTAATCATTTAACGCCGCAACCCCGGTCTGGGTTACAGGATCGACACCAATTTTACGGGTTTAAACACAAAATTTTAAGGGGCTCCCAGCCTGTTTATGCAAAGGCCGACGCGGGATGATTCGAAAACCACGCGCGAGGACGAACTCCTTTCATTGATGTCGGCCAAGCTCCGCCAACTGTAGGTAGTAAAAATCACTCGCCAAGAAGGATCCTCGTAGCCAAGAAGGCGGAATCATCGGATCGTTAGGGATCGATGCCGAAAAAATAGCGGCTATCAGACAATCTGAACCACATCTCAGCGGCCACTTCGCGATCGACTAAGCCGTCCCTTCGGTCGTGTGGTGACACCGACGGGACGGCTTAGGGTTTTACGCTGGCAGCAACTATTTTGATGACTGGCCTCCGGCACTTACGCGTCGTGATCCATCACCCACAATACGGTCTCATCGGTGCTGGTCTTCATAAAGGTGACGAGCTCAATGGGAGGATTCTCCGCGACCGCATCGTGCAGGTCCCATTGAGGAAACTGAGTCCCTAAGAGCGCAATCCATCCGGCGATTCCCGCTCCGACCAACAGACCTCCCCACGGTTGAGCATAGTGGACAATCAGGCCGACACCGACTACAACTGCCACCATTGCCCAAAAAGCTACCGTTGCCCGTTTATCCATCGAATACCCTCCTTAAGGTTGAAAGCACGCCTACCACAACGACTTCCAGCAAACGCTCATTGCTAACATAAACAAATCTACTACTGCCATTAAAACATCTTTACTTCCCGGTCGTCATGTCATATTATAATCTCATGCTTGTTAGGTTTCAAGTTTGTATCGCGAATACCTAACACGCAGACGGCTTAGTCTCACACAAACTACGCTTCGGGAGGAATCCACACATGATAGTTCCTAGCGCCGCCTATTTGAACGCGGGGGACAATGCCTGGCAGCTGACCGCCGCCACGTTCGTCGGTCTGCAAACGATTCCCGGTCTCGCCATCCTCTATGGAGGCGTGGTCAAAAAGAAATGGGCAATCAATTCGGCAATGATGGTGGTCTACGCATTTAGCATTGTGCTGTTGGTGTGGATGCTATGGGGCTACCAAATCGGCTTTGGCTCGCCTCTGCACATCGCTAGTGGTTTCTTTTCCAATTTGATTGGGGTTCCTCGATCTTCGCTATCGTCGAGCACAATGCTGGACCGAGCATCCATTCCTTTAGTCAACGCGGGGATGCCAGCATTTAAGTTTCCTGGCGCTTCGTTGATATACTTTCAGTTTGTATTCGCCGCCATTACTCCTGCGATTCTGGCTGGGGGAGTGCTGGGCCGAATGCATTGGAAAGCCTGGATGCTTTTTGTGCCCATCTGGTCCACCTTTGTCTACTCGGTCAATGCCTTCCTATTGTGGGGTGGCGGATGGCTAGCTCAATTAGGCGCCGTCGACTTCAGTGGCGGCTATGTTATTCACGTGGCCGCTGGAGTCTCGGGATTTGTGGCTGCCGCTGTGATCGGGCCAAGAATCGGCGCGGACCGCAAGAGCTTCAATCCCAATAATCTGCTCATCGCTCTGGCCGGTGCCGGCATCTTATGGCTCGGTTGGAACGGCTTTAACGGAGGCGATCCTTATTTCGCAAACGGGGACGCCGCCGCAGCTATCTTAAATACCAACGTAGCCACCGCTGCAGCGCTCTTGTCGTGGCTCGCATTAGACCTCTTTACCGACCGCCGCCCCAATCTGGTGGGGATGATAAACGGCATGGTCTGTGGTTTGGTCGCCATCACTCCGGCCGCAGGTTACGTCAACGGCTGGGGTGCCATCATCGTAGGCATCTTGGGCGCGGCCATTCCTTGGTACACCATGAATCGCGCCAGCCACCGCTGGCCCTTTAATCGGGTCGACGACACCTTGGGCGTCGTCCACACCCACGCCTTGGCCGGCGCCGTGGGCGGATTGCTAACCGGTCTTTTAGCCGACCCGCACATGTCCGAGTATGTTGGAGGCAGTGTCGTCACCGGTCTCTTTTACGGCGACCCTCACCAGTTCCTGGTGCAATTTGAAGCTCTGGTGGTCATCGCAGGATACGATGGCTTAGCTACCTGGGGAATTCTCAGCTTAATTAAGCTCGTCGTGCCTTTACGATACCCAGACGAAGTCCTGGCCGTGGGCGATCGAGCTATCGTCAGCGATATCGAAGAAGCGACAGTGGACTCCGACGGCGGACCACCCGAGATGCCCTTGGCCACCAGCGTTCCCTAGTCTCTCCTCTCATCGATGCGGTCATTGAAGCGTTGAGTGCCCCGTGTACCCAAAAAGGAGGTCGTTCATGTTCGAACTCATCCCTTGTCTTGTCATCGCCAAAGGGTCGGTATGGCTCCCCCCCGGCAACGACACGGAAGTAGTTTCCCGAAATCCCCTGCGGGTCGGGTTGCGCTTTAAGGCGCTCGGTGCCAGGACTTTATACGTAATCGACCTCGACGCCGCCCATTTGGAATTTTCATCCGCACCGGCAGTGCTGCTCGGGCTGGCTCACGCCGGATTGAATTTGTGGGTCGGCGGCGGCGTTCGTAGTGCCGACGAGGCTCAAAGCCTGATTGCGGCAGGTGCCCATGCCGTGGTGGTCCAACGGCTCGCCCAAGACCCTCAGAAATTCGATCAACTCACCTCTAGCGTCGGACCCGATCGGATCATCGTCTCTCTCGACGCAGTTGCCGGAGGACGTGCCAGCAGCCAATCCCCGACGCTAGCCACGGAGGCCATCGAGCGTGCCGAAAAGCTTGGCATCTCGCGATTCATCGTTTCCTCCGTGGCCGTTCAAGGGTCTAAACCCCGCATAAACAATGAGTTGTGTCAAGGATTGGTGCGACCTTCGCGGTGGATAGGCGCCGGCTCTGGGATCCGCACCAGTAGCGATCTGCTCCGACTCCAACGCTTGGGCGTCAACGCCGCCATTGTTGGTCGGGCCCTGTACGACCACCCTTTCGACGAATTCTGGCAAGAGCCCACCAAGACGGATGCGGGCTGACGCTATCTCTCGGTGACACAGCATCCATCGTATAGATAGAAGCCAAGAAGGCGCCAGGCTGTCTGCTGGCGCCTTCTTCTTTAGTGACATCGGCTGTACTTCTTACGACAGTCCCATCAGCGGTTGAAAGCTTTCCGCCAAATGGCTCAGCGTAGCCAAGGAATTGGACCCTTCCAGTCGAACATAAATCGAACCCATTTGCAGATTGAGGCGATAGTAGCTCCCCCCTCCGCCGGGAACCCACCACCATGAACCCGCATCGCCGTTGGGCAATGTCACCGGAGTTACGCTGGTAGGTGCCTCGCGGACCGACAAGGGATGATTCGACTCTTCTAACAAATACGGCCCGATAAGAATCGACAAGACGCCTTGAGAGACATAGCTCTCGACATAGCTGTCGAGTTGCAGTGCCTTGGTCGGCAACCATGGCTGCCAATGGAGGCCCTGGCTCAACTGATGCAACTGCAGAAGGTCGTTCGTCGAATATTGAATGGCGTATGGGGGACCCGAAACCACCGGAACTGGTGAATGTCTAATGGCCGATGTACCCCCTGTGGAGGTCACGATCCCTTTGGCCTCCACAGGGGGTAGAGGAATCACCCTGGGCAACATCCCCAATCCGGTTAATCCAATCGCCGAGACCGCCCCAATGACCACTCCGATCGCAATCACTCGCGTCAAACGCGCTTCCATCGACCCCCTCACTCCCTCCTTAGATTATCGCGACCCGTTCATTCAATCGGTCTTGATTTGTTCCGGATCCAGCTTAAACGGCACCACCGTCACCACCACTTGCCGGCGGAAGAGCAACACCGCCTGCAAGGTCATCGCCATATGATTGTGTAGGAGATTCTTCCAGAACCTGTCAACCACCATCTCGGGAATCACCACAACCACTTTGCCAGGATGAAGAAGATTTCGAAAATGGTCAATGTAGCGTACCAAAGGTCGTATCACGGACCGATATTGCGACTGAATCACCACAAGTTTTATCCTGTGATCCAGGTCCCATTTGCTCCAACGTTCCTGGATTTGTGCCGCCTGCTCGGGCGAAATGGCCACATGCAACACCACTAGTTCGTCCGGGTTCATTGACAAAGCATACGACAGGGACTCGCGAGTCATCTTGTTCACCGACGCAACCGGGACGATGACGACCAGTCGACTGGCCACCGGCTTGATTTCGAAATGCTGGATCTGAATCATCTCAGTGACGGCCTGGTAGTGTCTCCGGATTGCTCGAAGTCCCAACACGATGAGCGGAATCGCTATGACCACCATGTACGCACCGTGAGTAAACTTGGCAATAATGGAGATCACCACCACCGTGGCGGTCAGAATTCCGCCGAAAATCCCCACCACCACGGTCGCTCCGCGCCCAGGCGCGTGCGGCTCGCTCAACCGCTTCTTGGCTAAACTAATCAGAGCAATGGTAAAACTCATATAGACACCGACCGCATATAGGGGAATCAACGAGTCCGTATTCGCATTAAACACAATCACCAAGATCGCCGCGACCGTGCCCAAAACCACAATCCCATTTTGATAGACCAAGCGATCGCCGCGTGCCATGAACATCCGCGGCATCCATTGATCTCGGGCCATGACGCTAGCCAATTGCGGAAACCCGGCAAAGCTGGTGTTAGCTGCGACTGCCAAAATCGACATGGTAATGAATGACAAAACATAAAAGAAAATTCCATGACCGAAAATGTCGTTGGCCAGCAGTTGCAGCACCGTCACCTTACTGGTGGCGGTCACATGGATGTGAAATCGATAGGCGATGATTGACGTGCCTAAAAACATGGACCCCAAAAACAGTCCGAGCAACATCAATGCGGTCCGGGCCCGGCGCACGCCAGGCTGCAAAAAGATCGGAACTCCGTTGGAGATGGCCTCGACCCCGGTCAGGGCCGAAGATCCGGAGCTAAACGCCCGCAACAAAAGCATCGGCGCCACGGCAGCCAAGCCGATGGGATCAATATCTTGGTGAAAAGGCTGAGCCGTGGGGTCATGCTTCAACAACCCCGCCACCACCATGGACAAGACCATGACGATGAAGATATACGTCGGCGGGGCAAACAGGCGAGCCGATTCACGCACTCCGCGAAGATTGACCACGGTCATGAACAGCACGACCACCACACATATAGGCACACTCCACGGCAGTAAAAAGGGAAACGCTGAAACCAAGGCCGCCACACCAGCGGTGACGCTGACGGCTACGGTCAAGGTGTAATCGACCATGAGCGCAGCGCCAGCCAAAAGACCTGCATTGGGGCCGATGGTATCTCGGCCGATGACGTAGGCTCCCCCTCCGCCGGGATACGCGGCGATGATTTGACGATAGCCGATCACCAAAAAGCTCAACAAGAGCACGATGATTGCGGAGATGGGAAGGGAATACCATAATGCGGCGGTTCCGGCCATCATCAACACGATGATAATCTCTTGAGTTCCATATGCTACTGAGGATAGGGCATCGGGAGCCAGAATCGAAAGCCCCTCCCACACCCCCACCTGGCCGGACTCTACATCCCGCGTCTTTAGCGGTCGTCCCAGCACCATCTTTCGCCACTGCATTGAGTCAATCCTCTCACGACGTCTTAATATCTCACAGGGATTATACCCGATTCGATCGGGTCACGGGCTTAGCCTTCAAATTTCTTCCTCCCCTCCCTGCATTAGCCAAGCCCTGACATCGCCCCTCTGGGGAAAGGACACCGCTTGCTTTCCCACCACGGATGGTCCCCGTGGCCCCAGCAGTCAGACCGTTCCTAACCCAAGGTGGATGAGGTGGCAAACGTCACCGTCTGGGCCTTAGTCTTTGCGCAACCAAGCCCCAGACGGCAGATTACAAACTGTAATTTGGTGATTCCTTGGTGATTTGCACATCGTGGGGATGACTCTCCGCCAATCCGGCATTCGAAATTCGAACAAATCGACCATTTTCTCGCAGTTCGTCTAGGGTATGCGAGCCAGTATATCCCATCCCTGCTCGAAGGCCTCCGATCAACTGGTACACCGTGTCGGCGAGGGTGCCCCGATACGGTACGCGTCCCTCAATCCCTTCAGGCACCAGCTTCTCCACATCGAAGTCTTCTTGAAAATAGCGATCACTCGAGCCCTCGCGCATGGCCCCGAGTGAACCCATACCGCGATACACTTTAAATGAGCGCCCCTTATAAATCTCCATGTCGCCTGGGCTTTCTTCCGTCCCCGCAAACAAAGACCCTAACATCACCGATGAAGCGCCGGCCGCCAACGCCTTCACCACGTCACCGGACCAACGCACCCCGCCGTCGGCGATGACGGGAACCCCGTGCTCTCGGGCCGCCTGATAGGCATCAAACACCGCACTAATCTGAGGCACTCCAATGCCAGCCACCACCCGCGTTGTGCAAATCGATCCCGGACCAACGCCCACCTTAATTCCGTCAGCGCCGGCGGCGATCAAGGCTAAAGCCCCTTCCCCGGTAGCCACGTTGCCGCCGATGATGTCAATATCTGGGAATGCCTCTTTAAGACGTCGGACCATGTTCAGCACTCCGTCCGAATGGCCGTGGGCGGTATCGACCACGATCACATCCACCCGCGCCCCGACCAACGATTCCGCTCGATCCATGGCGTCTGAGCCTACCCCTACGGCCGCGGCCACCAGCAATCGACCGCTGGCATCTTTCGCTGCCTGGGGGAATTTACGCGCTTTTTCAATATCTTTAATCGTAATCAAGCCGCGAAGTCGACCTTGGCCATCGACCAACGGAAGTTTCTCAATCCGATGCTGTGCCAAAATGGCTTTAGCCGCCTCCAAAGTGGTACCCTCAGCGGCCGTCACCAAATGATCTTTGGTCATGACTTCATAAATGGGGCGATCCAAATGTTCTTCAAAACGCAGGTCGCGATTAGTAAGAATCCCTACCAGATAGCCCCCATCGCGGACAATGGGCACTCCGGAAATTCGATAATGGCCCATCATATCCAAAGCTTCGCGCACCATCCGATCCGGACTCAAATAAAATGGATCGATGATCACTCCGTGCTCTGAACGCTTGACCTTGTCAACCTCGGAGGCCTGCCGCTCCATGGCCATATTTTTATGGATCACTCCGATGCCGCCTTCTCGCGCGACCGCAATGGCCATTCTGGCTTCTGTCACGGTATCCATGCCTGAAGATACTAAAGGAATATTTAGCGATACCCGACGCGACAATTGAGTTTTCACGTCGACGTCGCGAGGAAGGATATCTGAATGCCCAGGCATCAACAACACATCATCAAACGTAAGGGCTTCTCGCCCGAATTTCTCATTCCAGTCCACGAAGACCTCCTCCTTAATTTTTCCCAAGTCTAGCACACTCGTGCCACTTAATCATCCCGACTTGGCGGCCTTTAAGGCATCGCGCAGTGCGTAGGCTACTTGATAGACATTGCCTGCGCCCATAGTAATCACCGTATCCCCCACGCCCAAGCCGCTGAGAATCATCTCCGGCAAGCGCCGCATATCGGCGACGAAGTGAACGGGCCCCGGATGCACCTGCCGAATTTCCTCGGCAAGGCGTTCCCCGCTCACTCCGGCAATCGGTTCTTCTCCCGCTGGCGAATAAATCTCTGTGAGATAGATTTCGTCCGCCAAAGTAAAAGCCTGCACAAAAGCCTCCCAAAGATTTTTCGTGCGAACGTAGCGCTGCGGCTGAAAAAGCGCAACCACGCGCCCGCGCGTCACTTGCCGAGCAGCGCCCAGAGCCGCCATAATCTTCGCCGGATGATGCGCATAATCATCGACCACCAAGACCCGGCTATCTTCAAAGACCCGTTGAAATCGGCGGGCGGCGTTTTCAAACCGGGCCAAGACGGCCGCCGCATCTTTCCAGTCTACGCCGGCATGATGGCAAGCCGTCATCGCCGCCAATGCGTTTTGCACGTTATGCAATCCGGGCACGGGCAGCCACACGTTGGCCACTTGGGTGCCATTGGCCCACACCTCAAATCGGGTACCGCTGACCTCTATCGCGATATTTTTGGCCTGAACCCCTGCACTTGAGTCAAATCCGCAGGTCATCAGGGGAACGCTTTCTGCAGTTAGACTGGTGCTTAGGCTGGCAAGCGCTTTTGAGTCAGTCCCCAAGATGGCTAAGCCATCGTCAGGGACTCGACGCAAGAACTCCGAGAAGGCGTCTACGAGATGGTCAAAGCGTCCCTGATAATGTTCTAAATGTTCCGGCTCTAGGTTGGTGGCCAACGACACCCAGGCCCGATAGCGCAAAAAACTCCCGTCGCTCTCGTCCGCTTCGGCCACTGCCAATGACCCCCGCCCCAGCCGCACATTGCCCGAGAAGTATGGCACCTCCCCTCCCACCAACACGGTCGGGTCCAGACCGACTTCAACCAACACCTGTCCGATCATGGTAGTCGTTGTCGTCTTGCCGGCCGTGCCGCCAACCAAAATCGTTCGGTAGGGTCGTAAAATATGCGCTAGGAGTTCCGAACGATGCCAAAGGGTTCGGTTCAATTGAAGAGCCTGGGTACGTTCGGCATTGTCTTGGGGGACATCGGTGGTGTAAACCACCACATCGGCATCGCCGATGTGGCTTCTATCATGTCCATAATATACGGTAATCCCGGCACGCTGTAATCTTTCCGTTCGACTGGAGCGATTCATGTCGCTTCCGCTCACTTCAATCCCTTGTTGGTGCAATAAGATGGCGAGACCACTCATGCTGTATCCGCCAATCCCAATAAAATGCACATGCCGCATAGTCTCACTCCTCGCTGCAGTTGGTAAAAGTTAGATTATGCGGTTGGGCCACAATTCATGCCTCGCTCAGCTAGTGAAAATGCCAGCCTTGGTTTAGCCACCGCGCGACATAGGAATCTGCCTGAGCCAACATCTGCTCAATTTCTTCCGGCCGAATCGAACGCACACGCCGTGCCGGACTTCCCATCACCACACTGCCCTGGGGAACTGTCATCCTCTCTGGAATTAACGATCCGGCAGCGATAATGACTTGAGATTCGACCACCGCACCGTTCATGACGACAGCTCCCATTCCAACCAACACATCCGAGGCGATGCTGGCTCCGTGAATGATAGCACGGTGCCCAATCGTGACCCTATCGCCGATAGTCACCGGGAATCCTGGATCGGCGTGGATGACGCACTGGTCCTGTATATTGGTGCGCTTGCCAATTTGTATTTGGTCACCGTCCGCCCGAATCACCGCGTTGAACCAAACCGATGACTCTTCTTGGATCTCCACTCTGCCTATGATGTAAGACCCCGGGGCCACGAAAACCGGCGCTTTCAGTACTGGATAATGCTCGCCAAAGGCCAAAATCATGGGTTTCTTCCTCCTTTTGCTTTCATCATCCGCCGACCAATCTTCAGGCACGAAATGTTGAGATTACGACTCGGTTAGGGCCAGATCCTCGCCCAGAGGAAAGGGGGTCCTTGGACCTTGGTCCAGCCCCATGAAATGGCCAAGCCGCCAGTGATAATAGCCTGCGCAAGCCACCATCGCTCCGTTATCCGTCGAATATTGGCGGAGCGGACAGTGGACGGCAATTTGATGACCTTCGGCGCGTTCCTCCAAAGCCGCTCGTAGTCTCTGATTAGCACTTACCCCACCTGCCAGGTACAAATGGCGCACATTTTCGCTCAACGCTGCCGCCACCGCCTGTCGCACCAGAGACTCCACCACTGCTGTCTCCAGTGCGTAAGCCAGTTCGGCCAGGCGTTCCGGATGTCTTTGGTGCAAATCCACAAGTGCCGTCTTCAGTCCACTAAAGCTAAGATCAAAATGACGCTCTGGATGTCTTAGGTGAGGAATGGGTAGTTTCAGATCGGTCGTGGACACCGTCCGCGCCAACCGTTCGACGGCTGGTCCTCCCGGGTATCCTAATCCCAAGGTTCGCGCCCCTTTGTCCAGCGCCTCACCGGCCGCATCATCCACCGTCTCGCCCAATAACTGAAGCCGTCCATGATCCGACCAGCGATAGATGGCACTATGACCGCCAGAGACTAACAGCGCCACCGCCGGGAACTCAATCGGGGCCACCAATGCATTCGCATATAGATGCGCTTCCAAATGATTGACCCCGATCAACGGACGCGAAACAGCCAGAGACAACGTCTTGGCCGCTGTGACTCCAACCAGCAAGGAGCCTAACAAGCCTGGGCCTCGAGTCACGGCTATGGCATCGATTTGGCTAAGCCCTATCCCCGATTCCTTCAGGACACTTTGAATCGCCGGTAAAATCGCCATGACATGCTCCCGACTAGCCAGTTCGGGCACAATTCCTCCAAATTCTTCATGCAACATCGCCGACGATTGTACCCGGGCCGCTAACACTTCACGGCCGTCAGCCACAATCCCCACTCCGGTATCGTCACACGATGATTCAATCCCCAGCACCAGCATGGGATCCTTGTCCTTTCCTGCCCGATTTTCCGGCACGGCCCCTGATCAACCAGATAACATCCGCATAAAGTCGAATCAGTCCGACCACTCTAGGCCTGATTCAAGGAGGTGTTTTGAGTGGGCCTTATCTATGCGCTGGCGCTTTCTCTCGTGTTTGCAAGTCCGAGTGCGCTCAGTCTTTGGCCGGCCACCTATCCCGGCATCAGTGCTGCCCGATTGGTCGCGTTCCTAGCGGGCGTGCTCATATTAGTCGCTTACGGACGATATCTTCGCCGTCACCATCTGCCTCGGCTGTTACGGGGACTGCTAGTCGGTGCTGTCTCCGCGTTTCTGGGCACCTTGCTCTATCAGTACGTGATCCGACTTCCCATGGCTCAAAGCACCCTCATTCAAATCTTGCCCGGAGTTCCCGCGCGAGCGGCCCTCATCTTACTGCACCTCCACCAACGCACTGGCTCCCTTCTCTCCGCCCTAGTCTCGGCCGGTCTCAATGCAATCATCGGTGCCGTCGCGACCGGGTGGGCGGGACTGCCGCCCCGGTCCGGCGAAAGCACCGGCGACACGGCAAACAATACCCAGGCAAGCGAATCCTAGCCGCTCACAAGGGGTCTTTCCACATGATGAAAGCATCTTCCCGGGTATCCGTGTAATATCCGCGACGCACCCCTAGTTGAACAAAGCCCAGCTTGTGGTATAAGTTTTGGGCGATGTCATTGCCTCGTCGAACCTCCAAAGTCATCCGCGCCGCCCCCAGCTGTTTGCCCCGGGTCATCAGGCCAACCATCATCGTCTCACCCAAGTGGTGACCTCGGAAGTCAGGATGGACCGCAACGTTGGTCACATGAGCCTCGTCCAAAATGAGCCACATGCCGCCATACGCCACCACTTTGCCGTGAAAATCCAAAACCAAATAGGTCGCAAACGTATTTTCGACCAATTCGCTTTGAAAGGCGCTTCGAGACCAGGCCGTAGGAAACGAACGAGACTCAATTTCGACAATCCGGTCCAAATCCGTTAAGTACATGTCGCGGATACGGATTTCGTCCGCGTCGTCGATCGTACCCAACACAGCCATAGGCCCTTCCTTTCCGCCCTGCTATCGGCATGGCTATTTTCCATATGTTCTAATGTATCATGTTGGTTGCTGGCCACGGAAAATTTTAAGAAGCTCCAGTCTAAACTGGCCGCGTGCGTATAGCCACGGACTTGAGATAGGCTGGGGCCACCTGGAGCGGATCGGTGCCCTCACCAAGCCCGTTCAGGCATGCCAACCGGGCTACGTTAGACCCGAGCAAGGGTACATTGCTCAGCCCTTTGGCCAAGGGCCCGATGCGGACCAGCCAATCCTGATCCTCGGACAACGCCCCAATCACCCATAGCGACTCAGCACGGGGAAACGATGGAGGCAAAACACCGTCCACCGGAAAATCCTTGACGATCGCTTCCGGACCCGAGGCCCCGTTAAAATATAGACCTCCGAAGAAGGCATCACCCCGTCGCTCACTGGTCACCAAAACCCGTTCGTTCTCGGGTGCCGCACAGGCCCAAGCTGCCAGCGAGGACACCGCATGAATAGGAATCGACCATGACCATGCCAGCACCTTGGCTGCCGTTACCGCAATCCGGACGCCAGTGAACGAGCCCGGCCCGATGCCCACGGCGAGCGCATCAGGCACCCCGAACTCTCTTTGGATTTGGTCGATCCACGATACCAGGTGCGTCCCAGCTGACCGCGGACTGAGCCAGTACCAATCGGCCAATACGTGCCCATCTCGCTGTTCATCCACCAGCCCTACAGCCAGTCCTGCTCCTGAAGCGTCAAGTCCCAACACCATGCTCTCTGAGTCCCCCCCGCTCATTTCCCTGCTTGGGACTCCCGAATCCAATGGGCCAAACGCTCTTCTGATCGCTGTCCCCATGCTTTTACGGTAAGCCGGCGGGCCCCGGCACCGACCATGGCGATACTCGCATCAAAACGGTCTGGATACAAAGCCGCCAAGGCATGACCCCACTCTGCTACCAACATCGTAGCGGCTTCGTCGGGTTTAGGCAAATCTAAACTGTTTAGATCGTCAGCCGGTCCCAATCGATATAAGTCCACATGAACCAACCGCTGCGAACTCAACTCATAGGTGTGCACCAAGTCAAAAGTCGGAGACTTCACGCGTTCTTTGACTCCCAGGCAAGCGAATAACCTCTGGGTAATCGCAGTTTTTCCGCTGCCCAAGCTTCCATTGAGCAAGATTATCGCTGGCGGATACCAGCACTGAACCAAATCGCTCACCACACGGTCAAGCGCCGATTCCTCCGTCCATTGCCATTCCCATTGCAAATGACTCATAAGCTCCGGCTCACCGCAAATGGATCGTAAGCCCGGGCGTCGTCCAGTAAGATCTCGCCCTCGGCCGTCACCGCAATAACGCCGGGCTCGTCGGTGACCACTCCAACCTCGCAAAATGCCAACCCTATCTGTTCTAATCGACGTCGGGCCTCGGGCATGCGCGATGGGGCGATGGCCGCCAACAATTCATAATCCTCGCCGCCATAATATGCCCAATCGCTGACACGGGCATCTAATTCGGCCGCCAGTTCTTGGGTGGCCTGGTCGATGGGCAGGAGAGACTCGGTGATGCGCATCCCCACGCTGCCGAACTGGGAAAACTCGCGAAGTTCACTGACCAACCCATCGCTAATATCGGTCATGGCGTGAGCCAAGGGCGCCAAAGCCACCCCCGCTTCCACCCGTGCCAACGGCGCCATCTGCGCTGTGAGCAGCGATCGCTCTAGCATGCTTGTGCCTGGCCAACGCACCCCTCTCTCTAGCAGTTGCAGGCCGCCATAGGCTGCCCCCAGTCGTCCCGTGACCACCAGACGGTCCCCAGGCCGGGCCCCTCGGCGCAGTACCGGCCCTGAAGCGGACGGCTCTCCTAGCATCGTCACATCCAATACGAGCCCGGCGGACGATTCCACGGTATCCCCACCAATCAAGACGGCTCCGTATCGATCCAAAGCTCGAGCTACGCCTCGATAGATGCCCTCGATCACCTGAACGTCCACCTCGCCATCGACACCCAGGCTGGTTAGACACACTTTAGGCATTCCGCCCATCGCGGCAATGTCGCTGACGTTAACCGCCACCGCTTTTTCGCCCAGTTGTTCCGGGTCCATCCACTGCCAGCGAAAATGTGTGCCTTCGACCAACATATCCGATGTCGCCAGCCATCCCTTTTCGGACGGCGGTAAAAAAGCCGCGTCATCCCCGATGCCGACATATCCCATAGCCGGAGTGGCCTGCAAGCGATGGATCGTCGAGATTAAGCCGCGTTCTCCCAGTTGCCGAATATTCACCAGAACCTCCTCAAGTCCTCTCGCTCTATCATATCCTTAATTTTGACACACCATCGACAAAAATGGGGCGATTTTTGGGACAAACTCGGTCGAACCCCGTCGAATTTCTGAAAGTTGGCCGATCACTTCTAAGGGGGTTTTGTTCATTCACGGTTTTCCATACTCCCGAGCATATGATACTCTCCCCCTTAGGAGGGCATTATGAGTGAAATCATTCGTCAGGATATCGCCTGGCAAGGAACTCGGTGGAGTTGGTTTGAGCAGGGTTTAGGTCCAAAAATGGTTCTCTTGCACGGCGGTGGAGGCACGGGGCGTGCCTTTTCCAGCCAAATTCGTCAGTTTAGCGCTGACTATCGCGTGGTGGCGCCGGATTTGCCCGGATTTGGCCGTTCTGAACGGCCCTCGGAGATCCAAACCGTC
>DAHXNH010000392.1 GCA_027365485.1 Clostridiales bacterium
GCAGGTGCTGGTAGAGTTCAACGCGACCGAGGCCGAATATCCGAAGGACCAGACGATTCACCAACTGTTTGAGGCACAGGTTGAGCGGACCCCGGAAGCCGTCGCGGTGGTATATGAGGACCAGAATCTGACGTATCGGGACCTGAACGCCAGGGCCAACCAGTTGGCCCATTACCTGACGACCCTGGGGGTGGGGCCAGAGACGCTGGTGGGGATCTGGGTGGAGCGGCCGCTAGAGATGGTGGTGGGGATTCTCGGCGTCCTGAAGGCGGGCGGAGCGTATGTGCCAATCGATGCCTCATATCCTGAGGAACGAATCAGGTACATTTTAACCGACGCCGCCGTGCCCGTCCTGTTAACGCAGGGGCGGTTGCACGCACAAGGGTTGCCGATTGCGACCACCGTGGTGTCTCTGGATTTCGATGCGATGGCTATCGCACGTCAGTCGCCGCAGAACCCCAAGTCCGGAGCGGGGCCCGAGAATCTGGCGTATGTGATCTATACCTCGGGGTCGACGGGCAAGCCGAAGGGCGTGCTGGTGGAACACCGGAATGCGGCGAACCTCGCCATGGTTTTGAATAAGGAATTTGGAGGTCCTCCGAGGCCGAGAGTCCTGCAGTTGAGTTCGTTCAGTTTCGACATGCATGTGTGGGAGCTTCTGGCCGCGTTGACCACGGGGGGCACCTTGGTGCTGTTTGACAGGAACCAAGTCGACCTGGGAGCGGGACTGTCGGAGTTTATTCGCAGGCAGGACATTTCGCATATCACTGCCACGCCGTCCCTGCTGGAGTCGTTGTCAGTCGTGCCTTCAGTGCAAATTGTGTCCGGGGGTGAAGTATGCAAAGTCGGATTAGCGGACCGATGGGCAGCCCAGGGCGATTTTTACAATTCATACGGACCGACGGAAATAACAGTGGCCGCGACGATGGTGAAATGTAATGATCTGGGGGACCTGACGGCCGATCCCCCCATCGGGAGCCCCCTGCAGAACGTGAGTTTATATGTGCTGGACCCAGGGGGGCGACTGGTACCGATTGGAGTGCCCGGCGAGTTGTACATTGGGGGCGCGGGCGTCGCCCGCGGCTATTTAAATCGGCCGGATCTGACCGAGGCGAGGTTTTTGCCCGATCCGTTTGCGTCCGAGCCCGGCGCGCGGATGTACAAGACTGGGGACCTGGTGAAATGGTGGCCGGACGGGAATCTGGAATTTATGGGGCGGACCGATGGCCAAGTGAAAATCCGCGGCTATCGGATCGAGTTGGGCGAAATCGAGAGTCGGTTGGTGGCGCATGAGCAGGTGCATGAAGCGGTCGTCGTGGTCCGCCAGGACGCCGGTGGAGACAAGGTCTTGGGTGCGTATTATGTGGCCGACGAGGCCCTCGCGGTGGGAGCTTTGCGCGCCCATCTAAAAGCCGCCTTGCCGGCGTACATGGTACCCACGTTCTTTTTGGCCTTGGAACAGATGCCGCTGATGGGCAACGGCAAACTCGACCGAAAGGCGTTGCCGGCGCCTGAGGTGACGATGGATGGGGGCCGCACGTACGTGGCACCGAGCACGGACGTGGAAGAGAAGTTGGCTAAGATTTGGGAAGTGGTGCTCGGGGTCAGTCCGATTGGGGTGGAGGATCATTTCTTTGAGCTTGGCGGAACATCTCTCTCCGCGATTCGATTAGTCGCCATGCTCACTCAGGAACTCGACTTCAAAATCACGGTCAGGGACCTGCTGCAATCCCCGACCATTTCAGATTTGGCGGCGCTGGAAAATGAGATGAGTGAAGTTCAATCCATCTTCGTAAAGCTCAACCGTTCCAAACAGCGGCCCCTGTTTTGCTTCCCGCCTGTCGGAGGATTTTCGATTACGTATCAGGCCATGGCGGAACACCTGCAGAGCAGGGTGTCCGTATACGCTGCCGATTATATTGCGGATGAAGATAAAGTGATTCAGTACTCCAATGCCATTTTGACTACCAACGGAAGTCTGTCTCCGATTGTCCTGATGGGTTACTCGGCGGGTGGCAATTTGGCATTCGAAGTGGCCCAAGAATTGGAGAGAAGGGGCCAAATCGTCTCAAATCTTATATTGATTGACTCAGAGTGGCAGTTCACGGCCCAAGGTGTCTGGGGATGGCGGCGATTTGTGGAGAAAAGGGTGATGCAAGAACTTGGATATGGCGATAGTGCGATTGTCATATCCAACCAAATACAGGAAGATATACGAACCTACCTTGATTACGTCAGTTCTTTAGTAAACACAGGCACGATTGATGCTAACATTCATCTCATCACTTCAGGGGAGCTTAGTCATCGTGAACGGATCCGCCGAGGGGAACCATGGCGTGGAGCGACAACGAGCCAGTATGCTGAGTACCAAGGCTTCGGGGGTCATTTTCAGATGTTGAATTTACCTTACGCGACTCGCAATTTTGAGTTGTTGAAGACGATACTAAGCTCGATTTTACACAACCGGTAGGTATCATAATCATTGGCCAGACTGTGCGAGATGAACGGGGTGTCAAATCGCCGATCATGAACGCGTTAACGATAGAGGTGTTGAATGGAAGTCCTTGCAACCAACGTTCGTGGTTTATCTTTTGATGCATGCCAATCCTTGCTGTATTACATGGGGAAAGAAAGACAAGAGAGAATTCGAAAGTTCAGGAATCAAGAAGATGCCATCCGATCTCTGTTCGGGGAATTGCTGATTCGAGTCTACGCCGCGGAAAATTGGGGAATTGCACACCGGGAATGCATTGTGCTTGCTGATGGGCACCAAAAACCGCAGTTTGTGAACTTCCCCAGATGTCAGTTCAATGTCTCTCACTCTGGGTCGTGGGTGGTCGCCGCATTCGATGAATCTCCAATTGGCATTGATATAGAGCAGATTATCCCTATTGATTTGACTGTGGCCAATAGGTTTTTCACAGCCGAAGAAGTGAAGCAGTTGGAGAATCGACCAGTTACCCAACGGTTGGCATACTTCTATCGGCTTTGGACTTTGAAAGAGAGTTACCTCAAGGCGAATGGGAAAGGCTTGTCTGTTCCACTCGACTCGTTTGGTTTCGATTTAACGGAAGGCGGGATTCGCTTTCACTCCAGTATGGATTCGAAAACTTGGAGTTTTAAACACTATTCCATCGACTCTGCGTACAAACTTGCGGTATGTGGGTACAGTTCTGAAGCCAGATTTCCCGCCTATATTCAGATTACCCCACCGGAGAAAATCGTCTGTTGCTTTCAGCGAGTGGTTGAAATGTCTTAGAAGCCGCTTGACTGTCAATGGTGTTGACCCTGTTGCTGGCGCTAACTAGTTTTGTCATCACTTCCACTAACTTTCGTGCCATCAAATACCCCACAGATCAGAGCCAGACGTAAAGTCGAGATCAGCCCAAGGGGCTGGGATTCGCTGATTGACGCACGCAGAAAACCCCACTGCCTACGCCAATCAGCGAATGCTGGGAATACCATTGGGGGAGTTCGCCGACCACCAGTGCACCCTAGGAATTAGGCTAGAACTGATGACCACTGACTTAGCCAAACCATAGACAAAAGGAGTTAGCCATAACACCCTGTTCACGTGCATGAGAGAGAGGCAAGTGCCGGGAATGACGTCAGGGAATTATCCGGAATGCGTGTACGCATGTTATTGGGGCGCCAGGGTCGGGCCTTGGAACGCTTGGTAGGTAGCCAACGGGTCTTCGCCCTTCGCAGTGGTCCGCACGCGCGAATGGCTGACCGGGACTTTAAAGTGGACCCCACATAGACATAGCCATACTCGATGCCATGCCGCACGGTCGTGCGGCGGGTATTGTGTTGAGCCTTGGGGCCTACCAGCGCATCCACTTCGGCGGTATGAGCTGCTGCAACGTTTGTAACCGCAGGCGCAAAGCCAACGCCAGCAACCTGCCTCCTTCAGCCCGCGTCTACGAGAATGATCCGTCGCCGCCGCAAATAACCCGTAACAGGGTTCCCTACATGCA
>DAHXNH010000401.1 GCA_027365485.1 Clostridiales bacterium
GTTAACGTGCCGGTCCGCCGAAGTTGCGCCACCCACTCGCGCAGCGAGGTCGAGGGGAACCCAAAGGCGCGAGCGATCGCTTCGGCCGAAGCGACCCGGAGTTGCACGAGGTGAGCGGCAGCAAACTTGGCCGAATAGGCATCCCCCTCTGGCAGAATGGCAAACAGGGCGTCGCCAATATAGACGTAGGTTTCCTTCAGCCCAGGGACCAGCCGACAGGTGGAAGAAATCCATCGGGGCCCAGGAACCATCATGGTCACCGTGGGCAAGGTGCCAGGCACCAGTGTGGGCATACCACCGACCTCTCAAGGATGCGCGTTGTTAGGAGGATTCGCCATGCGTGGTCAATATCCTTATGAGTCTACGATATTTTTTATCCCAACCAATGGATAATTCTGGTAAATACGCGCCAAGGCCTAAATTACTCTTGATTGGATAGAGAATTTCCGAAAGTATTAATCAACACCTTATCCATACTATTCACATCGTTGGCCGATTTTTGTCGCCGTCATCTATTAGCGAACTGTAATATATCGGTGCGTTTTGGCGTCAAGAAACATACCAACCGGGGAAGTCTGTGCCTGATCTTTGAAGTAGAGCGCTTCGATCACGCAACTCGCATCAGGGGGCAAGGCCGTATCCAACAGCAGATGCCACTCCGCTTCGCTGTAGGAATCTCCAGAATTCCAAAGATTCTCGGTGTGCGCCGCCGCACGAATGTCTTGCAAAAGTCCTAACTCATCTCGCATCCAACTCCGATGTTGGCGATAGATGCTGACCGGCACTTGGTAAATCACCCTTCGGCACCACTGATTCACGTGCTCTAGGGTATAAGGACCGGCAGGGAGATTCGTATGGTTAGGATTCACCACCATTCGCAGACACATCCCTGCGAAGAACGAATGCACTCGGCGGGTGGCCGTGCAGAGAGATTCTATACTCTTTCCACAACAGTTCACCCAAGTAATGGGCGGCGAGCGCGTGTTGATTCATCCAATTACAAAAGGGATAGGGTATGGGTCCACGATAATCGCGAAAGGCCTCCCTCGATCGGCGTGGGCAGATGAATCGGAGTGAGTTGGTCGGCACGCACATCGACGGCCAACTTGCGAGCGTCTCGGCGACCGGTTTTGACACGATCCGTCGGTCGGACCGGCTTCGTAGGGGATTAGGATTGTCGTGCGATCGGATTGTCTTCGGATCCAACGCAGGACGGCGTCCGACGTATTGGGAATGGTGCCCACGTCCCGAGCCGGCAAGGCCTCCGCGATCACGACCGTCTCGCCATGGACGTCCTAGCCCAGATATCGGGTATACCCCATACAGGACCAGCCCCCTTTCTATACATATGCGGTAACCAAATGGGAGATGTTCCCATCTGCCTATCGCGTAGCCCGCGAACGCTGCGACTAACCGGGGCTGGTCATCATGCTATCTAAAACCCGACAACATTGGGGTGAATGGCAAAAGTGGCAGGGTTTCCTACATTGTGAAGATGTGGCGAATATGGTAAAAACAAGGATATTCTGGTGCTGGTAATACCTTGGTTGCACAGACAAAGGTGTGCAATGATTTTTCTAAACTAAAAATGGATTGCGGAAATGAGGTATGTGTATGGCTGTGTCAGACGAGAGCCGAGAAAACCCCTGGTCGAAATGGCAAGTGTTTGACCCCGTGGCTGAGGTTCTTAAAACGGGATCGGGGCCTGCTATCCGCCTTGGTGGAGGTCGTCCGGTGATTGCACCAGAGGCCCTGGTCACACCCTACCAAGTCGATTGCGAGGTTTTCTTTGAAGAGGCCGGCGGATTTGCCGGAGTGGTGTTCGGCGCAGTGGATCAAGACGCGTACGAGGTAGTCTATCTTTGCCCGAACGGTGCCAATCAATTGGGCGGCCTGCAGTATGACGCTGCTATGGGCGGGTCCATGACCTGGCAGTTGTTTCATGGACGCCCGTATCAAGCCGAAGTTCACATCGTGGCCAACACGTGGGTCAAACTTTCGGTGCGCGTCTATAGCGGCCATATTGCGGTGGCTGTGGGTAAAGATACCGACAGCCATGTCCATGTCTTCAGGCGCACTTTAGCGAAGGGACCGGGATCTGGGGTCGGAATCTGGGGATTTCGATCAGTGCTGGTTCGCAATGTCCACTGGTCGGGAGCGCCGTGGCGTTCATTTGCCTCCCATCCTAAAGCCTTCGACCGACCCGAGCATGTGCTTGAGTCCTGGCAATGTGCACCCGCAGGAACGGAGTCTAAGCCTAAAGATGATGAGAGTTGGCGGGCGGTTAGAGTGGAAGAAAATGGAGTGGTCAATCTCAACGCGCTGTATCCGTTGTCTCAGCAGTCAGTTTGGGTTCGGACCCAAATCGCTGGTCGTGGTCGCGAAGAAGATATTCATCTGATGCTGGGATTTTCTGATCAGATTAAGCTGTGGCTGAACCATCAGCTGGTGTTTGAAGGGCAATGGCTTTTTAAACCACCGGGCGAGGATGGGCGGGTTCGGGTGGATTCGCAGCGGATTCCAGTGCGGATTGGACCCGGTCTAAATACCATTCTGGCCAAAATTTCCGTGCAAGAGAGCTTCGGTTGGGGCCTCATCATGGCGGTTGATTGGACCTGAATCCGTCGATGGCCGTCGTTCGCCGCGTACGAGCGCGTCAAATGTCCTGGAAGCTTCAGAATTGAAAATGGACATACCGGCGGACGGCGGAAAGCGTGATGCACAGGATGCTTACGGACACCTATCAAGGCATTGCGCTGATCGAAGCTTAATCGGCGGCCAAGTGCGAGCCATCTCTCCCCAATGAGCCCAGATTTTGGAATGCGGCAGTCAAAGCGGAGAGAATTTAGTAAGAGTGTTTGCGGGCGTTAATGGCTCGGACCAACGGCACTTCTGTGGTGCGGGCTGATGAAGATGAACATGGTGGCATGCAAACAAATTTTGCTCTGTTCTATCGTGCCGACACCTCCTGTCTACAATGCGGGTGGGCCGACTGCGATAGGGGCCGCATTGTGCCTGAATGAGCTCAGGGAGTTCACGTTGTGGGTCTTTCATGCCCGCTCGCGCTTGTCAGGACGGATGAGCGTTCTTCTAGTGACAGGAGAGGGCGGACGAACTCCTTGTTATGAGTATGAGTTGCAAAAAGGTTATCGTAACAGGTTCTCGGTTCTCGTGCTGCCCAGGTGCCGGAACCATAGCTCTGAAAACAAGGCTGCATGGCGTGGGGACCCAGGTCAAGATCGAATATTCGGGTTTTCCTGTCGGGCACATCTACTACAGGGTGTCCGGTGCCCGTGGAGCTTTGGCTGTCCAATAGCCGGTCTAACCGAACTGGCCTGGGTTCTCCACCCCGTTCGTATGCATCCTGTTGGCCGTGCTGGCATTGTTGCATTAGTTCGGAGGGGGCCGAGCCCCTTCGCCGCTTGGCCTCTAACGATCCCGTAGTTCCGGGGAGTGGCTTGCTAATTTTCAGCCAAGGTGGTAGGCGTCCTGTACAGCACCGGATCCAGAAGGTAAGGCGCGAAGTGTTCTGAGGCCTAATGGGGTTTAGCTCAGGAGCGGATGATGATTCCCCCCGATGTAAAATCATAGGCGATACATATTGGTTCCTTCGAGGCTCCATCTCCAATTTTCGAGTCTAGATGGAGCCCCAGCCAGACTGGTCTCAGCTGAAAAGATGGCCGTTGCCGCGATCCCTGCCACGGGTGACAGACCGCGTGAGTCGGCCTCCAAAGACAGCCACGCGCTGGGCCAGCCGATGCCGGAGCGCAATGTAGCCCGCGGTCCCTCCCAGGCCCGGCCCTAAAAAAAAGCTCAGTTTCACAACCCAGGGAGTATGCGACCACCCATGCATATCGAGAATTAGTCCAAGAGTGGTCGCCATCAGACTTAACACCAGGATGGTCGAGCCATTTTCAAACCAACCATGAGCCGCAATTCTCGCCAGTCGCTTTAAGCTACGTTGTTGCTGATCGCTGTTCCACCAGGCATACTGAGCATCGAGCATAGCCTGATAGACCTCGACCAGGCTCGAAGAGATCCATCGACCGGGCGTCCCCGCCTGCAAAACCCACACGTCCTCACATCCATCAGGGTTGAGCCCGGTTTGGACCTGCACCGGAGCGGTTGGGGTGGCCCATTCAGCCACGGTCACAGCAGGCTCGTTTGGGGAGGAGACAGTAATCATCATCTTCTGCAACTTGTGGTCGCGAAATTGCCAAGTCCATCGCCAGGCAAAGCTACTGGACCACAAACTCTCCGACTCAATCCATTGAACGTCAAGACGCGGGCTTAGTTTCACTGGAGCTTCCACAGCGAACCCCGACCACCGTAGGCTAATTTGATCGCGTGAAGAATCGGCGACCACGGTGTCAGCCATGACTGCGAAGGGTGGAATAGGCCACCATCTAATCGTCGTATCCAGGGCCCTTTGTAAGATGGGTAAACACGCATAAACATCGGATGGCCTGGTTTCAGAGGTCCAAAGAATATCCAGGTCTGTTGCCTGACTGGACTGGGCCTCAAAGCTCGCGAATCGTTCCCAAATTTCGTCGTCCACGGATGATCACCGTATGCCTTTCGTTACTGGCAACGCGCCAACATTAGCTTACCCGTCTAGAACTCCACATCATCGGCTTGATAGACAGTATAGCGCAGGCGCTATAGAGGTCACAATCTGGCCAGGGGCTGAGCCAGTTCGATCGGGGAGAGCTGGCGGACGAGACCTGATAGATTCTGTGGACCACGGCGACGATGGCTCCTAAAATCGTTCGGGTGTGGCTCTCCTAAAGGAACGGTTTTCGCACCGTTTCCTGTGATATAAAGTGCGTAAGAGCCGTCAAGCAAAGCAGAAAATCCAGTCCCTTGAGCCTGTTTTCACAAAAACTGCTCGAAAATTTTGGACGAATCGCTACCGTGCGTGCCGGGTTCATCGAATATCTACGCGAAAACACGTAGCAAGGAAATGCCGTCGGAAGAACCTTCGTTTCCTCGGGCTCGCCGTCTACTGAGGGTATGGAGAAAGGAAAAACCCAGTGGCAATTGGCGGATTTGATAAACCTTAGCGTTGATGATTAGGGTGAGTCATCGGCCGGCACCGGCACTAGGTGGAGCGCGTTCGCGGCGGAGAGCGCTCTGCGCCTCGCTGTGCCCACATCATCTGCCGTACTGAGCACTACGCCTAGACGTCTTCCCGGCGTGGCGATGGGCTTAGCAAAGAGACGAAGGCTGGTATGCGGCACCCGGAGGGCGTCGTCTAAGCCTTCCCAAACGTAGGCTCCCTCGCAGTGTTCTGGGGCTTTGATGGCCCGGCTGGCAGCGGCCGTTCGGACGGTGACCGGTTCGATGCTGAGGCCTAAAATGGCCCGCACATGCAAGGCAAACTCAGAAAGGTCTTGGCTAACCAGAGTGACCAGACCGGTGTCGTGGGGACGAGGAGAGACCTCGCTGAAATAAAGTTGATCGTCGCTCAAAAAGAATTCTACACCATACAAGCCATAACCCCCAAGTGCGCCCGTAATCGTGCGGGCCATGCGTTCGGCGGATTCTAAAAGCGATGCATCCAGCAGATGGGGTTGCCAGGATTCCACATAGTCGCCCTCTTGCTGACGATGGCCGATGGGCGGGCAGATAATCGTACCCGATGCCGAACGAATGGTTAATAACGTGATCTCGGCGTTGAAGGCCACCCATTCCTCAGCGATCACCCGAGTTGTCGCAACGCGTCCCGAATGGGTGGCGGTGTGCCATGCGGATTGAAGATCGGCCAAACCGCGGCAGACACTTTGGCCCTTGCCCGAAGAACTCATCAACGGCTTGATCACCAAGGGGAATCCCAACGACGTTGCCGCTTGGTTCAATTCGTCTAAGCTCTCGCAAAATGCATACCTGGCCGTAGGCAAGTGCAGGCTTTCAGCGGCTAGCCGACGAATCCCCTCGCGGTCCATGGTGAGTTGCACTGCTTTGGCACTAGGCACCACCATATGGCCCGCTTGCTCCCAATCGACCAGAGCCGAGGTCGCAATGGCTTCGATTTCGGGAACCACCCAGTCGGGTTGTTCTTCCGCCAAAAGGGCCTTCAACGCGCTAGAGTCAGTCATTTCGAGGACATGACTGTGGTGCGCAAGCGCCATGGCGGGAGCATTGGCGTAGCGATCGACCGCAATGGTCTCAAGGCCGAGACGCTGGGCTTCAATCAAGACTTCTTTGCCCAGTTCTCCCGAACCAAGAATCATCAGTTTTTTTGAAAAATCCGTATAGGGCGGTCCGTATCGCATCGTCTACCTCGCTTTGTGAGTATGAAATTTTCTATTCCGGGTCATGGACTCAGACGCTGTCGCAGCGATGACTCCAAAATTCGGTTAGCCAGGTGGTCCGGAGTCCCTGTAGGCTGGGGCCCCCGATCCGTCGAAGAACAAATCTGGCGGAGAGGGAGGCTGGCGGCCCCGGTTCAGTGAGCATGACGTAGAGGAAGCCAGGCCAATACGTCCTGAATCTTGGCGTCCCAGTATCCCCATTCATGGGAGCCGGGCTCCTCATCATAGCGATAAGCCAATTGAGTATTGGAAGCCGCCTGCCTAAAGACCTGGTTGTCGGCATATAAGAAGTCCTCAGTACCGCAGCATTGGTAGAGTTGGGGTTTAGGGTCAGAATTCCGCTCTACCTCGGATAGCAGCCATAAGAGGTCGTTGGGCGTCCCTGAAAAGTCTTCACTGCCGAAGACTCGGCGCATTTCCTCTCGGGTTGGCGGAGCCTTGGCTACGTTTAGCGCCCCAGAGAGACTGGCTGCGGCAGCATACTGTTCGGGATGCGACAGCGCTAGCTTGAAGGCGCCGTATCCGCCCATCGACAAACCAGCCACAAAATTGTCTTCGCGTTCGGCTGAAAGCGGAAAAAATGATCGTGCCAAATGGGGCAATTCTTGGCTAATGAAGGTCCAGTATTGGCCTCCTTCTGCCATATCGGTGTAAAAGCTGCGGTGGACCTGGGGCATTACCACCGCCAGACCCAGAGGAGCCACATAGCGCTCGATCGAAGTTCGACGGAGCCAAATGCTATCATCGTCGGACATGCCATGGAGCAAATAGAGCGTCGGATGAAGACCTGGCCCAGCCGTTCCGGTCAGGCCAACTTGGCCCGAAGTGGCTTGCGGCAAAATGACGGTCATGGAGGTGCTGAGTTGCAACACTTCGGAAAAGAAATGACATTGAATGAGTGCCATCGTACTCCCCTTTTCTGTATCCGGATGTATCGCTCGGATCATCGGCTGTCACACGGGTGGCGTTGGACTCGCTCGCCGATGCCAAAAGACTCTCCGTCCATCATAAGCTAAAAATTCGATTGCGGCATCGCCTTTTGAAGAATCTTCTGCCTCGAACGGGGCAGACTATGAATGGGCCGAAGGGTTTTCTTAGCTAACGCTTAACAGACGGTCATCAAACGGAAACATTTCGGGTCCAAGATGATGACAAATATCCATGGAGGTGACGATAGTTGCCGAACCTAGTGGAGAGAACTCCGAAGAAGGCCGCGGTTCTTTATCAAATGATAATTTGTCAACAAATTCTGGGGCAAGATGCATCCAGTCTTTCTGAAGCCATCGAGGTCTTGCATCGGGTGGCGACTGACAGCGTAGAAGGCCAGTGGCGCCGCAGCCACTGAGCCAGTGGCCCCTTGTCCTGGAAAGAAATACGCTGAGAATCTCGGTGCAACAAAGATTAAATGAGCTTTTGGGGATCGGACTGCCACAGGTTTCAGGACTTCGAATCTTGTTAGGGATCGATATGCCTGCACGCTCAGTCTGGCACCTTCCACGCGGAGGAAAGCATGCGGGGAGAAGCTCGGTGCTAAGCACTGAAGTCTTGTAATAGGCAGACATTGAGATGACAGAATGGGGAATCATTTTGGACGGCCTTTCGCACCTGGCATGAAGACTGGCGATGGATTCAGAAATACCAAGCGATGCATCTGCCAGCTTGGCTGGAAGATGCAATCAGTCCTTATCCGGAGTGTATGCAGGAAGCAGCGTTTCTTCAACCCGCGCTCCAGCATCTTCCTGGCTATCCCTAGCGGCACCACCGATCGGGGCATTGATCGACGGGTCCCCATACGGTTTTGCCGGAGCCTTGGTGTCTCTACCCTGGGCCGAGCATGCGGGCATGGCATTTGACGAGCACTCGGGCGGCATTGAAAGCCAAAAATCTCGTCGTCGGCGACCAAATATTTGATCGAGCCTAAGCGCCGAGGTTGCCAGACGGTGGAGTAAGATTGGTCCGACAAAAGAGGGCCCGGTAGTCGAAAAGCGGCCAGCGGACCCTTCGGTTGTATGCGCTCAGCCGATCACAATCGCGGTCGGTCGAGGCAGCGAGAACGTGGCTCCCGGAGAAACCGGAATGCCTTCTGCCAGAGGCAGCACTTCAATGAGGTCCGCCTTTTGCCCGGCCACTAACAACCAGCGTTGATCAGGGGTCAAAGCGAAATGGCGAGGGAATTTGGCCAGCGTCGGAATGTGGGTCAACGCATGGATTGTTCCGTCTCCTGGATCCACCTCAAACACCGCCACAGAGTCATGGCCGCGATTTGACGCATAAAGTTTGGTTCCGTCCGCGGAGATGGCGATATGGGCCGCATCACTCTCCCCGTCGAATCCCTCGGGCAGTGCCGGGACGGTTTGCAGCAACTCCATGGCAAAGGGATCGGCCGAGTAGCGATAGACGCTCACCGTGGAATTCAGTTCGTTGATGACGTAGGCAAATCCGCCTTGAGGATGAAAGACCAGATGACGCGGTCCACTTCCGGCAGGGCTCTTCACTTGGGTGAACGGTCGAAGCGTCTGACCTTCGGGATCGATTTGATAGACGACGAGCCTATCCAGGCCCAAATCCGGGACCAAAATATAACTGCCTGAAGGATCCACCCAAGAGGAATGAGGGTGGGGTTCGCTCTGGCGGTCATCGCGAAGGCCCCGGCCTACGTGGGTGACCTGGCTTGAGCGAGGGAAGAGGCGACCGGTTTCATCCAGGTGGAACCAGTCGACGCTGCCGCCCATGTAGTTAGTGGTTAAAAGCGCTCGGCCATCGGGCGTCTCCATCAAATGGCACGGCGATCCTCCTGAACTCGATTCGGAATTTTCCAAAACTAAGCTCCCATCCGGCTGCACCCGATAACTAAAGACTTTCGGGCCCTGGGACGATTCACTGACGGCGTAGAGATGGGATCGCGCTCGGTCCCAGTAAAGGTAGGATGGATTTTCGATGCCTAAGACGCCATCACGGTACGATAGGCTACCGGTGGTTGAATCGAAGTGGAGATGGTGAATTCCGGCTTGGTCCGGAGACTGATAGCCGCCAACATAAACCTCATACATCATAAGTTCACCGACTTTCTATGGATTCCTGCAGCGTGTGGCTAATCACTGGTTAGAGTTTCAATCTATTATGGCGCAAATTTCACAAGACGGCAGTTAAACTCCTCCGCGAAGTGGATCCCACTGCAGTGGATCCCACTGAATGGTTTAGCCTTGCCAGCGATTGTGACCGGCTACGGTCACAGCGCTAGGAGGGCGTCCTAACCCGGGCCTGAAAATAACGGAAGCTTAGGCTGACGCTCAGCAGGGCGAGCCATAACGAGGCCCCCAGCCCAAAGAACACCCATAGTACGCCAGCGGTGGGCAGGCGGTCCATGGCGTAGCCGACGATGGCGGGAAAGACGGCGCCCCCGGCCCCGGCAAAGGCGGTGACCAAACTAGTGATGATTCGCGTCATTCCGGGGAAGGTGTGGTTAGCGTAAACCATCACCACCGAATAGATCGCGGCCATGCCGATGCCTAAGCCGAAGATTAAGAAAAATCCCTCTTCAGGCTGGCTGACATGGAGAAACAGGAGCAAGAGGGCGGCCGTCAATGAGACGCTGATCCAAAGATAGTGGTCGTAGCGGAGATGGCGGGCGGCCCAACTGATACCGAGCCGTCCGAGGACCATGGCTGCCCAAAAAGTGCTGGCACTAAATACGGCTAAATCTGGCGGGGTGTTGAGACCGTGGGCAAAGATCGCAGGCATAAAGCTGTTGACGCTGCCTTCGAGGCCCACATAGACAAAGGTCATGAACAAAAAAATGGCTAAGACGGAGCGCTTGGCCAGACGTCCGGGAAATTGGGGCGGTGGGATCATGGCGGCGTCGTGATGACGACCTTCGCTCACTGGCTGGCTCGGGATCTCGACCCTTTGCCAGAACAGAGCCAGGAAGAGGCCGAGCGCGGCGACCACCAAAAATGCGAAGCGCCAGTGGCCAAGCGCAATCAGGCCCCCAGTCACGGCGGGAAGGATCAAGGCCCCGGAGCCAAACGAGACTTCGAGCCGACTCATAAAAATGGCGCGCTGGCCGACTAAGAGCTCTAAGACCACGAAGGCGACGACGGTCTCCAGGGCAGAGGCGCCAATGCCATTGCACACCGCCATCGGATAGATCACGGCCAAGGGCGGGAGAAAGAACCATACCAGTTGCGCGAGAGTGACGGACAGGGCTGCCGCCGAGAGGACCAGGCGCGCTGGATAGCGGGTCATGGCGCGCGCAGCCAGAGGCACTCCGATTAGAAAGCCCATGGCTTGGGTAAAGACGATCCGGCCCCCCAGGGCGTAGGAGGCGTGATAAAAGCGCAGGAATTCCGGCATGATGGCCCCCAAAAGCACTGCGGTGGCTCCGCCCAATCCATACATGCCATAAGCGGCCCAAGCAAATCGACGCACGTCCTCTGCCTCCCCGTTGGCTATCATCGCATATCGAGGGTAAAACCACGAGAGTCAAATGCCCACCATTTTTTAGTTTAGGGTGGCTCCAAGCATGGTAAAATTGGAAGACTAAGACAGGGGAGGCGATCATCGATGTTTGGCAACAATCAGCAAGTGACAGGTATGGAGGAAATTGAACGCCAATTGCAACAAAAAAAGGCGGGTCAAGCCGCTACCAGCAATTTGAGCGCCATGGAGTTTTGGCTGATTACCGATGCCGGGTATCAACCGCTGGGCTTCGTGCTCGGCAACTCGGTAATGAGCATGGGAGTCACCGGCGGAATCGCAACCGCCTTTAAGGGACTGCAACGGGGCGAGCTCACGCAGTTGACACAATTGATGTATGCGGCGCGTGAGCTTTCTTTGCAGCGGATGAAAGCCGAGGCCGATGAATTGGGGGCCGATGCAGTGGTTAATGTGCAAATCGAAATCATTCATCGATCCGAAGAGATCATGGAGGTTATCGCTACGGGAACGGCCGTTAAACGCGTTGGGGAACCTTCCGCTCGAGCGGTGACGTTGCAGGTAAAGTAGAGAAAGTGGGGGTCAACGTGCGATCTCGTCATGCCACCCTATTGGGCATGCGCGCTAGGGTGCGACGTTCATCGACGAGGTTAAAAGCTTAGGGTCGCCAAGACGCACTGGCGAATGGTTCCTCTCGGGAGTCGCTGTAAATCCGCTCAGTCAGCCGCGCTGTATGACCGGAATCATGCTGGCGAGAGGCCAAGCGCCGAAGGTTCCGGCGCTGCTATCGCCGGTAGCAGACGTTCCCGAGGGGGTACCGGCGATAGCCTGAGTCACAAGGGTTCGTAAGAACCGGGGAGGATGTATGGCGGTATTTGTTTTGGCCCAAAGAAAAAAACCGTGGAGGCCATGCTCAGAGAAACGGGCTCGAGGGTTGCTGGAACGGGGCCGGGCGGGGGCATCGGATAGTGCCGTTCCCTATCCGGCTGGTGGATCGGTTGCAGGAAGATTCCGAGCTAAAGCCCCTGCCGCTGAAACGGGACCCCGCCAGCAAGACCACCGGGGTCCCTCTATCCGAGAGGCACTCACCCAGCGCCTGGGCCATCGTCGAGGTTGTCGATTAAGGTTCAGGTACCGTCTTGCACGTTTTAATTAGCGCAAGAAGCCTGAAGGCTGGTTAGCTCATAGTCTCTGGCACCTGGTCGATACGACGCTGGCATGGGCAATCAGCCCACAGTTACGGCGTTGTCGCAGGAACTCGTGCGTTTCGATTGGCCGAAGCTCAAGAATCCTGAAAGTCGTAGCGTCGAGTATCAGCAGGCGACACTCTTAGGCTGCGAGGTCCGGGAGGATCTGCGGGCAAAGAGGGGACGGCAATGCGCCTACTGCCGGAGAAGGTACCCCTGGAAATCGATCATATCTATCTAAGAAGTCGGGGCGGCAGCGATTGGATGAGCAATCTCAGGCGGGCCTGCCATTATTGCGATGAGAGTAAAGGCTTACCGTGGGTGGCAGCGTTTCTGGTCAGCCAACCCGAGCACCTGCACCGGCGGCGGAGTCAAGCCCAACCACCGCTACGGGATGGCGCGGCGGCAAACAGCACGCGTTGGGCATTATTCCAAGGGCTCAAGGTCACGGGGCTGGCTGTGGCAGTCGGAAGAGGCGGACGACCCCAGTGAAATCGTACTCGGCTGTCGATTGCCAAGGCGCATTGTCTAGACCCAGCTTGCCTGGTTCGGGTTGAGGCTCTCGACGCTTGGCAATGGCCCGTCTTCTCCATCCAGGGGACCGGGCCTGGCAGTTGCCGGCGGACGCTTCTCAATCGCTATGGGTTTCCTCGGAGTTGCCTGACGCGGCAGAAGTCCGTGCTGGGATTCCAGACTGGAGATTTCGTGAAGGCCGTGGTTCCTAACGGAAAGAAACTGGGCACGGATTGGAGGCGCGTCGCCCGTCGCGCCAGTGGAAGTTTCAACATCCAAGCCGAACCCGGGCTGATCCCAGGGATTCATCACCGCCTCTGCGCCCTCATTCCGCGGGCGGATGGCTATGGGTATGCGCTCACAAAGATAGCATCGGAGAAAGGAGAAGCGAGAATGCGGCAGGCCGAGCCTGCCGCGCTATCCCTCCCCGGCCTGACCGTGTTTTTGGCGTAGTCCTACGGAAGGCTGAGGTTTCTCGCGCAACTGGATGAAGGAGTCGACAGCCATGCGAATTTTTATGGTCGGCGCAGGCGGGATTGTTCGTAAGCTGTACCTGCCCTGGCTATCAGGATGGAGCAGAGCCGAAGTGATCGCTATCACTTCAAAACATGCCGAATCGTATGAAGAATTGGCTAATACCTTTCGCATCCCGGGGGTGGCAGATTTCGAATCTGGGCTTAAGCTCGGTCCAGATATGGTGTTCATCCACAGCAGTACCGAGACTCATAGCGACTATGCGATCCAGGCCATGGAACACGGGATTCCAGTTTTTGTAGACAAGCCTTTGGCCTATTCGTTCGGCGAAGCCGAACGGGTGATTGACGTATCGGCGAGGACGGGGGTACCCCTCTTAGTGGGCTTTAACCGCCGCTTTGCGCCGTTTTACGTCAAAGCTCAAGCCGCGATTGCCCATCCGGGCTATATTGTGGTGGAAAAACACCGCGAAGCACAGTGGTTTGGAGATGCTCGCGAAAGTCTGTTCGATGACTTTATTCATCCGCTGGATACCTTGATTGGGCTGGTCGGAACCGTGGAGCGAGCAGAGATGGTGGTAGAGGAAGGCCAAGCCTTGATCATCGCCGAGGCCGGTGTCGGGAAAACAGCCGTGATGCATCGAGGGACCGGCTACGATGGCGAGCGATTAATTATCGCCGGCCGTGAAGGGCGCATAGAAGTCGAAGACCTGGAGCAGTATTGCCACTTGGAAAGCGCCAAGGTGACTCGGGAAAGTTTCGGATCCTGGCAGAGCATTGCTTGGCGCCGAGGATTTCAGAGCATGCTCGAGACTATCGAGCAAGTCTGGCAGGGGGCGTCATTGTGGCCAATCACTCTCGATCAGTTATGGTTAAGCCATCGGGTGGCAGAATCTTTGGCCACCCTCGGGCAATTTTCCCAATGAACGGCGGGGCGGGCATCAGCGGCGCTGACCGGTGAACCAACGGCGACGGACGCGATAGATCCAGTGATTCGAGATCCAAGGTGAGGAGGGAAGGATGCCGGTGCCCCACAAAAAAATCAAGCCTCCGACCAAGCGCCAGGCCGTCGCCACCAGCATGGTGGCGGTCATGTGAATCCAAGCCAGCAACCAGATGCCGAGTTCCGGCGCCACAAATCCGACGAAACCCAAGACGATATTGTAGGCGGCAATATAGGTCGCCCGATGGGCCTTGGGGCTGGCGTGAAGTAATTGGTTGAACAGTAACAGGTTGGCGCCAGCCACGAAGATTCCGCTTTCAAAATTGGTGAACACCAGCCAAGGCAAGGCGCGGCTTAGAATGGTGAGCAGCGGTGAAGAGGCTAGACCGATGCCCGCCAGGGCTAAGGGAATCAGGTTGCCTCGGCGGATAGAGATTCGACCCCACCAGCGAAAGGCAATAATTTGTCCAAGCTGACCGGCAATCGTGAACAACCCCACCCACAGGCTGGTGGCATGAGCTAATCGGATTTGGTAGATGGAGTAAAGCGGCCAGGCCATCTGCCAGCCTAGATTAAAGAAAGCGGAGGCGGCGATAAAGGCTAAAAATCGCTTAGCGGACAGGACGGATTTCCAGGCAACATCTTGCGGACGAACAAACGGGGTTTTTGTGATCGGTTCCTGATGGCGCCAAAGCCAGTAAGATTCCCCTAAACCGGCTAAGGCGGCTAAGACGAAAATGGCTTGGTAAGGAGGGAGTGCATGCGTCGAAAATTGTGACAGCGCCAAGCCCAGGATGAGCGTAGCGACGAGTGCAACCACGGTGGTAATCAGATTGCGTTGACTGAAGTAACTAGCCCTAAGCCGGGAAGGGATCAGGCGGTCGATCAACGCTTGCCATGCGAGGCCGCCCACGCCTTGCATAAAGTTTGAAGCCGAGTTCGCATAAATCGCGACCAAAGCGCCGTTGACTCCGAACGACGGTGCCAGGCTGAGGCAGGCATACATTAATCGAGATAAGATGGTCGCGGCCACGGATAGTTCCTTGTAACGTTGAAGACGGGTCAACAGCACCGCCCCCACAGCCATGGCGACCGCGCCCAGCAGCGCGGGGAGGGCGTTGGACAATGCGATCGCTTGGTTTGTGGCATGCAGGCCGTCGATGAGGTAGACGGGGAGATACGTTCCGACCGTGCCCATGGCAACGACCGAAAATGACCCGTTGAGTATGGAATAGCGTGCGTTTTGTCTGACTCGCCCCTGGGTTCTGATTCCCATTTTCCACCTGCTGTTCGGATGTGTGAGACCGTTAGTCCTGCCACGAGATATTCGCCGACGGATGCGATATCCCTGTCGCTGCTGACGCTCCGGGGGTTCCGTTTTTTGTTGTCTTGACCCGAAAAATTGAGGCTATAATGGATGGGGTTGCTAAATAGCCGCCGCCCTCATCTTAGAGTGGCTGGATTTTTGCTGAGGTGTTGTTTTGAGACCGAACGACTCAGCCCTTGGTACATTGGCTGGGATCACCATCAGGTGAGAGGTGCGGATATTCTTGGCGGTCTGACCCCAACTTCCTGGTTGCGGTCAGACAGCGCGCCAAAAGCTTCGCGCTATCTGAGCCATTGGCAAGGCCACACCGGCGGGATGCGGTAAAGGCTCTGTTGGGCCTTTGTCGGACCCGACCACAGGGAAGGAGAATCGTGATGGAAAAGCGCCGCTTGGGACGTTTGGAGCATCGGAGTACGGTAGCGATTTTTGGAGCTTGTGCGCTCGGGGAGGTGGGTCAAGATGAAGCCGATCGGGCGGTGGAAACGGTTCTCAGCTACGGCATCAATCATTTTGACGTGGCCCGCAGCTACGGTGAAGCCGAAGTTCGGCTCAAACCGTGGATGCCTAAAATTCGGTCGCAGATTTTTTTGGCCACTAAAACCGGGGTACGAGATCGTGACGGGGCGCGCCGCGAACTCGAAGAGTCGCTAGAGCGGTTGGGGGTGGATCACGTCGATCTCATCCAAATTCATGCCGTGACTTCATTGGACGAACTGGATCGGGTGACCGCGGCGGGCGGAGCGCTTGAAGCGTTGATTGCGGCAAAGAACGAAGGGTTAGCCAAAGCTATCGGCATCACTGGTCACGGCCACCTGGCTCCTTCGGTTCACCTCGAGGCCCTGCGCCGCTATCCTTTCGACAG
>DAHXNH010000404.1 GCA_027365485.1 Clostridiales bacterium
CTGTCCATTTATTGGAGTCTTGTCAGCGTCTTCCACAACATCTATGTTTATGATTTGTTCACAATACGTATATGTTGTGTTGATCCGGGAGGAACCTGGAATTAATGGACAGGCTCCTATGCGATTCCAAGAGGACGCCCCCAGTCAGGACTATAGCACAGGCTATCGAGGTACTATTCGCTTATTTATCATCAAGGACTGTGGAGTTTGCGGTTTTTTCTTCAACGCCGCTGCGGCTTATCCCGCTTCTGATAAAATACGGATAATTTCTGGGGTGATTTTCGAGGAAATGGGGCCAGACGCGGTTTCCCCCAAAATTCGATCAGCCTACAGGGTCGTCCGTAGCGTCGCGAGGGCATCGATGAATGAGGGCACATGCTTTCGTTGGTACCACGGCTGTTTTTCGAACGTGGGATGGTCCCCTTGCGTGAGTAGATACCAGAGCCACACCAATCCGTAGGTTAACAGGGCCAGCATCACCGTGCGTTCGGGCCCAAACTGGGCCCAACTTTGCGGCGTTTCTGCACGCAATTGTTGCTTGACAGCGCGAAAGGTTTCCTCAATGGTCCAACGCCCGCAGTAATGTTCCAATACCGCGACGGCCGTGGCCGTCAAATCGGTGGTAAAGAAAAAATCATCGGGCTGGTGTCCCGAGGGATCGCTGACGAAGACCATCAACACGAGCTGGTCCGGACAGGTTTCATACCACAAGACGCGATGCGCGGAGACAAGACGCGTGTGCCGCTTGCCACGAATCGTGACCTCCGCGGATTGCCAGGACGTCTTCGGCAAAGTGGCGGCCCAGTGCTGGAGCGTGGCGAGTCGGGTGCCCTTCTTGCGTGGACGGCCTCGTTGGCCAGGTTGACGTGGTGGAGCTTCCGTATATAGCGCCGCATTGCGGCGCATTCGGGAATAGAGCGCAGTGCGAGGAAGCTTACGTTTGGCTAAGGAAGCATAGGCTCCATCAGCCATCAGGGTTAACTGATAGTCGGGGAACCACTTGGCCACTTCGCGCACCATGGCGGCGGCCAGATCGAGGAGCGTGACTTTCGGATCCTTCTCCTGTTCGGGCTTGCGATGAATCCTGAAATTAATCGGGATAGCCCACAGTGCCAGCACTCGCCGTAAAGCTCGTCTCCGCCCCAAATGGGGTCCACATAGATAGCCAGTACCACGATATTCAATCCCCAGGCGGTCACCGTCCTGACGCCTGAACGGACTGCATCGCGATATCGTCCCGCCCCTACGACCTTGCGTCCGGTTTTGTGAAATAAGGTGTCATCGAGGAGTAGCCAGAGTTCACGCACACCCGGAAGGTGGCGGGCGGACAGATGGTTTACCAACAGATGCGCCCAGACTCCCAGCAAGTCGGACCGTTTGGGCCATCGGCCTTCACGGCAAAATGCCATATAGGCCTCATACCGGGGCGGTCGGCCCCGGCAACCATTTGCCATAGACGCGTGCCGGTCCGACGACCGGGACAGAGCACCCACGCCGTCAACAACTCGACAAAGCGATTGGCTCCCGGTTCAGTAAATAATCTGCGAAATGGGGCCAATAATTTAGACCATTGTCCTAACTCTACTTTCATTGGACATCGCCTCCACGAAGCACGTTAGCACTCGTACGCGGGTTTGTCCAGGAAAATAGTGGAAGTAGCCCATGCAAACTACCTTCGATTCTCGAACTTGTTCCATGAATGTACAGTGATGGTATACATGGTATACAAATTGACTTGAGAGGAACTACCCTGCAGTCAATCTCTAGGGCACCAAAAAACCGCAAACTCCACCATCAGGGAAGTCAAAAAGAACCCACCCAGCTTATACGAAGCTATCGCGGCAGTGCCCTTGGAAGACTATTCCCGGCCGATGGTCACCCTCAATAAAGGGCATCATCGCATCGAACAACGGGTCGTGCGCACGGCGACCGTGCTCAATACGTATCCGGACTGGCCCTATGTGGGCCAGATCTTTCGAATTGACCGCCACGTGACGGACCTTTTGGGTGAACATCCCCGCGATGAAGTCGCCTTCGGCGTGACCGATTTGCGGCCGAAATTCGCTTCGAGCCGGCGAATCGGGAAGCTCGTGCGCGGGCACTGGCGCATTGAACCCCGGTTGCATGATGTTCGAGACATGGCCTTTGATGAAGACCGAAGCCAGATCCGGACCGGGTCCGGTCCGCAAGTCATGGTGACACTCCGCAATATCGCCATCGGCTTAATCCGACATATGAAATTACCCAATAGCCAACGCACGCTCAAGCATCTCGGGCGTCGGCCGGACCCAGTGTGTGCCTTACTCTTGAGCTAGCTCCTTCGTCGACTTCATCCATCGTGGCCTGCATTGTCCCGGCAGCGCGGCGGGCACTTTGCTATGCTCTCAACGCATAGACCACTGAACCTCACTGCCACTACGGCCCCAACACCGCTCCATTCCATCGCCAAAGCCCATTGGTTACAATTGCAAGATAAATACTTTGACGGAACCTTGGTCGCTACGAACCCTCCACCCTCTTCACGCAAGCACTTTGGCGTCGCTGCTGGCACCTGCCGAAGGCGTCGAGCAAAAATCCTTCCCATCCATCGACGAACGATGCGCTTTTAGCGAATCCCGAGCCTTGCCTTAGCTCGATCGATCCGGCGATAAGCCACGGGCCCCTTCAACTACATGCATTTCATTTGAACGGCTAAACGATAGACCCCACGTAGGTGTTCAACTGCCGCCAAGGCACAATACATGACGAGGCACCGAACCTACGGGGGACAAAAACACCTGAACTTCCTAGGCCACCAGGCGAAACAAATCCGAGCGTTGGTCCAAGGTTCGACGATACCCTAGTTCCATCATTCGCGACATTGCCGCTAGCGAGGTCATGGAGCCCTCAATGGGTATGCGGATGATGACCTTAGAAGCGGGGACGACGGCAACCGTTTGGCGGACCTGGGACAACTGACGAATCATCACCGCCATCGATTGGTAAATGAGACCAGACGCGCTTAAATGATGAACGGGCCACGGCGTGGGTTCGTCGATCCACACTCCAATCACCCGGTCCGCCCCGGCCATTATCGCTACATCGACCGGAAAGTCATCGCCGATGCCTCCGTCCACCAAAACCCGGTCGCCGATTCGTACCGGGGCAAAGAGGCCTGGCACCGCCGTCGACGCCCGCACGGCCAAAGCCACGTCGACTGGTTCTGGTGCTTTAGCCACCAATAGAGACGTTGCCAGTGTCTCGTCAAACCAAGACGCTGGGGGTCCAAAAACCACGACTTGGCGTTGAACCAAATCGGTGGCGGTAACCCAAAGCGGGATCCCGGTCGATTGAAATGACCGTCCCTTTAACCAGGGGTCTGTCAGTGCCCAGAGACGATCGGCGTCCACTAAGAAAAGAGGCAGACGAAGCCGTCGCAGCGTTCTTAGGGCTAGTTGGAGCCAAGGCACGGAAAACATCTGTCGCGGTTGAGATGCCGCCATCGTTTGCATGCTCTCGGCGTCCATTCCCGATGCATAAAGTGCACCAATGAGGGCACCAGCAGACGTGCCGACAATCATGTCAATGGGAATATGGAGTTCCTCCAACGCTTTCAAGGCTCCAATCTCTGCCATCGCTGCAAGGCCTCCTCCGCTTAGCACCAGCGCTGTCATCGCCATTCCTCCGTTTCTTCGCTCCTTCACCATACGCCTGGGCCTAAGGGGCGATGCCGATCTGTGCACACCAACGGGCGACTGGACATTGAGCACAGTCGGGACGCACCGCGCGACAGACCCGACGGCCATGCAAAATTAACCAGTGGTGAGCCACGCTCCACGACCGCTTCGGCAAAATCTCCATCAGTTCTCTCTCGGTCCCCTCGGGATCTTTCGAACTGGCCCACCCCAGCCGATGCGTCACCCGAAAAACGTGCGTGTCCACGGCAATGGCGTCTGCCCCAAACGCATTGGACATGACCACGTTGGCAGTCTTTCGGCCGACGCCGGGTAATTTCATGAGCAGGTCCCGATCGGCCGGGACCTGGTTGCCGTAAGTCTCGCTCACAATCCGAGCCGTAGCCAAAATATTTCTGGATTTGGTGTGATATAGGCCACAATCGTGAATCAGCGCCTCCATCTCGTCCAACGAGACCTGGGCCAAGTGCTCCGCATCAGGGTAATCGTAGAAAATCCGAGGAGTAATCATGTTGACCCTTTTGTCCGTACACTGCGCGGACAACATGGTGGCCACGAGCAGCTGCCACGGAGTGTCATAGTCTAGTTCGGTTCGGGCATTCGGATAAGTCTCGGCCAGGCGGTTCAATACCTGGCGCACCTTGTACGCACTCACCGTCACAGACCTCGTTCCTTTCTCGAACGTCATTTTTTCAAAGACCCGGCATTGCCCGTGGTGAGACCGCTGAACAGGTCACCCTCCCTCGGCAACCAAATAGACCCTGTGGTCCAGGTGGGACAGCGCCCGGGCACAATGCTCTTCGACCACGACGACATCTTCCAAGCGCACCCCGAATTGATCCGGTAGGTAAATGCCCGGCTCAATGGAAAAGGTCATCCCCGGCGCCATTGGCTCTAGATTGGATGCGGTGACTGAAGGCGGTTCATGCACCTCCAGCCCAATGCCGTGACCCGTTCGATGCACAAAATATGGTCCGAATCCCGCTTGTTGGATCGCATTTCGGCTAGCCTGATCCACATCCCCGACCGGCGCTCTTAGCTGCACCGCCTGAATTCCCGCTTGACTGGCGCGCTCAACCGCCTCGTGAACTTCCAGGTAGCGCTCCGTCGGCTTGCCAAAATAAGCCATGCGCGTCATGTCCGAAGCGTAACCGTCTTTAAAACAGCCAATATCCAGCAAGATCGGCCCGTGGGTTAGTCGCGTCGAGTCTGGTGTATGATGGGGGTGAGCCGCATTGGCCCCAAAGGCCACGATCACGAAGGCATCGCGGTCGGCTCCCTCCTCGCTAAAGGCCCGCCGGATGAAGTCCGCTAAATCGGTCTCAGCCATCCCCGGTCGAATGGCATCAAACGCTCGCTGCATGACCCTGTCGTTAATGGCCTGAGAACGCATCAAAGCCTGGATTTCGTCGGGATCTTTTTGCATGCGAAGAGGCGCCAACACTTTAGACGCGAGGTGCCATGCTACCGAAGGCCCTAATGCCGACCTCAAGATCTGGCTGTGGTCAAAGCGTGCATCGTCGCTGAGATAGACGCTCGGGTTGGAGAGGGTGGCAGCGAGGCTCTCCCATAGGTTTCTCGCTGCTCGCACCGGATCCTCCGCATCGTCAAAAGACAACACATCGATCTCAGGCGAGAGTTTGGTTCGAGCCTCTTCGGCATTGACTCCATTAATCAAAAGCACCGATCGCCGAGGACTTATCCACAAGATCGCCAGGCGCTCATCTGGTAGCGGCGACCATCCTAGCGAGTACCTAAAGTCGTTGCCTGGGACAATGGCCAGTACTCCACCGGTCGCTTCCAACCTTTGCTGTATCGCCTTCATACGCAACATACTACATTTCACTCCTCGTTCCTTGACTAATTTCTGCGTCCTATTTAACTGTTTAAGTATCGCACAGCGCCATGGCTTAGTCGACGGATCTTGAAGCCTGCTGAAACATGCCAAATGGAATCCTGGCTTCGATTCGGTTTCATGATAATATGAAACAGATCTTTTCCGAACGAAGCTCGCTTGCGGCGCTAAGGCGACTATGGCGCCGCGGTCGTTGCTCAAAAAAGTGGGGGATAAGGGTGCCGGAGTCGAAGCAGTCGGTTAATCGAAAACTTTATCTTGGTCTAGGAATCATCATTCTTATTGGCCTCATCATATGGGCCGCGGTCTCCCAACATCAGGCCAGCCAACCTGCCGCACCTCCCTCAGCCCTCTCCCAAGATCCATTGAGAGCCCCTGTAGCCAGCCACCGACTGACCCTGGGTCCAACCCAAAAAGTGCACCCTCAGGCCATCTCCCTGCCCGGAGGCCAGATCCACGCCGCTGATTGGTTCCTCCCGCTGTCGCCGTCCTCGAGCGTGGCGTACGTGCTCCATGACGGACAATCGCGTTGGCTAGTCGCTGGGACTAGGCTCTCATTTCCTTCCATGCCTACCGACCCCATTGGCACGCTGGCGGTCACCGCCGATGGCAGGGCGATGGCTTGGCCCACGACCACCGGCGTCGACGATGTCACCTGGCCTTCAAGAACCCCCAAGTTTATTGCAAAAGCCGCTGCCCCAAGTTTTCAGTCCGGTCACGAACTGTCCTATATTCTGAAGGATGGCGTCTCCTGGAGAATCGTCATGGGAAGCCATCATTACACTCTGGCTGGGCTGGGCCAGATTTTTTCGCATCCTTTCATCGATGGCGGCGTGGCTTACGATGACCACGGTCACCTTGGTTATGTCCTTGTGGCTCACGATACCCGGCACCCAGTGGCGGCGGTCGATGCCGCCCATTGGTCAACCCCGCTGAATGCTGGCAGCCTGTCCGATGGTGGAATGTACTTTCTCCTTGCTCAGCACACTCCCATCCCCAGTTATCTTCTCGTGGTCGACCAACGCGGTTGGATTGGTTACTACGCCTGGCAATCGCCAACCATCCCCGAAATAGGATCCGTGCATGGTGTCCTTGCGCTCACGTATCTAGAGCCCAACGGCCAACTAGTCATCCTCAAAGGTCGTCAGTTGGTCCCTCTCAACGTTTACCCAAATCTTTTTAGTCTTGGCCCCATGGGCTTGGTTTGGCAGTCCGCGAACGGCCAGTTCAGGCAACTTTCAGAGCTCTCCTAACCCATACTGCAAAAGGCCCTCTAACTCTCGAAAATAGCGAAGACGATGAGCGTAGGGCAGGGTGGATCGGCGACTGGGATTGGGCAATACCACATCCCAGATACCGGGAACTGTCACGAAGTCCTGCAGTCCCCAAGATACCTGGCAAGATGGCGGCAATCCCCGATATGCGCGGTAAATGTCCTTGCCTAAAAATGCGCTGACCTGGGGATTAAATTCCAGTAATTTACGGTGTAAGGCTTCCCCTCCCCGGCGCATCTCGTCCAGGGTTAAATCCGACGAACCGGGTGTCATTCGGGACACCACATTGGTGATGCCAATGCCCCAATAGGGCAGCAATCCATCCTGATCCGCAGTCAGACGCTGAGAGGTCAGACCGGAGTCATAAAGCAGTGCCCAGAAATAGTTGCCAGGACCAGCAAAATGATGGCCGGAACGCTCAGATGCTCGGCCTGGATTATAGCCTACGAAAATCACCTTCATGTCGACGCCCACTATATCTTGAACCACCAGGTCGTCCCCCAGGGTCTGAACTGCTGTGTCCAGCCACGTTCGCTAAACCCATGTCCATCACTTGACTTCATTTTGGATCCCTCGTCATATCAGGGTCCGCATCCAATACCAGGGCTTTAACCGCCCGCATTCCACTAGCAAACGCGACGACCAAGCTTCGATCGCAAGTGGGCTCGGCCGCATCCCCAATCAAGCGTACGCGATGCGGCATTTGGGTGAAAGCCCGTGCCAGATCCGGCGTCAAATCGGGTTCCATGCCAATTCGAACCAATACATGACCCACGTCAAAGTATTCGACTCCTAATGGGCCCTGAATCTCGACTCGAACCCTCTCCCCCTCCGTAGGGCGGACAGCACGAACTCGACTGGGCATTCGAACATCGGCTCCGCTCATCATCAGACGTTTCTGAAAGCTACTCCGAGCCCGCAGCACAGAACGCCAATGGACGAGCACGGTCGGAATTTTTGCTTCGGCTAAACGGCTCGCAGCTTCCGCGGCCCGATCACCCCCACCGACGACCAGCACCCGGTCCCGGGTTTTGGCAGAAGCCAGAATCTGGCTGGTCGAAGTGTCGGCGAGCCACTCGATTCCTTCCGCCTCCAACTTGCGACGGCGAACTCCAGGCGCATAAATCATCCGCGAACTGGCAATCCCCCCCCCATCTGCCAAGACTAGGCGCTGACCAGTAAAAGACACTGCCTGACAGCCATATTCCACGGAAATATTCAAATCCTGCAGTTGTTTTCGCAACCGATCCACCAATTCTTGGGCCAGAATCTCTGGAAGCCCAGGCAAATCCACGATGGGGAGGCTAAAGTCAGTCAACTGGCCCCCGAGGCAGCGACTCCTCTCGAAAATCACCGGCTCCCACCCCATTCGTTTAGCCCAGATAGCCGCTGAAATCCCCGCCGGTCCCGCACCTACCACACATAATCTCGTCCTTGCCACCTCCACAATGGTGAGGCTTGTTCCGATGCTCTCGATGGTGCTGAGGAATTTAGGCGATGCGATCGTCAGAATGGCTTGACCATCCCGTGGCCAATCCTTGGGGGAGTGGAACCAAAACTTGAAGCCAAAACCCGCTGGATGCCTAGCCAAGACCGTCACTCGAATCGCGTGCGATCTTCCTGCACCGCTTTGTCACACCACTTTATCGAATGCACCGTAAAACCCCTAGCTTTAGCTATGGGGATATAAGGCGCTCGCCGTCAGGCGAATTTTTGTCTGTGTAATACCATATCTTGATCACTTCATGCTATAGTCACGTTGTGTTCGCCCTTTGAAAATTGGATCCATTTTACGTCTCCCACAATCGTGGGAGACGTAAAATGGATCGCGTCGTCAAGACCAGACGTAAACAGGATTCGGCGAACCAAGGTGGTTAGCGAAGTCTAACCATCACGTCAAGTAACCAGAGACCTTCGGGCGACTGGATAGCGGGTGTTTGGCTCACCCTTTGCGAGTAAAGCTCACGTG